>JACPHJ010000057.1 GCA_016188675.1 Planctomycetota bacterium
CTGCCATATCACACAGCCATAATCTGCCCAGTAGTTTTGTAGTTTTAAGATAATTTCCTGAAAGGTCATCATGGTAGTAATGTAATGTTTAAAAATTCCAAACCGGTAGCGCAGCCTCCCCGGTTGCGCTTTCTGTCATTCTCACGAAAGTGGGAATCCAAGGCATAATTTAAGATTATGCCACAAAGTCTCAAAGACGCAAAATGAATTATTTTTCAATCCCAGCATCTTATAAACTGCAAAATTCCAGCATTGTCCGGTTAGGAATTTGCACGTTTTGTTTTATTGCTCTAAAGCTGTCATTCCCGCATGTTTTTAGCGGGAATCCAGGATGAACGAGCCTCTGGATACCCGACAAAAGCATTCGGGTATGACAAAAGCCGGTACATGCAAATTCCTAACCGGACAATACTGGTAAAATTCTCATTCACACATAAAATTATGGGCAATGGGCATTCGCCTTCCGGAGCCGAATGCCTTGGACGTCACTTTTATACCCGGCGCCGCCTGCTGCCGTTTGTATTCGTTTCTGTTTACCTTCCTGATGATCTCACGCACGATCTTTTCGTCAAATCCCATTCGGATGATTTCATCAATACCCTTTGCATCTTCCACATAAGCCTTCAGTATTCCATCCAGGATATCATAAGGGGGCAGGGTATCCTGGTCGAATTGATTAGGTTTTAATTCAGCAGAAGGGGGTTTATCAATTGAATTCTGTGGAATAATTTCTTTTTCCCGATTTATGTATCCGGCCAGTTCATACACCATTGTCTTGGGAACGTCCGAGATTAATGCCAGTCCGCCGCTCATATCTCCGTAGAGGGTGCAATAGCCGACGGCCAGTTCTGATTTGTTGCCGGTAGTCAGGACAAGGTATCCGTACTTGTTGGAGAGCGCCATGAGAATATTACCCCGGATGCGCGCCTGCAGGTTTTCTTCGGTAATATCGAACGGAAGCCCTTTAAACTCTGATTTCAGGGTGTTCCGGTATGTTTCAAATACATCTTTAATCGGTATAATTTTATGGGCAATTCCCAGATTTCTGGCAAGCATTATCGCGTCATCAATACTGCCCTGTGAAGAAAATTGTGACGGCATGAGCACGCCTGTGACATTATCATTACCCAGTGATTGCACAGCCAGAGCGGCGGTGACGGCAGAATCGATACCTCCGCTGAAGCCGATGACCACTTTTTTAAAACCGCACTTTTTTACATAATCCTGCAGTCCGACGAGCAATGCCCTGTGGACGGTTTCGACAGGGGTGCATACCTTAGGTTGCAATTGTACTGCGGGATTTTCGAGATCGACTACAATCAGGTCTTCTTCAAATGCAGCCGCCTGCGCAATAAGCTTGCCCTGGGCATTTATTACG
Organism: Planctomycetota bacterium; assembly: GCA_016188675.1. Lineage (GTDB taxonomy): Bacteria > Planctomycetota > Brocadiia > Brocadiales > Brocadiaceae > Wunengus. The sequence goes on from JACPHJ010000057.1 coordinate 1,379, forward strand.
GTGCTGTTTCCATCGAAGACGAGGTCGTCATTTCCACCCACCTGATTTACATATATAAAGGGAACTTTGTATTTGACGGCATCATGGGTAAGCATGCGCAGTCTTATCTTGTCATGTTTCCCAACGGCAAAGGGCGATGAGGAGATATTGATGATGATATTAGCCCCGTTAGAAATCAGGTTTTCTATGGGGTCTATTTCATATAAAGGGCGAGTCCAGAATTCTTCATCGTTCCAGATATCCTCACAAATAGATATGCCCAATGTGTAGTCCATGAATTTTACCGGAGAAATAGCATGTGCAGGTTCAAAGTAACGGCATTCATCAAATACATCATAGGTTGGCAGGAGTGACTTGTGGTGGACAGAAACAATCTTCTTGTCCTGGATGAAAGCGGCGGCATTGTGGACAAGCTTGCCCTGTGGCCGTGTGTTTTTATCCACAAAGCCCACAATGGCGGAAATACCGGATACGCAGCGGGCTACTATACCTAAATACTTTAGATTTTCATCGATAAATGCAGGAATATCCAGAAAGTCCTTCGGTGGATAACCCGTAACGGCCAATTCCGGAAAGATGACAAGATCGGCGCCCCGGCTCTTAGCACGGTCAATGAACGAACAGATTTTTTCCGCATTCCTTTGAAAGTCACCTATGGTGGGATTAATCTGAGCCAGTGCGATTTTCATATTTTTAATTTAATATGTAAGTGTGTCTTTAGCAAATAAATTTTACGTTATATTGATATTTCTCAGCAGCTTTTCGACCTCCTGTCTTTTTGCCTCCAGTCCCTTGCTTTTAATAACATGATAGGTTTTGGCGTCCTTCAGGCGTTTAAAGGGTTCTGCAAGGTGTGCGAGGCCATCTGATGCAGTGCGCTGGATTTCCTGTATAGTTGGCAGGTCGTAACATATCTTACCTTCTTTTATAACAGGTAATAAAAGAGGAGTTCCTTCTATCGTTTCACCTTCAAGTCCAATGGTATCCCCAGTGAAATTTCCTTCTCTATCAGTAGTGCGGTATACCTGTTTTCTGCACGGGTACGTGAGTTTGTCCTCGCTGAATTTCATTACAGGGATTGACTTCCCGCCGTATTCCCGCTCAACTAACTTATAGATGCCGCCCAGGGCCGGGGCGTCTTTGGAGGTGACCATCTCAGTGCCCACGCCAAAGGAATCAATGGGTGCGCCATTTTGTAGCAAATCACCGATACGGTCTTCATTCAAATCTCCGCTGGCAACTATCCTGACGTGGTGTAATCCTTTGGCATCGAGAATTTTTCGCACTTCATTGCTCAGTTTCAATAAATCTCCGCTGTCAATACGGACACCTTTCAATTTCTTGCCGATCAAAGCCGCATGCCTGGCGCCAGCCAGGGTATCGTAAGTATCAATAAGCAGGACGGTATTATCGGGAAATATTTCGTGGAATTTGCGGAATGAGTCTTGTTCGTTTTCAAATGCCATTACCCATGAATGTGCGATAGTTCCTACGGCTGGAATGCCAAGTTTGTAAGCTGCAAAAACATTGGAAGTACCTTTGCATCCCCCTATAAAACTTGATCTTGCGGCCAGAACCCCGGCCTGCGGACCATGGGCGCGACGCGTGCCAAAATCAATTACCTCGTGTCCTTTTGCTGCATATACGACCCTTGACGCCTTGGTTGCTATCGATGTCTGGAAGTTTATGATAGAAAGAAGATACGTTTCCACAATCTGTGTTGCTATAATGGGCGCGGTGACCCGAAGTATGGGTTCTTCTGCAAAGACAATAGTTCCTTCAGGCATGGCGTGGACAATGCCGCTGAAACGAAAAGTCTTTAGATATTCAAAGAATTTGTTACTTACGTGGTCAAAGATGGGTAACTGTCTTAAATATTGAATAGTATCTTCTGGAAACGCAATGTGGGTAAGGTAGTGCAGCGCCTGCTCCAGTCCCGCTGCAATGAGATAAGAACGGTTTTTAGGCAGGTGACGGACGGATAATTCGAAGGTTGCAACATCCTGCTTGCGCTGTTCGAAGTATCCGGCTGCCATGGTAAGCTGGTATAAGTCGGTAACAATACCAAGTGAATTTTCTGGCAAAAACAGGGAGTTAGGTTCTTTCATCTGAATATTTCCCTTCGGTCTGTCTGTGCGAATTCCAGAAGTTCTCATCTAGCTGGTTTAGCAATATTACTGCTAAACTGGTTCAGGGTCAAGGAAAAGCCTTTAAATACTTTATATCCGATTATATTGCCGTGTATAGTATAAAAATATGAATTGTATCTTTTCAATATGGCTGTTATCATAATTAAACGTTCGGAATTTCAATGTAGGGGCAGGTTTCAAACCTGCCCCTACATAACGTTTCGGCGCATAAAAAAGAAAAATTGCTACCGAAGGCATCTTAATTTAATGTCAGAAAGGTGTAAGAGACATGGGGAGTTTAAAAGGTAAAAACATTTTGATAACCTCCGGGCCAACGAGAGGCTATATAGACGCCGTGAGGTATATTAGTAATAAATCCACGGGAAAACTGGGTGTTACGATTGCAACTGAAGCCCTTAAAAGAGATGCCTGCGTAACTTTTGTTTATGGAACGGGAAGTATTATTCCAGATATTGCTTTGCTAGGTAAAGACTGCGCCAGCCGGCTTACGCTTATTGAGACAGAAACGATTGATGACCTACTGATGGCGATTCAGGAAAAACTGAAAGGTAAGGCATTCGATGCCATTGTGCATGCTATGGCGGTGCTTGATTATTCCCCGGAAAAACAGAGTGATGGCAAAATAGCCTCGAATAAAGATACATTGACGATAACTTTGCGAAGAACGCCAAAGGTTATAAAGCAAATAAGGGCTTTATGGCCGCGTGCCTTTTTAATAGGTTTTAAATTAGAGGTGGGCTTATCGAAAGAGGAACTTGTCGAGAGGGCGTATGCATCCATGATTGAAAGCAGGGCGGATTTAGTCGTAGCCAATAATCAAAATGAAATTGCAGGGGATAAACACCGTGCCTATCTAATTAATTCAAATAAAGAGGTAGAGGCGGGATGCGAGACCAGGCAGGACATAGCAAGCAATCTGATGGACTTAATAGGAAGAAATTGTAATCGTTTAAGCGGAGAACCTGATAAAGGTTAAAAGGCCGAAGAGTTGAAGGCTTCTGTGCCTGGAGTCCAGTTGTATATTGAAGTTTCGTAACAATTTAGTATTTTAGAAAAAGTATTTTGACATTTTTTGTCAAAAAAACGTAGCGCCGATCCCTTGTGGTCGGCAAGCGGGGGATAAACCACCCGCGCTACGGATTTCGACTCGTTCGGGTTGGTTATTCTCTGTGTACTTTGAGCTTCATGATTCCATTACGTGGCGTACCGCAGCACATTGTAGACATTGGTGGGTTTATTAACGCCCTTTAGTTTCACATTTTTAATTTCTTCTGTTTCCAGTTTTATATTTTTTATTTCGTTCAATGTCCGCGGGGTAATCAAAATCTGGCCTGCCTTCGCCTCCAGTTGTAATCTATGGGCAACGTTTACCTGATGTCCTATGACAGTGTAACTTAACTGGGTTGCAGAACCAATATTTCCTACCGTAGCGTATCCGGTATTTATGCCAAAACATATATCGATATTACATCCGTGATCGAGCCAATGTTTTTGGAGTTCCTGTGTTTTGTTACGCATATTTATGGCCATCCTTACAGCCCTCTCGGCATGGTCGTCAAAATAGATAGGATCGCCGAAAAAGACGAGGATACCGTCCCCAATAAATTTGTCAAGGGTGCCTTCGTAGGTGAAAATAATTTTGGTCATTTCCGTGAAATATTCGTTTAATAAATTTATGGTGTCTTCCGGCTCCATACTTTCAGATGCCTCCGTAAATCCTTTCAGGTCGGCAAAGCATATGGTCAGTAATTTTCGGGCATTAATCAGGTATTTATCGCTTCCGTTGGAGATGATGCTTTCGGCAATTTGCGGAGAGACGTATCTTTTCAAACGGCTCGTCCTTTGAATTTCTTCTACCTGCTTTGTGACCTTGTCTTCCAGGGAGTGATTGAATTCTTCGATTAGTTTATTTCGCTCACTGAGGGTTTCATTGAGTTTAACGTTTTCTACAATATTCCTGTATGATTCTGCTGCGCCTGCAACCGTATCGAGGAGTTGCTCAGGATCGCTCCCCTTAACCACGTAGGCGTGTGGCCGAAAGTGCTTGCGGATATCGATCCTCTTTTCCCTTTCATCATAGCCCGTGTGAAAGATGATGGGGATGTATTGATTTTTGGATTTGAGAATCTCAAAGACGTCCAGCCCGGACATGTCTGGCATATTAATATCCAGAATGACGCAAAAGATAGTGTCGTTAAATTTATCAACCGCCTCTTTTCCCCCACTGCAGGACAGGACGTCGTATCCTTCTTCTTCCAGTATCGTGGCTGTAGTTTGCAGGATTGAGGTATCGTCATCCACCAGCATGATGCGGATTTTACTTGGTATTTCAGGTGTCATTTTTATCCTCTACGTTTTAGTGATGGGTAATTTAATGATAAAGCTGGCGCCCTCTCCTACTTTGCTCTTTAAATCAATAGTTCCTTCGTGCCTTTGAATGATGTTGGAACTGATGGCCAGTCCCAGCCCAATCCCTTTGGGTTTTGTGGTGAACAGGGGGTCAAATATTTTATTTTTGATAGTATCAGGTATGCCGTATCCTGTGTCGGTTATCGTGACCGCCAAAAAGTTGTTTTCCTTTTGCGCCCGGATAGTTAACCAACCGCCGCTGGGCATGGCATCCATGGCATTTTGAATAAGATTGATGAATACCTGTTCGATTTGGCTTGCGTCAACGGGCACTAATGGCAGGGCATCTTCCACTTGAACGACTTTATTAATTTTATCGGGTATTTTAAGCCTTGAAAGGGAAGCTTCGATAATAGAACGGACATTTGTGGGAGACACTGCGGGTTTTGCCGTCCTTGAGAATCCCAAGAGGTCATTCACGATTTTTACGCTCCTGTCTGTTTCTTTCTCGATGATTTCTACTAATTGATTAAACTTCTGGTCGTTGTTTAATCCGCCGGTATTTGCGGTTTTCTTTTTTATGATAAAAAGTGCGTTCCTGATGGCCCCCAGCGGATTTCTCAATTCATGCCCAACGCCCGATGCCAGTTTACCAACGACGGCCAATTTTTCCGTACGCACAAGGCGTTCCTGAGCCTCGTTCAATTGTTCATTGATTTTGACCAATTCTTTATTTGCGTCGGACAGGTTGTTCACATTTTCCCGCAATTGTGCCATAATTTTTTCTTTCTCGTCATAAGATGCCTTGAGCGCCTGGGTCATTTGATTGAAATTTACGGACAACTGCCCAATTTCGTCACTGGAGTGGATATCTATCGAGCGTGTAAGGTTTCCCCTGGCGATATCGAGGGTGATATCCGCCATGTGCCGTATGGGAGAAACGAAGTATTTGGTGAAAAAGAATGTGATGCATATCCCCCCAAGCACAATACTCAACCCCATAGGTATAATGCTCCGCAGAATAATCCTGTGAATTCTTTCATTCAATTTATGCGGGGATAAACCGATCTGTACGAACCCCAAAATCTTTTGCTCTGTCTTGGCAGGCACTTCGCCCAAGAGTTGTGCGGCAAATGCTTCTTCGGAAAAGGTCTGTTTTTCGGCAACAGGGATTGAAAAATCATAAAAGGTCTCGCCTGAAGAGGTGATCCTGCGATGGGTAATCTGTACGGCCGGATTTTGGTAGTCATGTCTCATGGGAATTTCTTTCATCCGTGTGTTTATCCATGAGGCTTTTTCTTCGATTATAACAGATTTAATGTTTGATATACGATAGTAACTGATTTCCTCTTCCATGTCGAGCGCCTGGATTCTTTTGATTGGAGCATCCAGGAATGCCGATTGTGTATAGTTCAGCGCATGCTTGACTTCGCTGTCCTGAGCAAGTTGCATGACAAGGGATGTGCCTAATTTTTTCAGCGCCTCTTCCTGCTGCTTTTTTGAATGAATTAAAAAGAAGAGACAACTAAGGATTCCGATAAAGATCGTCAGCATACCCATAAAGATGATGAGTTTGGTACGAATGCTAAACATATAGATATCCGACCAAAAATACTATGGATATAAAACTACATCCGGATGAGTTTGAAAGGATGCCAGATTTACCCCGATTATTTCCGCCGTTTGGGTATTTAAGGTTAATTTTAATTTGTCGGGCTGCTTAATACCGAGTGAAGTTGTTGTAGGGTTGTTCAATAAGGTTTGAGCCATTCGCGCTGCCTGAAGTCCCGTGTATGTATAATCCGCTGAGACGGAAACCAGCGCCCCTGCCTTCACAATAGCATCGGAGGTACAGAACGTCGGCAGGTGGTGCTCCAGTACCGTTTTTGAGATGACAGTGAGTGCATTCTTTGTAATTACCGTGCTATCAGGGATCATCCATAGGGCGTCGATTTTACCGACCATATTTTTCAGTGCAGATGCAACTTCGTTTTCCGATGTGATTTTTGTTTTAAGGAGATTGAATTCCAGTCTTTTTGCTACTGCGTCTGCTTCCGAGACAATTTTGCCGGTCTTCATCGGGTCATAAATAACCCCCACATTCCTGTGTGCGCCAAGAAGCTCTTTTAGAATAGCGAATTGGTCTTCTACCGAGACTTCCGAAGAAATGCCCGTTATATTGGCGCCCTGTAAGTTAAAACGATTATGGTTGATAACCATACAGAAGATAATGGGAATATCGGTGAATTGGTCTTTTGCGAGGGTTGCAGCAAGTACGCCTACGGCCAGGATGAGATCGGGTTTGCGTTTGTTGTTTTTGATATTTTGGATGATTCTTTTGCCTTCGTCCGCATCTCCGTTCAGGTCATAGATTGACTTTATGGAGATGTTTTTCCCCTTGCATCCTTCTTCAAATCCCTTAATTGCCTCGTTATAGGCTGCAATTTGTTGGCTTTGAATAATAACGACAGTCTTTTCCCCGGCAAAAATTTGAGGAGAAAGGAACGAGATTTGGAAAAGAAAGGCGAGGATAAACCAAAAAACGGCGGGAATTTTTAAACTACACTGATTAAGGTATTTTTCCATCATGCTTACAAAGATAAGTTTAATGAATCTAAATTTCTATCTTATTGTTTTGGAAATACCCGGAAAATAGTATCGTGTTATTTCAAGAGGAAGTTAAAATTTTCCACATTTCTTTATGCATTTAAAAGGGTCAATTTAGTATTATCAAAAAATATGCCATATTCAAATATCACACGAACTTCTTTACATTATTTTTGGTTCATCTTAATAATTATTGAATATTCTGTCAATAGGAGAAAAATGGTATTTGCGAATCTAAATAAGTGCGCTTCAGAATTTTTATTGGAAAACAGAAAATAGTTCAAATATGCGCAAAAATATCAATAATGTGCTATTGTCGCTCTGTGCCTGTGATTCTCTAATAAAAATAAATTTTTTTTGACAAAGAACACGCTTATGGTATACTTCCCCGGTGTAGATAGGACTTATTAGGTTTGCATGAAAAAATCGAACGTCGTTTCAGGAGGTTGCCAGTGCGCTTTCGGTGGAAATACTGTGTTTCCCTGTCTTTCCTTGCTTTTTTTTATTTATGCGGTTGTTATGCCCCGCCGGCATTTAAACCGGTCACTTACGTGAAGCCCCCCAAAAAAGAAGAACCTTACATTATCAGACAATTGGACCGTTATTTCGTAAGGGACTGGAAATACGTTGTTATTCACCACAGTGCCTCACCGTCCGGCTGCGCCGCTGAATTTGATAAATATCACCGGGAAAAAAGGGGCTGGGAAAATGGACTGGGATATCATTTTGTGATAGGGAATGGTCATGGTTCTGGGGACGGGGAGATTGAGATAGGCAATAGGTGGATAAATCAGATAGATGGAGCGCATGCCGGCGTTCAGGAATACAATCATTACGGCATCGGAATATGCCTTGTGGGAAACTTCAACGAAAGCTACCCCACAGCGGCCCAGATGGCTTCACTTTCGGCATTAGTAGGGTATCTCCAGGACCGGTGTCATATCCCTTCGGAAAATGTAATCATGCACAGACATTTCAGAGAGACAGAATGCCCTGGAAGGAATTTTCCTTATTATAAGGTGCTTGCAAAAACCGTTCGGTGGTAGTTTCTGTAAACGATAATCCCCCTTAACAAAGGGGGAAACAGGGGGTTGTTTCCCAGATATTTACAACCCCCTTGCCCCCTTTTTTAAGGGGGATTTTTATGATTCATATTGCCCAAAAAGCCCCTTAAATAAAATTCCTGAACATCAAGACTAAATGATACCTCTCCGAGACCGAAATCCGTCTGGTACCTTCCCATTTGTTACCGTTAGCATTATTCTTTTAAACGTCCTCGTCTTTCTTTTTGAACTCTCATTAGGGCGGCGCCAACTGGATTCCTTCCTATTTCAATTCGGCGTTATTCCAGTAAAGGTATACTATTCCGCAGATATACCCGGTTCCACTTTTGTAAATACCTACTTCCCTTTTCTCAGTTCCATGTTTCTCCACGGGGGATTCATTCATCTGCTGGGAAACATGTGGTATTTATGGATTTTTGGCGATAATATCGAGGACAGGCTCGGCCGCCTCAAATTCATTCTGTTTTATCTTATCTGTGGAATTGGGTCTGCCGTTGTGCATGTTTATTTTAATAGTCAATCCGGAGTCCCCTGCGTCGGGGCAAGCGGGGCAATAGCCGGGGTGCTGGGAGCTTATATGATTACCTTCCCAAGGGCGCGGGTGCTTGTTCTTATTCCCCTGTTTATTGTATGGGAGATGATCGAATTACCGGCAATCATCGTGCTGGGTTTTTGGTTTCTTATCCAGTTCTTTAGCGGGGCTGCATCTATTTCTTCCGCTCACGGCGGGGGTGTGGCGTGGTGGGCGCATATCGGGGGGTTTGTTTTAGGCATCATCCTCATAAAAATATTTCCTAAATCGCGGTAGCTATTATAAAGTCAGACAAACCATTTTATTTTGTGTCTTCTTTTATCCCCTCCATTTCCTCCAGTTTCCCTTCGGCGATTTCTTCTTCCAGTTTTACTACCTCACTGAAGGCAATTCCTTCCCGCCAGAGAAAGAAAAAACCCATAAGCGTGGAAGGAAGGATGCTGATTGCCCACAAGACAATGGCATAGCTTTGAGCTGCTGTAGTTTGTATTCCAAAGATATCCAGTGACTTTAGGACTGCTATGTGAAATACGCCTATGTACCCAGGCGCCTGTGGCAAGGCAACTGCCAGCGCCAAACAAATGGCAACGAGACATGCGCCCACAAGGGGGAGGTGCATGTGGAAGGAGAACCCGAGGAGGTATATTTCCGCCCCGCCGAGAACCCAGATTACGAGAGAAAGCACGATCATCCATACCGTTTGCGTCTTGTTTTCCAGAATCTTTAGGCCATGCACAAAGGAGTCGTACAGTCCGTAAATTTTGTCTTTGAGTTTATGCGGCAGGAAAAAGCACAGTTTGGAGAGTACTTTTTTGAAGAAATCGGGTTTAATAACGATCAAAAAGAGGGAGACTATGGTAAGTACCCCTACCGCAGCGAATACCTCTGTCCATTTTTTCAGAGAAGGGATAATTGATTCTTTGATGGTGTGCGCCTCATTTGCTGAAAGCGGGACAACGGAGTCGTGATGAGCAGGATGCGGCAGCAGGGCAATAACGGCCACCGTAAATATGATAAGTCCCAGCATGTCAAATATCCGCTCTACGATTACTGTTGCAACGGAGGTCGAGAATTTTACGCCTTCCTTCTTATACAGGATAAACGGCCTCAATGCCTCTCCCGCACGGGCAGGAAGAATATTGTTTGCCATAAAACCTATGCAGGTGATAGACAGCAAATTCAATACGGATACCGGTTTGATATGAGATATTAAACCCTGCCACCTAAGCGCCCTCACAATGTATACCAGAAGGGTTAAAATGAGCGTCGGGATGACGTACCAGTAATTTGCATCCTTTAAGGCATTTTTAAGGAGCGCCCACTCGATCTTTCTCACAAATAGCCATGAGCAGATAATGCTGACAATAATGCTTATAATGAATATGATATTTTTTTTGTTAAATTTCATTGTGGCCTTTCATGCAATTATAACAGAAATTTTCACCTGTAATTGTCATTTCGACTGAAGGGAGAAATCTTAAGATTCCTCACTCCGTTCGGAATGACAGCCGATGAGGAGATTTCATTCCCCTATGTGACCGAAGGTCATGGAATTTTCATTTTGGACACAGATGAAGTAGTACAGATTGTCAGGATACAGAACATAAAGAACCCGAATTATCTGCGCTTATCTGCGAAAATGTGCGTCCTGTTAAAATACATTGATATTCAAGATAAATAGGGTTTCAGATATTGCCCGGTATAACTTTTCTCTATCCGTGCTATCTGTTCCGGCGTCCCGCATCCAACAACATATCCTCCCGCATTGCCGCCTTCGGGTCCCAGGTCTATAATATAATCGGCAGACTTGATAATGTCCAGATTATGTTCCACGATGATTAAAGAATGTCCTGCCTCAACTAATCTCTGAAAGCTGGTAAGCAATTTTTGGATATCGTCCATGTGAAGACCGATGGTAGGTTCATCAAAGATAAAGAGCGTCGTGTCGGCGTTTTCCTGCGCCATAAAAGCCGCAATCTTGAGTCTCTGTGCCTCGCCTCCAGACAGGGTAGTGGCGGGCTGGCCTAACCGCAAATAGCCTAATCCGGTATCCTGAAGAAATTTCAGTCCCCTGGTAATCCTGGTTGATTCACGGAAGAAGACAACGGCCTCATCCACGGTCATTTCGAGTATCTGGTGGATATTTTTGTTTTTGTATTTTACGTCGAGCACCTTTTTATTGAACCGTTTTCCGTTGCACTTGTCACACGTGACGTAAATGTCTGCAAGGAATTGCATGTCGACACGGATGTAGCCTGCGCCCTCGCATTGTTCACATCTGCCGCCGACCACGTTGAATGAAAAAGAACCTACGTTCAGACTGTGCATCCTTGCGTCCCGCGTTGAAGAAAAGAGTCTTCGAATCTCATCAAATACCTTTACATACGTGATGGGATTGGAACGGGGAGTACGCCCAATTGGAGATTGGTCAACAAGAATAACATCGTTGATAAGCTGTACGCCGTCGATACTTTCATACTTTCCGATAAATCCCGCGTACCCTTCCTTCTTCTTTTTGATAGCGCCATAGAGGGTGTCTTGCACGAGTGTGCTTTTGCCTGACCCGGAAACTCCCGTTACACATACTATCATATTAAGGGGAAATATGACAGCTATGTCTTTCAGATTATTTTGCGACGCCCCTTTCAATACAATAGCCTTGTCGGACAGCTTTCTCCGTTTAGAAGGTATTTTGATTGCCTTATTGCCTTTTAGATACTGTGCCGTGAGAGAGCCGTTGCGTGCAGGTAAATCCTTAAATGAACCATGATAAACAACTGTGCCCCCGTTTTCGCCTGCGCCAGGTCCAAGATCAATAACCTCATCAGCAGATTTGATGACCTCCTTATCATGTTCCACAACAACAACGGTATTTCCAATGTCCCGCAATCGTTCGAGTATCTGAATCAACCTGTCCGTATCCCTTGAGTGGAGTCCAATACTGGGCTCATCAAGGATGTACAGGGTATTTACCAGCGAAGAACCCAGCGACGTGGTAAGATTTACCCTCTGGGCCTCCCCTCCCGAAAGTGTGCGGGTCATACGGTCCAGGGTAATATATTCCAGTCCTACCTTAATCATATAGCCTAATCGTTTTTGGATTTCCTGCAAGAGCAAATGGGCGATGTTTTTTTCATAATCAGTCAGTTGAAGTTCCCCAAAAAACCGGTAGGCGACATCGACCGTCATGGTGCAAATGTCCGAAATATCCTTGCCGTTAATCAGGACGTTCAGCGCCTGAATTTTCAGCCGCTTTCCGTTGCAAGTCTGGCATAGGGTGTATGCCCGATATTTACTCAAAAACACCCGAATATGCATCTTGTATTTCCGCTGTTCCAGCCATTGAAAGAAGTCATAGATGCCGCAGAAATCTTCCGTGCCATCCAGGATCAATTTTACCTGTTCCTTTGTCAGCTTGCGAAATGGGACATTTAAAGGAATATTATACTTGGAGGATGCCTTTTTAAGCGATTCATACATCGAAGAGTACGTGGGCGTATTCCACATGGCAATAGCCCCATCGCTCAAAGACTTTTCTTTATCCGGTATGACGGCGTCCATATCAATATCAATTGTGTGCCCGAAACCCTGGCACTTGGGACATGCGCCAATCGGATTATTAAACGAAAATAGCGCTGGAACAGGTTCCGGGTACTCAATTTTACAATAACTGCAAAAGAATTGTTTGCTGTATTTGAGTTCAACCCATTGTGAACCTTGTATAGTGATAGGATGACCCTCTATCTGTGCATCTTGCTTGGCAGAACTTTCCGGGGGAATATTATAGACAATACATAAATGTCCGGCACCCATACGATACGCCGTTTCCAGGGCATCCACTAGCCGTTCCTTGATGACATCCTTAACGACCAGCCGATCAACTATCCCGGAAACAGACCTTGCAGAAAGGATATCTATATTGGTTTCGGATGTAATGTCTGCGATGTTTTCATCAACCAGTATCCTTACCAACCCGCGTTCTTTGAGGAGATTGATCTGATTTTGACCCGAAACTTTCTGGCTGACGGTTATGGGGAATGTAACTAAAAATCTTGTGCCTTCAGGTAACGACAGGACGGTATCAACGATATGAGAGACGGTATCTATCTTCACGGGTCGTTTGCAGGAATTGCAATAGGTCTTGCCAATTCGGGCAAACAGCAAACGCAGGTAATCATTTATTTCTGTGGCTGTCCCAACGGTGGAACGCCGGTTTTTGACAGGGTTTTTCTGCTGGATGGCTATTGCAGGAAGAATTCCCTCTATATGGTCAACGTCCGGCTTGTCCATCTTTTCCAGAAATTGGCGCGCATAGGCCGAAAAGGATTCTATATACCGTCTTTGCCCTTCAGCAAAGAGGGTATCGAATGCAAGGCTGGACTTGCCCGATCCGCTGACACCTGTAATCACCACCAGTTTTTTATGGGGGATTTCAATATCGATATTTTTTAAATTATGCACCCGTATGCCACGGGCAATAATGGACTTCTTCATAGTTAGAAAAAATGTTAAAGGTGAAAGGGAGAATAGGGGGAAATGGAGAAAAATAAAACCAGTTCCTTATGGGTTCAGGAATCTAAAAATATTTTTCTTTTATCCTTAATCTTTATTTTCTTCTCTCCTGTTCCACCCTCCTTACATCAATCGTAAAATCAGCAAAATTCACTAACAGCATTGTGGTATATATTTTCTAAAAATCCAGGACCTAATTCCTTGTGAACGTTAATACAAGCATTGATGATTTTCGCGGTTAATTCCTCTCTTCTCCATTTCTCCACTTCCCCTTTTCTCCTTCCTTACACAAAATGGTAATATTATCCTTTTATCATTCTGAATGGACTGTCCTGCGCAAAGTCGAAGGAGATAAAACAACAGAAGAATCCCTATTATCGAAATTCCAAGACATTAAATATAAGATTTTCACACCCCATTCTCAAGATAATTCCATGACTGTTGCTGGGTAAGGAAGGAAGCCAAAAACCCCAAAAATGGTTTGACAAATACAAGCGGTTTAACAATAATGACTGTTGGAAAGCCAAAAACTACATCTTTTAAGGTAACAAAATTTATAAAAAGAGTGGGATTCTTGTGTTTTCACCCAGAATTGTTATATCTGCAATGCGTCTATCCTTCCCAATTGGGAGTATATCCGCAATACAGAAATAAATCAGTTATCGGAAATTCCAGACCATGAATATTTATAATATTATACATGAAAGAAAGGGGGTACAATGGCAGGCATAGATTGGAGAAAATTTATACATTCAGACCCGGAAGTCTTGCTTGGGAAACCAGTAGTAAAAGGAACTCGTCTATCTGTAGAGTTTATTTTGGGGCTCTTTGCAGAAGGCTGGACAGAGCAGCAGTTAATTGAAAATTATCCAAAATTGTCAAAAGAAATCATACTAGCTGTTTTTGCTTTTGCTACAGATTGCATGCGTGAGGAATCATTATACTCACTTTCGGCTGAGACAACTTGATGTATTTTTTGGCAAATGAAAATTTCCCTCTGTTCAGTATCCGCTTATTGCGTGAAGGCGGTCATCATGTAGCAAGCATAAGTGAAGATTCATCCGGAGATAAGGATATTGTTGTCTTAAAACGTGCCTATGAAGAAAAGCGAATAATCCTAACTTTTGACAAGGATTATGGAGAGTTGATTTATAGACATAAATCATTCGTTCCTGCTGGTGTTGTATATTTTCGTTTTGATCCTTCTATCCCTGCAGAACCCGCTGAGATTTTGTTGAATATTCTTAAAAAAGATAAATTATCTTTTTTAGGTAAATTCACTGTTGTTGAGAGAGGAAGAATACGACAGAGAAAACTTTATTAAAAAGGTTATGGGCTGGACTTCCGATAACAGAGTGCTTGAGTTTAACACCCAAAGGCTTGCGCCCTTCTCAAGCACTCGAACGCTAGCTGGAATTTTAAACACTTTGTAAATCTCAAAATGATTCGAAGCATTAATGGCGTTAATCAAATGATTAGACTAAAAGAAATTGAAATTTTATCACCTCAAAGTTGAGGGTGGTGGTGGGGACAGGTCTTGTTTCTTGATTTTCAAAAGAAACGTCAGCAACAGCAGATAACACAAGCTAAAAGATTGACGCCCAAATGCTGCCGCACTTCTTTTAGCCTTGAACGTTATAGGACATATTTTGGCGACAAGAATGTAAGATGACGCAAACAAGAAAGAGGGGGACCAGCATGAGAGATTTCAGAATATTCTTTTTTAAAGTTGGCAACGGTCATTGTTCTTATGTCGAATTTCCAAATGGCAAGAACGGCCTAATTGATATAAAAGTGAGCAAAGAAAGTGACAATGATAATATTATTACCATTTTGAAAGAAGCTAATATTAGTAAAATTGACTATTTGTTTATAACTCACCCTCATCAAGACCATATTGGTGGCTTATCTGAGGTAGTTAAAACTTTTCAGATAGGGATCTTTATCTATTCTCCAGTCTATTTTAGACCCAGTCCGATTTATGACGATTGGACAATTTACGAACAGATGAAGAAGGGTTATTATTGTACTCAAAAGTATGAAGTTACTGAAGGCTGGTACACAAATGTTGGCGATGAAACAAGAGTCGACTATTTGGCGCCCTTAAAATATTTATTGGCAAACCAGTCTGATAATGTAAATAATAATGGCCTCTTATTAAGAATATGTTGTAGAGGCCACAAGTTACTCATCCCAGGTGATATTGAAGAAGATGGCTGGGAGTATATAAATGACTCAGATATTAAGAATACAACCTTGTTACTTGCATCACATCATGGGAATAACAGTGGGTTTAATTTGAAAAAAGTGAAGGCAATGAATTTAGCATTCGTCGTTATTTCAGCTGGTACTAAAACAGAGTATGATGCTGACGCGAAATACAGGAATCAGGTAAGAAAGGATGTTTATACTACAAGGCAAAAAAGAGTAGTAGCAAGAATAGACGAGAATAATACCTTGCACATGATCAATTAAAATGAAATCGTTAACGTCAAAACTTACCCTTTATGATCACTTTGGCTATATTTTTGTTGGCTTATATCAGTTTCTTTTCACGTTTATTTTCTTTTCCCTGGTTAACCAAAAGCGGTTTCCCGATTTAGTAACATTTTTTACGTTTGAAAAATCGGTGATGCTGATTTTGTATTCTTATCTCATTGGTCACATTATTCAGGCCGTGGCAAATTTTCTTATAAAAGAAAAGAAAGATGGCAATAACGAAGAATTAGGTTACATTATGGATAACGCAAAGAAATATTTTGATTTGCCACCCCAAATGTCAGCAAAGTACGCATTTCAGTATTGTTATTTATTTGTACTTGCAAACGATATGAGTTCTCATGTCACCTTATTTAATTCGCTATATAGTTTGTACCGCGGTTTCTTTGTTTCATCAATTATAAATTCGATTAGCTTTAGTATCCTTTTGGTTTTGTCCTTCATCATCGAATCTTTCACGTCTCTCAGGAGCAATAATTGGTTGTATTTATTAGTCATAAGCCAATTCTTTTTTTGTTGGCTTTTCCACAATCGAAAGAGAAGATTTTTTATATATTTGGAAGAAAAGACTTTGATTGCTTTTGATATTCTTACAAAGATTGACAAGAAAAGGGATCTTAATTGAATGTCGCCAAAATAAGATCATATACAAAGCGCAAACGGCTTACACCCGGTGAGTATGGGATCATGCTTGTTCCTTGATTTTCAAAAGAAACGCCAGCAACAGCAGATAACACAGGCCAAAAGATTGACTCCCAAATGCTGCCGCACTTCTTTTAGCCTTAAAGATATATGTTCATTGCCAGGGTCTGGAAAAAGTCATAGAAGAAATTGCTCATTTCTGATAAATAGAAAGAATAACGAAAAAGATCTTACAATATTGGACATTATGCAATCATACAAAAAGATCAGGAACTAAACATGATAACTCAGGAACAAATTAATCAAGTTGTCAAAGCTATTGTAACAGGCTATAACCCTCGAAAAATAATCCTTTTCGGTTCATACGCTCAGGGGAAGCCAACAAAGGAAAGTGATATTGATTTGTTAGTAATTAAAGACGACACTTTGCCCAAAATACAGAGAAACCGTGTTGTTAGAAGCTTTTTAAAAGATTTCACGTTGCCAATAGATGTTGTTGTTAAAAGCAGTCAGGAATTTGAAATGTTCAAAGATATCATAGGAACAGTGGTCTATGCGGCAAATAAATACGGACGGGTTCTTTATGGATAAAAATAACATCATAGAGCACTTGATAAATCAATGGATTAGAATAGCAGAAAGGGACTTACTTACTGCAAAACAGGGGTTGGAAGCAAACGAAGTTGTAACAGATACCGTATGTTTTCATTGTCAACAAGCTGCTGAAAAATACCTGAAGGCATTTCTTGTCAAAAAACAAATAGAGTTTTCAAAAACACACAACATAATGTCTTTACTAAATCTATGTTCATCTGTAGATAAATCGTTTAAAGAAGAACTTCCAGAAGCAGACAATTTAACTGATTATGCCGTTGAAATTCGTTACCCTGACGACTGGTATGAACCCACTATTGAAGAAACCAAGCAGGCATACGAAATTGCGTTAAAAGTAAAAATTTTCGTTCTCAAAAAACTTGGAATTCAAAATAAAGGCGTCTGATGAAGAAATGTGATAAGTCATTAATTGAAGTGTGGGAATGGAAGGAAAAAGTTTATCAGGACGTTAAGGATTTGAAAGCGGAGGAATATGTTGAAAAAATCGGAAAGGATGCAGGTAAATTCTTTCGGACAATTGAATTAACCTCAGGTTTTAGCCTGAGGTGAGAGAACGAAGCCTATAGTGGCTTTAGCCCTGAACCAGGGGAAATCATGGCTAAAGCCGGTTTTTATACGCCTGCATATCTCCGCCATGAATGGCGGAGTTAAAGCCTGTATTAACTATTTTAAGGTAGCACAAATTCGTGTTCAGGATGTTTGACGCACAGCACCGGGCAGGGGGCCTTTCTCACGACCTTTTCCGCCGTACTCCCCAGAAGCGCATGGGAAATTCCTGTCCGGCCATGGGTAGCAATGGTTATCAAATCTACGTCATATTTCTTTGCAGTCTTGATGATTTCCAGGAAAGGCGTTCCCCGCACAACGATGTTTTCAACCTTTATCTTCTCAAGAAATCGCTTGGGTATCAGGTGATGGATATTTTTTTTGGCGTCCCGTTCCATGTCTTCGTATATCTTTGACACCGGATAGGTCATTCCTCCCGTTCCTATGGGAATGTTCAGCTTGGGAATTACGTGCAGGACGTAAAGTTTCGCCCCGCGTTCCGCGGCAAAATCCAGGGCGTACTTTAAGGCATGTTTTGCATTGGCAGAAAAATCCGTGGGAAATAGAATTTTTTCAATTTTAATCATGACATCAACTCCTCAAAAGGTGAACCGTAAATAGAGATTTTGGTTGGCAGATCTGCTTACAGTCGAAAACAACGAGATAACAGAAATTGAATCTGGGGAGTTGGGAAGCCAAGATTTCATTCTTCTCGGCTTCTCAACTTCCCGACTTCCGTATAGTTTTTCCGGGCTTTCACGACACAACTGATACGGTTTTTTAATCCGCTTGTGTATCACGCCTCCACTCTACACGCATAAACTTTGCATTCTCGTGTTTTTTGTATTCCACTTCGCCGCTGTATGCCTTGAACAGAATAGACCCGATACGCTGCGCCAGTTTGGCTGAGGTGGTAAGTATCTCTATTTCGCCTTTCTTTTCGTTAATCTTCATAATCCTTTTTAAAGGGTTATATGTCTTTGAACGCGCATCCTCGTTGTGAATCAGATTCAAAATCTCCTGTTTGTGCTGTTTCAGGAAATCGCCCTTCAGCGTTACGACGCCGTTCGGGACGTTTTCCTTGGTCTTCTTACATGCCGGGCATATTACCAAGTTGATGTCTTTCAGTTTCTTTTTTTGTTCGTAAAGTTTGGCATCGAGGAACCACTTTTTGTTTTGGTAAACGGCCGTGCAATCCTTACAAATAGTAATCCCCGCAAGTCCCTTCCCCTTCGGCGGCATATATGGATCATTCTCTGCATAAACTTTATCTCTTTTATGTGATGGTCCATACCCAATTTCTCTTGGCACTTTCATTCTTCTAATTTCTCCTTTCAAAAGACACAATTAAAACTCCCCGCAGGTATTTACGGCGGATTATTCCGGGTTTTATAACCTGTTGGCGGCATTCACAATTTCTAACTAACCTTTACTGGAATTTTCTTCATTTTTGATTTTTCCGATTTTGGCAAGATAATCTCAAGTATCCCTTTCTTATATTCAGCTTTCACCTGGTCGAATTTCACCGATGCCGGTAATCCAACGGATCTGGAAAAACTTCCGTAGTTCCTTTCTATAAAGTGATAATTCTTTCCCTTCTCTTCCTTTTCGGACTTCTTTTCACCTTTAATAGTTAAGGTGTCGCCGCTGATCGAGATGTCAATATCTTTCGGTTCAATTCCAGGCACTTCCACCTTTACGAGGATGTTTTCTTCTGTTTCTGAAACATCCAGAGGAGTCACCAAACCCACCCCTGCGGCGGCGCCTCTTCTCGTAAAACTCTCAAAGAGTTTGTTCATCTCGTCCCTGAATGAACCCAAACCAGGTAAGTACGGCCATTTCATCATTTCGGATGACATATAGTTCCCTCCTCTAAAAATACACGATAAAATATTTTTCCCATTGCAGAGAGACAGGTTTAAAACCTGTCTCTACTGATAGACACGATAATCAATGTCCGGAAATATATTATCTTTGTCTTCTATATCGGAAAGCCATGTGGCGTCGATATTGTCGGATCGGATATCGTCATACAACCTGGTAAAACGGAAGAGGTGTTCTTTGGTCCTCTTTACCGCGTATTCCACCATGGTGCCCGTCTTCATAATAAATGCCCAGTCGCTGCTCTGCGCGAGCAGGAGTTCCCTTGCGGCCTGGTTGAGCGCCCGGTTTTTTAGGGCATTTCCGTTTGTATCCGAAAAATTTTGGGACAATTCTACCATGCGTTCAGCCGCTTTGTGAAGGTGCCGGTAAATCCAATCGTTGCTGTCGTTCAGCCAATATTCATTATACCCTTTATATCCCCAACTCGAAAGAGAGGGCGTAGAAACCTGATTAACGGGATACATTTCTAGGTATTCCATCGGGGTAATCAGCGATATTGTTTTCTGGTCAAAGGCGATCTTTCTGAACAGGAAATTTATCCAGTCAGGGCCTTCGAACCACCAGTGGCCGAAGAGTTCCGCATCGTAAGGCGCAACAACAATGGGTTTCCGGTCCATGACCGAGGCAAGGTGTTCAACCTGTTTCTCGCGGTTAAACATAAAATTTCCCGCATGTTCGGCGGCCTTATCCAGCGCCCTTTCCGGCGAGTAAGGTTCTTTGTGATCCGTCTTGCCGGTAATCCGGTAATATTTGATGCCGACGTTGGTACGTTTGCCGTCTCCATGGAGATACTGCCTGATATAGTCATAATCAAGGTCGAATCCTACGTCGCGGTAAAAATCACGATAGGAAAAATCACCCGGATACCCTTCCTTTGAGCTCCAGACCTGCCTGGAAGATTCCATATCCCTGCCAAAGGCGGCTACGCCTGTCGGACAGAAGATGGGCGCATAAATGCCGTATTTCGGTCTCGGAGAGGCAAACAGAATCCCATGTGTTTCTGTAATAAAGAAACGAATACCGGCATCCTTGAGCAGTTGGTCTGCGCCAGGCTCATAGGCGCATTCGGGCAGCCATATTCCACGCGGCCTTCTGCCAAAATGTTTTTCATAATGTGCTGCCGCAACGTTGATCTGTGCGCGCATGGCATTTACATTATTATTCATAAGGGGCAAATAACCATGTGTAGCCCCACAGGTTATCACCTCCAGCTTGCCCATATCCTGGAATTTTTTGAAGGCGTGGATGATGTTTCGACGATATTTTTCTGCATAGACGTATCTGGCATTGGTAAAATGCTTATAATACACCTGCGCAAGGCGATTGAATTCCGGTTGATGCTTTGTCCTTTCGATCTCTTTTTCCGAGAGCTGGATTCGCTTTTCAAGATAGCGAATATAGCGGGATTGTAAAAGTTCATCGGTAAGCATCGAAATCAGCGGCGGGGTCAGCGACATGGTTATGCGGAAATCGATGCCTTCGTCGGTCAGTTTGTCGAAGACGTCTATGAGCGGGATGTAGGTTTCGGTAATAGCCTCAAAGAGCCAGTCTTCTTCCAGAAACTCGCGGTATTCCGGATGACGGACAAACGGCAGGTGTGCGTGCAAGATTAATGACAGGTAGCCTTTTCCCATATGATTATTTTTCCGAAACCGTTAAACCGCCTGAAGATTCAGGCGAAGACACGCCCTCTTTGAGCGCTTCCTGCCAGTTCGCATGCGCCCTTTCGAAGACCGATTCGCTGATGCCGCGTCCCATAGGGATATACGCCTTTTCATAAAGTTCCTTAATGCACATCCACTCTTCATCAACTACCTCTGAAACGCCCATGCGCGGTGTTCTTACGGTATTCGATCTGGAGAGGACACGAAACGTCCCATCTGGCGCAAGGAACCCGATATCCACACAAAACGACCTGTTCGGCTCGCCTGCGTGAATGTACCAACTCCGCGCGACGCCAGTCACTTCAATATCAAAGTATTTGTGGGCATTGTAGCCATTGAAGATAATATCCGTTACATCATAGACCCTCAATATGGTTTTTGCGCCCTCTGCCAGAGGTATCAGTGTATTCCGGGCGCTGTCGATAACGTCTTTTCGCAACTCCCAATACGTAAACAGCCATTCAGGGTCCCTTACCATCAGGACAATTCGATTGTCCCCGTACGCATCCAGAAGTTCCGGTGTTTGTGGGGCATATACAATTTCTTTTGTTTCGGCCCTTTGTTGTGGTTCCTCCTGCCTGGCGGCCGGTACTTCGGGAGCGCTCGGCCATTCGTCTTCGCCGGTAACGCCCCATTCCTGATAAGGAGCCTGTTCTTTGGACACGTCTGCCAGGCCAAAAAACCTGTCCCATACCAGACCGAAGAGGTCTTTTATCTTCTTCCACACTATCTCGCAAAGCGCCTTGATAATCTCAAGGATGAGCAGGAAGATTTCTTTTATAATATCTTTGTCCATAAATCTCAAACCCTAATTCTAAGGTTGGGTTTTAAAACGCTTTTTATTTCTACCCACCCCTCAATCCCCTCCCAAGAGGGGCTTTTTAAATTCCCCTCTTGAGAGGGGTAGGGGTGTGTGCTTATTTAAACAATTGCAAAATACAGACTTAGCAAACATGGTGGAATGAGTTAAAATTATACATGAAGTAACGGCAAACGGTCAACAAAATTCATAATGGAGAAATCGTCCGGCAGATTTTTTTAAACATTCCAAAACTCATATTTGGCTTGACAAAAGCTCGTAGTTAAGTAATAATCGCACAGGTTTTTAATCAATATATTTGATGCTGTAATTTCTAATGTTGCGTAGTGTAGCGCGAGATTTATCTCGTCTGAAGCGCAAAAAGGCGACCAGCAGAAATAGGCGACTTGCAAGTCGCGTTACAACCACACAGGAGACCTTGTATTTATGATAAAACAAATCCTTGTTCCTACCGACGGTTCTGAAAACAGCCTTACTGCAGCAGACTATGCCATAAATTTAGCGCGCCTGTTTAATGCCGGTATTCGCGGGTTGTTTGTCAAAGACGTCAAGATATTGACCGGTCCGCTGATCCACGATATTGGAACTAGCATTGGCGGAATGGTTCCGTATGGAACGTTTAATCAAACCATTCGGGAGATATTGGAATCGCAGGCCGATGCGGCCTTGAATCAGGTAGAGGGAAAATGTACCCAGGCAAAGGTAACGTTTGCCCGAGAAATACGGGAAGGGATCGTGAGCCGAGAGATCATTAAATCCGCCGATGATTGTGATCTGATTGCCATGGGTAAAATGGGGGCGCATGCCGAATGGCGTGATGTATTTCTCGGCACCAATGTCGAATTTGTGGTGCGTCAGACGCATAAACCCGTGCTCATTACGCCATCCGAATACAAGCCTTTTCGCAAGATGCTGATTGCTTATGACGGAAGTTCTTTTGCAGACAAGGCTCTGCGAAGCGGCGCTGAAATAGCGCAGGCCATGAAGTTGCCCATAACGGTGGTTTGTGTGGCAGAGAAAAAAGACGAAGCCTTGCAGATACTGTCAAAGGCAAAGGCCTTCCTTGAAGATTATAAACTTGCTGCCGATACCGATACTATTGCAAAGGGGGGAAGCGACCATGCAGGCGGCATTCTGGAAGTATGCAATGATGAGGACAGCAAATTTGACATACTCGTCATGGGCGCCTACGGACATTCCAGGCTTCAGGAGATGATTTTAGGGAGCACCACGGTACGAGTTATGAGGTCTACAAACTGCTCGATTTTGCTGTGCCGCTAAACTACGGTAACAGAGAAGCTGTCGGTTGCGTACATTCATAAATTAGGCCTTCGGCAGCAACTATTTATATACACGGCAAATGCCGGTGAAAAACAACCCCCTCACCCCCTTTATTAAGGGGGATTTTTTAGTTGCCCAATTTATTAAAGGAGATTTCATCAAGTCCCCCTTAACAAAGGGGGAATCAGGGGGTTGTCTGGTATGCTATGATATATACTTTGAAATTCCAAAACATTAAAATACAATGAACATCATCTTGATCGGTTTTCGTGGCACCGGCAAAACCAGTCCTGTATGATTTAACGCACAGGAATTCAGGTATTTCAAAATACCATAGCATCGGGATGCAGTAGGGACATGGCGCCCGCATCCCCTGTATTGTGGCTGTCCAAAAAAATCAATTTCCAACTGTTACGATATTAACTATTCACAACTTATACCGATAATTCAATTATGAATATCTTGCTTGTAGATGACAACGGCGAAAATAGAAAGATTTTAAGACTCGTCATCGAAAAACAGGGCAATGAAGTTATTGAGGCGGAAGACGGGCAGGATGGGTTTAACAAGGCGCTCGACCACAAGCCCGATCTGATCATTTCAGACATCCTTATGCCCAATATGGACGGTTTCCAGTTTCTCAAAAACGTGAAAAATAATGAATTGCTGAAATCTATTCCTTTTATTTTCTATTCAGCCATTTACACAGGCAGTAAAGATAAAGAACTGGCTTGTTCCCTGGGGGCCCTTGCATTTTTTGAAAAACCGAAAGTTCCGGAAAAACTATGGAGTGAGATAAAAAATACACTCGAGAGCGCAAAAACTAAAGAAATTGACGCTAAGAAAATACCTTTTGCGGACGATGAAACATTTCTCAGTAATTACAGTCATATTGTAGCCGCAAAACTCGAAGAAAAGGTAAAAGAACTCGAAAATGAAATCAACAACCGCAAATTGATGGAATCCCGACAGCTCGCCCAGTTTACCCTTACCGCTATTTTAACCGAATCCGCCACGCTTAACGATGCTGCGCCGAAAATCCTCAAGACCGTCTGTCGGGGTTTTGGATGGGAATACGGAGAACTCTGGCGCACGGATCCGGATTCGCACTCCTTGCGGCTGAAAGATAACTGGCATGAGCAGATAACTGAATTATATGAATTTAAAGGTTTAAGCGAATCGTATACATTTTCAAAAGGTTTAGGCTTGCCTGGCAGGGTCTGGGAAAGCGGCCAGCCGGAATGGATAACTGACGTTGTCGTTGATAGCAATTTCCCGCGTGCGGCAGTTGCCTCCAGACTCGGCGTCCATGGGGCCATGGCATTCCCGATTACAGCAAGAGGTGAGGTAATAGGCGTAATGGGGTTTTTTACGAGAGATGTCCGGCATCCCGACAAGGAAGTCTTTGATATTATGGCTGATATTGGCAGGCGTGTAGGCGACTTCATAAGACGCAGATCTACGGAAGAACTGCTGCGGAAAAGCGAGCGGAAGCACAGGACGCTTCTGGAAAACCTTCCACAAAAGATATTTCATAAGGATAGAAATTCAGTCTATGTATCCTGCAATGAGAATTATGCGCGTGACTTGAGGATTTTACCGGAGGAGATAGCGGGAAAAACAGATTATGATTTTTATCCAAAAGAATTGGCCGATAAATACCGGGCAGATGATAAAAGAATTATGGAATCAGGGCAAACAGAAGAACTAGAGGAGATATATATCAGGGATGGACAGGAATTTATTATACAAACAGTCAAAACCCCTCTACAGGATGAGGAAGGCAACGTGACCGGTATTTTAGGCATTTTCTGGGACATAACCGAACGAAAGAACATGGAAAAAACCAGGACAAAGCTGGCTGCAATCCTGGAGACGACAACCGACTTTGTTGGAACGGCCAGCCGGGACGGTCATTTGCTCTACGTTAACAAAGCAGGACGGAAAATGTTAGAAATTGCCGATGATGAAAATATTTCAAATCTGAGAATTTCAGATCTTCATCCTGCCCTGTCGAATGTTTTGATTCAAGAGGAGGCAATATCTTTTGCAATAAAAAACGGCGTCTGGTCCGGAGAAACCGCGCTTCTCAGCCGTGATGGACGCGAAATTCCTGTTTCCCAGGTAATCATTACCCATAAAAACACCGATGGAGATGTGGAGTACCTTTCCACCATAGCGCGTGATATTTCGGAACGCAAACGTTTTGAAAGTCAAATTATATATCTTGCAGACCGTGACCCCCTTACGGAGCTTTTTAATCGTCGCTTTTTTCAGGCAGAACTGGAGAGATGGCTTATACAATCACGAAGGCACGGGATATACGGAGCGATATTGTTCCTCGACCTTGATAATTTTAAACGCGTCAATGATTCACTTGGTCATCAGGTAGGCGACAAATTACTCAGGTTCATTGGCAGCTTCCTCAGGAAACGATTGCGCAATACCGATACCCTGGCAAGGGTGGGGGGAGATGAATTTGCCATTATCCTGCCTTATGTCACTGCAAGCCAGGCGGAAATCACTGCAAAGCAATTAATGGAAATGATAGAATGCCATGATTTCACAGAAGTGGGGCATCCTGTCAGCATTACCTTCAGTATCGGCATCGCCATGTTCCCGGCTCACGGTAACACGGTGGAGGAGCTTCTTGTCAATGCCGATCTTGCCATGTACCGTGCAAAGGCAAAAGGCCGCAACCTCGCCTGTGTTTATACACCCGAGCAAAAATCACAAATCGAATCACGGGTTCTGTGGGAAAAACGCATTCGCACCGCCCTGAAGCAAGACCAATTTGCCCTGTATTTACAGCCTATCCTGGACATACAACAAAACCGTATCGTTGGGCATGAAGCGCTGTTACGAATGATGGATACAGACGGGAAGGCGATTTCACCATCAAACTTCCTTGAAATTGCGGAACGTTTTGGACTAATCCATGATATAGACCGATGGGTGTCACATAAGGCGATATCTATCATTCAAAAATTACAACATGAGGGCAAACCCGCATATCTCGAAGTCAATCTTTCCGGCAGTTCTTTTTCAGATACCGAATTATTATCCACTATAAACAAAGAACTGTCAGCAACAAAGATCGACCCTAAAAACCTCACCTTCGAAATTACAGAATCCTCATTGGTCGAAAATATAGCCACAGCGCAGAATTTTATTGCCGCCCTGAAGGCCAGCGGATGTAATTTTGCGCTGGACGATTTTGGCATCGGTTTTTCATCGTTCAATTACCTGAAGTATTTACCTGTGGATTATCTGAAAATAGACGGCAGTTTCATCCAGAATTTACCCAATAACCGTTTTGACCAGCACATGGTCAAGGCAATTGTGGAGGTGGCGCGTGGTTTAGGGAATAAGACGATTGCAGAGTTTGTCAGCGATAAGGAATCAGTTCGTATGCTGCATGAATTTGGTGTAAACTATGCGCAGGGGTACTACATCGGCAAACCGCGTTCAATATCAGAAATATAATTTTAACGTATCAGGTATTCCAGGCCATGAAAGAAGAGAAATCAAAACCAGACAAGGTTGACGGCCCGCAACACCGCACAGAAGAATCGCTGAGTAAGAAAAAAACCCAGAAAGCACAAGATATGGCAGGCATGGAAACATATGCTCTGGCGCATGAACAGCAGACACATCAAACCAAACTCGAAATGCAGAATGAAGAACCGAAACATGCGCACGCAGAAGCTGAAGACGCACTGAATAAGTACACCGAGTTGTATGACTTTGCCCCTGTAGGCTATTTTACCCTTGACAAACATGGGATACTTATCGAGGCAAACCTGGCTGGAGCGTCGCTCCTTGGCGTAGAGAGAAGCA
The DNA here is from genome assembly GCA_016188675.1 of Planctomycetota bacterium. Lineage (GTDB taxonomy): Bacteria > Planctomycetota > Brocadiia > Brocadiales > Brocadiaceae > Wunengus. Next base: position 28,384 of record JACPHJ010000057.1, read on the forward strand.
GTCTGATTAACAGATACTTCCACCTTTTCATCAAACCCGAATATCTTCCCGCCTTCAATACGTTCCGCAATAAGATGGTTGAAACCGATACAAAGCAAACGTGCGAAATAGAACTCGTGAAGACTAACGCATCTACGGTCTGTGTACGGCTTGAGGGGATTGTAACGGCTGGCGGGAAAGGGAAACAGTTCCGGGTAGCGGCCATAGATATTACTGCGCAGAGACACGCAAATGAGGAAATTTATCTGTTACAAACAATAACTTTTGCGCTCAACGTATCAGAGAATTTACACGATGCACTGGTTATCGCACTCCATAAGATATGTAACTTTACCGGCTGGGTTTATGGGGAGGCGTGGAGATCCGGCTCCGATGGCGAGTTTTTAGAGCGAGACCACGCTTACTATAGCGCCATTGAGGGTCTTGAGAAATTCATTGCTTATACCGAAGGGCTTACCTTTGCGAAAGGTTCCGGGTTGCCTGGCCGTGCCTGGGCAGAAAAACAGCCTGTATGGGTGCAGAATGCCACCCTCGAACCGACCTGTCTCTGTGCATCGTTCGCAAGGGAAGCAGGACTTAAGACCGGGATCGCCTTTCCCATTATTACCAATAATGAAGTAGTAGCTGTTATAGTATTCTATCATGTAAAGGTGGAAGAAAGGAATGAGCGACTCATTAAACTCATTTTATCGGTGCTGTCACAGATAGGCTCGATCTTTAACCGTATTAAGGCAGAAGAGACATTGCGGCGAAGCGAGGCCTACCTGGACATCACCGGCATCAGAAAGACAGAAAAATTATTGAGGGAATCGGAGGAAAAATACAGAAGTCTCGTTGAATCTGTTCCTTATGGGCTTCAGGAAAACGATCTTTCAGGAACAATTACCTATAGCAATAAAGCCCACCACGCTATTTTAGGGTATCCGCAGGGTGAGTTAGTTGGTAAAAAAATTTGGGATTTACCTGCCTATGATACGGATAAAGAAATGCTAAAGGCATATTTTATGAAGCTTGTAAATGATCAGCCGGAACCAACGCCTTATTTCGGAAAGAACCTGACGAAAGACGGCAGGCTTGTTGATGTACAGGTACATTGGACATATAAGCGTGATGAGCAGGGGAGGCTTGCAGGTTTCGTTTCTGTCATTACGGATATAACCGAACGTAAGCGGATGGAAGAGGCGCTTCAGAGAAATGAAGAGAAGTTCCGTCAACTTGCGGAGTACGTTCAGGAATGTTTCTGGATAACCTCTTCCGATATCCATGAAATAATATATGTGAGTCCTGCTTATGAGAAGATATGGGGGCGTACCTGTAAAAGCCTATATGAAAATCCAGAAGATTGGATAAATGCCGTTCATCCGGATGACCATGTGCGAATTCAAGCATCATTTTTGGAGTTAATGAAACACGGAAATTTCAATGAAGAATATCGAATTGCGCGGCCTGATGGAACAATACGTTGGATTTATGACAGGGCGTTTCCGATAAAAGATAAATCAGGGAATGTCTGTCGTGTTGTTGGAATTGCCGAAGATATCACTGAACGCAAGCGGATGGAGTCGGAGCATCAAAAACTGAGAGAACAGCTTTATCATGCCCAGAATTTGGCTTCTGTTGGAAAACTTGCAGGAGGTGTTGCCCATAACTTTAACAATCTCCTCACGGTCATCATGGGGTATGCGAGCATATTACTGACGGAGATAAGGGAGAAGGATCCATTAAGGGATTATGTGCAAAGAATACTGAAGTCATCAGAGACTGCGGCCAGTCTAACCCAGGATCTCCTTGCATTCAGCAGGGAGCAGCCAATTTGTCCGGAGCCGGTAAATTTAAACGAGATTGTAATAGAGTCCCAAACCCTTCTGGCAAAGCTTATTCGGGAAGACATTAAACTCGAAGTCATGCTTTCCGCTAGAAATTGCATCGTAATGGTTGATAGCTGCCAGATAGTAAATGTCCTGATGAACCTCGCAACCAATGCACGGGATGCCATGCCTAAAGGAGGTCTTTTGACGATAAATACAGATGTTGTGGAGATGGACAAAACGTTTGTAAAGGCGCGTGGTTACGGTGAGGTAGGGGAATATGCCCTTATATCCGTTTCCGATACGGGTATGGGTATGGATGAAGATACGAAATCCAGGATATTTGAGCCGTTCTTTACCACGAAGGAGGTGGGAAAGGGCATGGGTCTTGGCCTTGCAAGTGTGTATGGGATAGTTAAACAGCACAATGGCTATATAGAAGTTGACAGTGCGCCAGGCAAGGGAACGACATTTAAAATATACCTGCCACTCATTGAATCAAAAGATGAGCAAGCAATAACAGAAGTAAATGCCTCAGCTTCCAGGGACGGCACAGAAACAATATTGTTGCTGGAAAAGGTTAGGAATATACTGGATAAACCCAGGGCTTAATGTAATATTCCGGATTACACAAAGGGTGGCGCGGTGTGCCTACAGGCTATGTAAATTTTAGACAATGTCCCCTGTGGACATATCGTATACCCACTGGATATCCGTTGGGTTGTACTCGAAAAGTTCCTCTTTCTTAAAAAAGATGCCGATTTCTTTTTCGGCAGAGGCGATGGAATCTGAGCCGTGTATCAGGTTAAAACGGTTGCTGACGGCATAATCGCCCCGGATTGTGCCAGGTTCAGCCTTTAAGCCGAAGGTGGCGCCCATCATCTTTCGGGCAATTTCTACGGCATTTTTACCTTTCAGCACCATGACGATTACGGGCGCTGAGGTAGTGTATCTGACCAGGGGTTCGAAAAAATCCTTTCCTTCGTGCATGCCATAGTGTTTTCTCGCCAGGGTTTCTGAAATCTGCATCATCTTGAGACCGATTATTTGGAACCCCTTTTCCTCAAATCTGGTGATGATCTTTCCCAGCAAACGGCGTTGAACGGCATCTGGTTTTAAAATAATTAAAGTTTTTTCCATAAAATTTTATTCCTTTATTTTCTTAAGTTTCCTGACATAGAGTTCCCTTGCCATGAGCAGGAACTTGTGATAATCGGTAGATTTATAATCGGGAAACGTCCAGGGGAAGGATTCGTATCTTCCGCCACGATAATTAAGGGTCACTTCGGCATATATGCCGTCACGTAAATAAATACGATGGGAAAAATCCTTGGTAGAGGCGAGGATTAATCTGCTTTCATTCATGTAACCGGGGTCAATATTGATAGGGCGCTTTACGGAGTATTTTTTTGGAGCGGCTAAAGAGTCTTCTATATGATTGGTCTGTACTTTAATGGAAGCAATCTCATCGGGCATAATCAGTTTTTCAAAGCTATAAAATTGCCTTAGAATGCCTGTACCCATTTCCTCATTATAATAATCGGTAAAAGTAAAAGGCAGCACATTGCTTCGAAGGTCTATAGAACCAAAATATTTTTCCAGGGTTTTATCAACCTGTTCAAGAAGCTCAGGGATACTTGTTAATACGCCAGCAATCAAGTTTACAGGTTTTGGTTTGGAAATTTGACCCATAATGCAGCCTTAAATGGGACATGTGACGAGTGACGTTTTCCCGTCACTCGTCACACGCCACCCGTCACTCCTTATGGCTTCGATAACGTTTCAAACAGGGATTTTAGCCTTGCCCTAACTTCTTCGGGCGGGGTCAGGAAAGTCTCGCCGCTTTTCCTTAATTTTATCTCAAGTTCTTTTGTTTCTGTGAATTTCTTGCCGATAATGATTTTTATGGGAATTCCAATCAGGTCGGCATCCTTGAATTTAACGCCGGGTCGTTGGTCTCTATCGTCCAGCAATACGTCAATGCCTTCGTTATTGATGAGGTCGTCATAGATGGAATTTGCCATTTTCATGCTGTTCGTGTCGTTGACGTTGACGGGAATTATAATGACCTGATACGGCGTCAAGGAAAGCGGCCATATAATGCCATTCTCATCATGTGATCTTTCAATAAGGGATGCGATGATACGGTTGACTCCAATTCCATAACACCCCATGATTGCGGATTTTTCTTTGCCGTTGGCGTCCAGAAACCGGGCCTTAAGGGCGTCACTGTATTTCGTACCCAGCTTGAAGACGTGTCCAATTTCGATGCCTTGTGAGACGTCAAGTTCATGGTTACATTTGGGGCATTTGTCTCCCCTGGTTACGTAACGGATATTGGCAATCTGGTCAATCTTGAAATCTCTTTCCGTGTTTACATTTAATAAATGGGTATCCGATTTATTGGCGCCGGTAACAAAATTACTAAGTATGGATACGGCCTGATCGGCAATGATTTTTATCTTCAGTCCGACAGGTCCGGCAAATCCCACATGCGCACCTGTGACGTGTTCTATAGTATTATGGTCTGCAAGGGCAACGGTTTCCTGTCCAAGAACCTTGGTTAGCTTGGTCTCGTTGACCTCGTGGTCACCGCGGAGGAGAACGGCTACGGGTTGTCCTCCCGATATATAAATCATCGTTTTTACCATCTGGCGTGGGTCTACCTTCAAAA
>JACPHJ010000053.1 GCA_016188675.1 Planctomycetota bacterium
AAATATTGAAAAAGGGATTGACCGGTTTGAGAAGTTTTTGGGCTGACAGAAAATTGTTTCGGGCAAAGCACAACAAAACCAAATCTTTATCATTGTTTGGCATAGTAAATGCGATCTCATCGTACTGAAATTTATTTAAGTTCCAATACAATTTTGCCAATTTTCTCAGACATTAGCTATGCTTCTATGATAAAATAACGATACAAATAAATGTTAGGCAACGATGCCGATAAAAATATAAAGAGCAATTATGAATCGCCAAATAAACTTCAACTTCATTGAAGAAAAACTCAGCTTGCTAGCTACTCGCATTGAGATGCGCGGGGGGTTGAATATTCTGGACCTACATCTGCATTCTGAGAACTTTTATCTGCACTTCTTCAATTTGCTCTTCGGTTGGGACCTTCAAAACCTTAATGCTGTAAAGAAAAATGCGGCGGGTATTGATTTGGTTGATGACAAAAATAAAATAATTGTTCAGGTTTCTGCCACAGCAACTAAACAGAAGATTGAGTCAGCACTCTCTAAAGATCTTTCCAAATACAAGGGTTATGCCTTTAAGTTTATCTCCATCTCCAAAGAAGCAACAGATTTACGAACTAAAACATTTTTGAATCCTCACAATCTGCCATTTTTGCCAGACGATGATATTTTTGATATTCCCTCTCTCTTGAAATTTATTTCCAGTATGGATATTAGCCAACAGAAAGGGGTCTATGAATTTCTGAAAAAGGAGCTCAAGAGTGAGCCTGATCCGGAAAAAATAGAATCGAACCTAACGACAATCATCAAAATTCTTTCCAAGGAGGATTGGAGTCAGGGGACATCAGGCTTTGAAACATTGCCATACGATCCTGAAATAAAGATTTCGTACAACCAATTGGACACTGCTAGAGTTCTTATAGACGACTACAAAATTCACTATCATCGTATTGATAAGATCTATTCAGACTTTGACAAACAAGGCGTGAACAAAAGCATTTCTATTTTAAATGGCATCCGCACGGAATATCTTGCTCTTGGAGCAAAAGTTTCTCGCGACCAGTGTTTTTTTTCGATTATTGATAAAGTTACGCAGAAGATTCGGACGAGTGCCAATTACACGCCAATACCCGATGAGGAACTTGTGTTATGTGTGCAAATTCTTGTTGTTGATGTTTTCATACGGTGCAAGATTTTTAAAAATCCATCAGGAGGTACCAGTGCTCATTCCTGACAACATTCATCCTGAGCAGACCATTTACTTCAATGGTGCTTTTGTGCTGAAGGCGATTCAAGGGAATCGTGTGATGGATATGCTCGATTTATACATACAGACAACAACTGAGCGAGAAATGAGTATGCCAGTCTTTGTACTGTGTCTCGACTGGCTTTTTCTCCTCGATCTGGTCACATTGAACGACCAAGGCAAGGTGGAACTATGTTCCTGAAGTCATTGACGATTACTCGTGGGGACGACACTATAATTCGGAATATCCAATTCAACACAGGCCTAAACCTCATTGTTGACGAAACACCTGTTGTAAACGGTAAAGAGACTGGGAATAACGTTGGTAAGACAACTGTTCTGAAGCTGGTTGATTTCTGTCTTGGTGCCAAAGCGAAGGGGATATACTCAGACCACGAAAATAAACGAAACGAGTACAAGCTTGTCAAAGATTTTCTTCTTGACAACAATGTGCGTGTTTCTCTGGTGCTCAAAGCTGATCTTTTACAGGAAGAGTCTCGGGAAGTGCTCATTGAACGTAACTTTCTGGCCCGCAAAGACAAAATTCAACGAATAGACGGCAACAATAAAACTGATGACGAGTTTGAAGAAACATTAACAGACCTTCTTTTCCCTGGACACTACGGGAAGAAACCGACATTCCGACAGATAATTGCTCACAATATCCGCTATAAAGATTTAAGCATAAACAATACCCTTAAGAATCTAGACAGTTTTACTCGTGATGATGAGTATGAGACGCTCTATCTCTTTCTTTTCGGTTGTGATTTCGAGCAAGGGGATGCCAAACAGGAGTTACGCTCTCAAATCGATATTGAGGAAAGATTCAAGAAACGCCTTGAGTCTGAACAAACAAAATCGGCATACGAGACTGCGTTGACCATTCTTCAATCAGAGATAGAAGAACTCGAGCGCCGAAAGTCATCGCTTAACCTTAATCCAAATTTTGAATCGGATTTGGATAAGCTGAACAAAATTAAATATCAGATAAATCGTACTTCATCTGATATTGGCAGACTTGAACTGCGCAAAGATTTGATTTCAGAAGCCCAGAGGGAGATACAAGCGAGTGAATCCACCATAGATATGCAGCAGTTGCAGCAGATCTATCAGCAGGCAACATCTCTGGTGAGCGGAATTCAAAAGACTTTTCAGGAGCTTTATGATTTCCACAACCGTATGGTGGATTCCAAGATTCGATTCATTGTACAGGATTTACCTAAAATTGATGCGAAACTTGCCGTACAACGTGAGCATTTAAACCGCCTCTTGGTTGAGGAAACCAAATTAAGTTCCGTTATCATCCAAAGTGATTCCTTTAATGTGCTTGAGCAATTGATTGTTGATCTTAATGCCAAATATCAAAAAAAGGGTGACTATGAAAATACTCTGCGTCAATTGAGCGCTGTAGAGTCAAAACTGATGGAGCTCAATAAAGAACTCGCAGCAATTGACAATGACCTATTTTCCGATGAGTTCGCCCTGAAAATCAAAGAACAGATCAACAAGTTCAATAGGCATTTTTCATCTGTTTCGTATGAGTTGTATGGTGAAAAGTATGCCTTGAAGGTTGATCCAAAAATAGTAAAGGGTCGCCGCCTCTATGAATTCACAGCATTTAACCTCAACTTCAGTTCGGGGAAAAAACAGGGTGAAATATCCTGCTTTGATATTGCCTACACGCTCTTTGCCGATGAAGAGAATATCCCCTGTATGCATTTTCTCCTCAACGATAAAAAAGAGCTGATGCATGGTAATCAACTTTTGAAGATCGCTAACCTTGTCAATGCAAAGGGAATACAGTTTGTTGCATCAATTTTGAAAGATAAGCTGCCAGTGGAACTGAATAAAGATGAGTATGTGATTCTGAAATTATCGCAAGATGATAAGCTTTTCAGGATTGAAAGAGGAGATAGAGCCTAACACAACTCGGACTGGCAATTCCGCTACGCTACATTGTCATCCGGTTATGCGGAGCATTCGGGTAATGTTAATATTGATATATAAGCAGACTGCTAAAAATGAAACTGGCTGGAAATATTCTGATTTCTCGTGAGAAGCTGATACAATATTTATTAGTTCCGAAAAAACGAAATGATAAATCACAATGGTTAGCTAGGGCAGGATACACTCTTGAAAACTGGCGTTTGCTGAAAAATGACTTACATAATCAGATTTTATCGCTTGATGCCATACTCATTGAAAATACACAATATGGTCAAATGTATGAAATCAAAGGAAAATTAACTGGGCCGAATCGAAAAAGTTTGACAGTATGTACAATTTGGATGACTGAAAATGAAACAGGGAACACAAAATTCATTACTATGTATCCAGACAAAGGGAGATATAAAAATGACATATAAATTATTTGAAGAAGTCGTTTTATTAAAAGATATACCTGAAAAAAAGTTGAAGAAAGGCGACGTTGCTACTATTGTTGAGCATCACCCTGTTTCTAAGGGTGAAGATGGATATTCATTAGAAGTATTTAATGCACTTGGAGAGACCATAGCTGTGATAACGGTACCTGTGTCGGCAATTGAGCCTTTAACAGAGAACGAGGTTTTTAGTATTCGTTCATTGGTGGCAGAGGGAAAAGAGTAAGGGACAGGGCAAACCTTCATAATTCAATTTTAATATAAGACTATTAAAGATAGGTAAAAAGCCTAACAAGGCGAAGCATTTGAAGTCGAATTTATGACACTTGACGGTGGAACTGTTGCGGTTGTCGCTTTGCTTTCATCTAGAAAGAAAAAAGGCTTAATCCGAAAAACGGATTAAGCCTTTTTATTTATTTTCAAGAAAGTTGTTCTCTGTAAAAATTATTCAACCAGGCAATTTTCACCTTCGTGTTTGCATTCTGCCTTATCCGCATCACCCGGTTTCCTCTTCCAACCCAGGAGTAAGTCGGTATATTCACCGTGCTTCCAGAAGTCGTATGCCTTGTGTTTTATACCCACCTGATTCTCCAATGCCTTTATCCTCCTCAGCCGGCTGGCCTCACCCTTCACCTGGACAAGCCAACGGTCCTGCAAGAAGGCACCCTTTCCATAGGTTGCTCCGTACATAGCTCCATGCGCCATAGCCTTATAGACGGCATTTGTAATATAAACAAGCATCTCAAAGGAAGTACGTTCTATATCAGAAACGTTGTACATCCTGCCCTCACCACCGAGCAGGCTAAAAGTATAGTGTCCTGCATAGTCCGGAGCAAGGTCGTTCGGCATGGGATCCAGCATACCGTCATTGTAAAGATCGACTACAACCTTCATAGCTTCACGCCATTTGGTAAAGCTCACCTTTACAGCTTCATCCATAGCCTCTAACTGGTCTGCAGCAAATCTTGGTGAATGACAACCCTTGCAGGTGTTAATCCAATTCTGCCGGGATTCCTTGAATCG
>JACPHJ010000054.1 GCA_016188675.1 Planctomycetota bacterium
ATGAACCGGTGCCGCATCCGATATCCAACAGTCTGTCACCCGGATTAATTTCCAATCGTTTCAGTGTTTCGCGTAGTGTTGCGGCAATATAAAATGCCCATCGTTTGTCATATTGAGAAGCAAGGTCAGCATATTCCCGTGCGACAGCATCTGCTTCCCTTGTGTTATGAGTGGTATTATGCACGGTTTGCTTTATCGTATCGGTGTAAGAATAAGAATTTCTCGTTTGCGGCTAGAAATGACAGTTTTGACATTTTTCGCTTATATACTCTTGGATGATATTACCACAAATATGGTGATGTATGAATTGGTTATAATAGTTCGTGACTTATTGTTATCAGTGTCTAAAACGCACAAACAGCCTGCCGAAATTCACACTGTCTTTGTCTATACGGTGATAAAGCTTTTTTATATCAGGCCGGTTGAGAAAACGCAAGACGGTCTTTTTTAACTGCCCGCTTCCTTTTCCTGGAATAATTTCGACTAAGGCAATCCTTTTCTCAACGGCTTCATTAATAACCCGATTGAGTTCATTTTCAATTAAATGCCCCTTTTTGCATATATCGTGCAGATCGAGTTTTAATTTGGCCATTTCAAAAGAGTAAAAGAATATACCACAAAGCCACCGATGTCCTAAATATTTTGTAGCTCAATGTCTTTGTGGTAAAAAGGTTGACTGAAGCGGTAATTACTCGCTTTCCTTGACAACCCGCCCATGCAGAGGCTGAATTGGTCTCGCGCTCTTCTTGAAAATAGAAGCAAACCTGTCAATCTGTGCCTTTGATACCTCGATAGGCGTCTTCAGGACGTGCCAGTTTACAATTTCACTGCAAGGCGGTGTGGTAAGTGAACCGTCGTACTTGTAATAGGCCGTATTTTTGGGAAGGAGTTGGCTCGCATTTATCTTTACGTCTGTGACTGTATTCACTTTGCCTTCTTCTTTTGTGAGATTATTCCACAGGGTTTTTATGAATTCGTTACTTTTGCCTTCTTCCATAAGGACACCAATAACGGCCAATTTACCGTCTTCTCCTTTATGTACAAAATGTACTTCCATGGGGTATGACTGTCCATTTATTTTGTGTTCACTGGGATTATGGAAATGAAACTGCAAGAGTTCGTACTGCTTATTACCGATGCATATCGTGCTCCCTCTTCCGTAATTTACCTGGATGGTGTGGCCATTGTTAATGATTTTTAGCGGGGTTTCATAGTAATTAAAACATATACTATCCAGCTTTACCTTGTCAGTTAAGGCAATACCAACCGGGGACTGACTTTCACCACCCTTGCATTTGGAATAATCGTCTTTTATATCACCCCAATGTTCAGGGCCGTATTCGCCTTCATAACTCCAATGAATTGAATGGCCATGTTCTTCAGACTTGGCGAATGAAGTCGCCGCAAATGAAAATGGAAGGGACAGAAACGCAGTAGTTAAAACAATATAACTTAAAATCTTCATTTTATCTCCTCTATTGTGTATTTTTAAATTCAATTAATAAACTGATCAAAGTATAAATTTTGAACTTTTATAGCATGACTGAGGTGTTCTGTCAATTGAGAAATTAATTGTAAAATCTCCCCAAAGGTTCATTTTAGAATGACACAAGGCGAAGGAATTACAAATACGAAAGGGTCGAAATTACAATTGTAGGTGAATAATTCATTTTCTCTTGTATTTCCCCATTAACTGGCCTTCGGCAAGGATATGTCCTTCCATTGACTTCAGTAATTGCTTTTTTGTAATTCCGGCATCGAGATTGATTACTGTATCCAGTGCATAGAGTTTGAAATAGTACCGATGCGTGCCGCTGGGTGGACACGGCCCACCATAACCGATATCCTGAAAATCCGTTATTCCTTGCTTAGCTCCATTTGAAAGCGTCTTTTGAGACGGTACGTTCTCCGGCAGTTCCGTGACGTTTGCAGGTAGGCTAAAGACGACCCAATGTACCCACGTTCCCATTGGTGCATCAGGGTCATCACAGATGAGGGCAATGCTCTTTGTTCCATCAGGGACAGCAGTCCATGTCAGAGGCGGGGAAACATTTGGGCCGTCGCAGGTATACTTCTTTGGAATCATGCCGCCTTCCTCAAAAGCTGGGCTTTTTATTTTGATTTCCATATCCATTCCTCCTGTAGAATTGGCGTGAGAATGATTTGAATTGTGATACAAGAATAATAAGATAAACACAATGAACATACAACTATTTTTCATCATAAATGACCCCCCTGTTCAAATGGTGAAACTTCGGTCTTGAATTTTGCATGCGCACGCATCTTTTAATGGGCACTTATCACACTTTCGTTTTTTACAGAAATCCTTTCCCAGCCTTAAAAGCGATGCCTCGAAGTCGCAGAAATCCCTGCCTGGAATTTTATTGAGTGACCAGACCTTTTCAAGGGTCTTTAAGGGTGCTTTACCTTGTTTTATAAAACCCAGTCTTTCAGCAGCCAACTCAACGTATACCGACAGACCGGGTCTTGCCTTTGGCCACACGTTGCGGAGTTCACGGAGGAAAATATTTACCGTTACATCACCGATACCTTTTCCCAGGCTTTTTAAGAGGTTTTCCAGTTCCTCTTCGTCTCCTGCTTTTTTATAAAGCTTGTTCAAATCCCCATCGTAATATTTCTTTAAATCCTCCATGATTTCCAGCAGTTTTGTCGCTGTGGAGAAGTCGTACCGGGCATAGCCCCCATCATCCAATATCCTCACAAGCCCATCCCATCCAGTCTCAAGAATCTTTTCCGGTGAAAGGACGCCATGTCTCTCGAATTCCTTGTAGGTCTTTATAGCAATGTTCGTACCTATCCGTGCGCCAAATAGTTTGGAGGCGAGGAACCACTTGAATATTTCATTAGATTCCCCGTTGGATAGGTCAATCCCAAGCTCCTTAGAAAATTTCCCGCCAAGCGCAGAAATGAGTTTCTTAATCGTATTTTTCACATTTCCCATGTAACATTGCAAATTGGTAACAGTTTTTTTTTGAAAAACAACATGCATGTATTCATTGTATTTACAGTAGGGGCAGGTTTCAAACCTGCCCCTACACAGTGCGGCAAAATATTATATTGAAATTTCTAAAAAAATAACCTTGTATGTCGTGTGGTTGTTGTAGTTGAAAAGATGCTATTATTTTGATTTGAATGGCTTCGTAGTTATGTTAATCTCAGCCTGCAACAGCAGGAGAATGACATTTTAAAGATATCTGCCCATTAATTTCTTATCCGATAGCAACGCTTTGAGTGTACAATCTGACACTTAAACTATGAGGCAAGCAATAGGTTTGTCCGCATGAGTGATTTTTTTAAGTCCGTTCTCTGGATTCGCGTATTGCTTCTAATATTTCCTTTCGGGCAATCCTTTTGCCCAAGTTTGGCACATCAAAGGGAGAACGACGAGAGGGTGTTTTCGGCACAATAGAAAACATATCGCCTTTGCGGCGACGAATAACAATTTCCTCTTTTTTAGATTCTTCAAGAATGTCTGCTAATTTTTCTCGTGCCTGAGAGTAAGTATATATTTTCATTCACTCCAC
>JACPHJ010000047.1 GCA_016188675.1 Planctomycetota bacterium
ATGTTAACAAACGATCTGGTGAGATGCAAACTTTTTTTAATTGTTATGCTCATAACCCCAGGATACTTTACCAAATATAAAACACTCACTTTATAGATAATAATTAATATTTTATTGAATTTTAAACGTATTGTTGGTATTATCTCTACTCGTTTCGTATACATATCAAATTTATTGTGAGGAGTATCATGGCAAGCGGTTTTAGCGGGAAAAAAAAGCACAGACTAAACAGGAAGAAATATCTTTTAAAAAGACGCAGAAGGAAACACGAAAACGCTTGATATTGAATCTTTGCAGTTCAATAAATTCAGATTACTTATTTGTTATCAGTTAATAATTATCGTCGTTGTTTCCGTACTCATATACTTATATACCCTCGGGAACAACTTTGCCTACGATGATAAATTTACCATAACGAATAATTATCTGATAAGGTCGTGGCACAAGATACCCGCCATCTTTACAAATGATTATTTCACGGCCTCAGGGGAACTCAGTTATCGTCCGGTTGTTACGTTATCTTATTTTATCGATTACTTCTTCTGGCGGCTAAATCCTTCCGGATATCATCTCACGAACTTATTTCTCCACAGCCTCAACTCGGTACTTTTATTTCTCTTGATTAGCCGTCTGTGGAGCGGAATCAGAGACAAGCCGGACAGAGAAACATGGTCTTTCTCCCCAAAAAATCCAGACGTATGTTGGCCGGTAATACAAACGGCGCAAACAGCCGTACCTTTTATTGCCAGCCTTATTTTTTGTACCTGTCCCATACTTGCAGAGGCTGTCAACGCCATAAGTTACCGCGAAGACATTATGGCTGCCACCTTTTACTTTGCCGCCTTTCTCTTCTATCTCAAAACCTCTCAGCGACGGTCTGTCGTGTGGTATGCCATTTCTCTTGTATGTTACTTTTTGGGACTTTTCTCCAAGGAAATGGCCATCACCTTTCCAATACTCATCGGATTGTATGATATACTCAGACATGGCAAGACCTTTTTTACCTTTAAACGTATCCGTTACTACATCGGCTATATCCTGATAACCGTCTTTTACGTTGCGCTACGCTTTGTATTCCTTCACAATCCTACAGAATCATACATACCGTATCCCCAGAATAGCCTCTGGATAAACTTTCTGACGATGTCAAAGGTTATAGCTTCTTATATAAAGCTTTTATTTTTTCCTGTGCATCTAAATGCCGACTACGTCGTTCCGCATGCTTCTTCTCCTTTAGAATTATCCTTTATCCTGTCTTTCCTTCTCATCGTTTCTGTAATTGTGGTTACCTATAGACTATTTTTTTATTCAAAAACCTTGTTTTTCTCCATTCTGTGGTTCTTTGTTACCTTGCTTCCTGTCTTAAATATTATTCCCATAGAAAATATAATGGCTGAACGCTATCTTTATATACCTCTTGTTGGGTTCTGTATCCTCGGAGGTCAATTACTCAGTCTTATACCTAAATCAGGTTCAAAATCCGGCATTTTAACTTCCTGTAGCTTCCCATTAATTATCGTTATTATCTTGATAGGATTCTCCTGGCAAACATGCAACAGGTCTAAAATCTGGTTTGATGAACTTTCGCTGTGGTCTACGACCGTTGTAGATTCGCCTCAAAGTTCGCGTGCCCACAACAATCTGGGTGTCCTATTTAAAAAAATGGGGTTCGTAGATGCCGCAATGAAAGAATATAATACCGCTATTCAAATCAGGCCAGACTATTCAGAGGCGCATGGCAATCTTGCCAATGTATATATGGATAAAGGCTTAAGTATTTTGGATAAACGGGTATTATCGAAGACACATGATAATCTCGCTAAGGCATATGCCGACGAAGGACATCTCAAGAATGCAATTGCAGAATATAAAAAATCTATCCAGATCAGCCCATTCAATGAAACTGCCCATTTTAACCTTGGTGTGACATATGGGAAGATGGGATTAACTAATGACGCCGAAATTGAATACAAGAACGTAATCCAACTTAACGATAACAATCCTCATGCCCACAATAACCTGGGGAACATTTACGAAGACAGGGATTTGCTGGACAAGGCCATGACAGAATACAAACTTTCAGTTTCAATCGACCCGGAAAGTGCAATTACTCACAACAATATGGGAAACGTATATTTTAAAAAAGGGGCGCTTGATGAGGCTATTATGGAATACAAACTTGCGACAAAATACGCTCCAAAGGGCCTTATTTATCATGAAAATTTGGGCAATACCTATATTAAAAAAGGGCTTATAGAAGAAGCAATTGCCGAATTTGAATCAATTGTCGAAATAAGCCCTAAAAACACCTCCACCTATGTCACCCTCATTACATTATATTGGAATAACAAACGAGACAGCCAAAAGGCAATTCATTATTTAAAGGAATTGTCTGTCCTGGAGCCCGAACAAAGTGAATCCATCAATAAAATGATTGAGAAACTTGGGGTAAAGGAATAGAGGCTTTATCATTCGGATGAAATACCTCATAAACGTTAGAATTTCAAAATTGCCACTGGCTGGATTGAGGTGCAAAATTAGTTGTTTTTTTAATCGTAATCATATATTATCCATCATTATCCAGCCATGCTTTTATCCGAAAGAACATCATTGTGCATAATATTTAAGGGAGGGAGGAACTGTGATGTCAGACTTTTTTAAAAAGGCAATAAACTTTGGATTTGGGGCATTGTTAATAACGAAGGAGAATGTCGAAGAAATTATTGATGATTTGGTAAAAAAGGGAGAAATCAAGGCAGATGAGGCAAAGGCGCAGGTAAAGGAAATATTCAATAAAGTCTTATCGAGCAAAAAAGAAATTGAATCCAGGATCGAAGAGATCGTGGAAAAGGTGCTTCATAAGCTGGATATTCCAACGCGACGCGAGCTCCAGGAGATGCAGAAAAAACTCGATGAGATTATAAAGAAACTGGATTCCAAACAAGAATAAGAAAGAATTTACCACGGGAAAAAACACGGAGTATCACTGAAAATGATATGCAAATTTGGGTAGTTGCTGTTATTATCGTATGTAATTTGCAGTGTAATTCCGTGAAAATCAGTGGTGAACCATTAGGGTAATACATGCAATTCAGGAAAATAGGCCAGAAAATTCGGGATATACGCCGTCTCAACCAAATCATAAGGATATTAACCAAACATGGTTTTGGTTTTGCTATCCAACAGCTTCATTTACAAGAACATGCCATTGGAAGGGGCATTATCAAAACCCGGGTGTTGCGCCGGTTTACAGAACCTCCTGAGTCACGAGCCGTCCGACTCAGGAAGGTATTGGAAGAACTCGGTCCCACATTTATAAAATTGGGACAAATCCTGAGTGTTCGACCTGACCTGATTCCACTCGACCTCTGCTATGAACTCAGTAAACTCCAGGATCGAGTCCCCACTTTTGGTTACGAAGACGTCAAAAAGCAGATAAAAGAATCCTTTGGATGTTATCCCGAAAAATTATTTTCCTCGTTTGACCCAATTCCCTTTGCGGCTGCATCCTTAGGCCAGGCGCATCGTGCGCAACTTAAGACAGGCGAAAATGTCGTAGTAAAGGTGCAGCGGCCCGATATGCGGAAAATGATCGAAACGGACATTGACATCCTTTACACATTAGCCCAGTTGGCCAATCGGTATATGCAGGATATCAAGTTCTTTAACCCTATTAGCATCGTCGATGAATTTTCTAAGGTTATTACAAAGGAGATAGATTTTACCTACGAGGCGCACAATATCGATAAATTTCGTAAAAACTTTAAGGATAGCACTACCATTCATATCCCCAGGGTTTATTGGGAATATACGAAATCCAGGGTAATTACCACAGAAGAAATCACCGGCATTCGAATGAGCGATTATTTAACCCAGCCCCATTCGGTCGAAGAAAAGAAGGCGGTTGCCGCAAATGGCGCCAATGCCATCCTCCAGCAAATATTTATTGACGGATTCTTTCATGCAGACCCTCATCCGGGAAATCTCTTCATCCTCCCTGATAATGCCGCTGCATTTGTGGATTTTGGAATTGTAGGCAGGCTCGATGAAGACACGCGCGACGTGGTGGTAAATCTCCTGATTGCCGTATCCACGAAGAATATCAACGGGATTATAAAGGCATTGGAAATGCTTGGTTCTGTAGCCGAGGAAAATTCCTTGCAGAATTTCAAACACGACATCAGCGATTTTGTCGAACGGTTTTACGATATCCCTTTGAGGCAGATAGAAATTTCAACCATACTACCACAAGCCGTTGAATTAATGACACGACACAAACTCAGGATACCGCCGCAATTCCACATCATGATCAAGGCCATCGTTACTATTGATGGCGTTGCGAGACAGTTGGACTCGGATTTTAATACCATCGCCCATTCCAGGCCATTTGTGGAAAGACTTGTACACGAAAGGCACGACCCGAAACGCATCTATAAGAATGTAGCGCTGTATTCTTCAGAATTACTGGATATCCTCAAGGTAATTCCGAAAGATACCTATGAAATTATAAAAAAGATAAAGACGGGCACTCTCAAGATTGAATTTGAACACATGGGGCTTACAAAACTAATAACCGAGATGGACAAATCCAGCAACCGCATTTCATTTAGCATGGTCATCTCCGCCCTGATTATAGGCTCTTCGCTCATTATTATGGCAAACAAAGGCCCTTTAATATACGGCCTTCCCGTACTCGGCATTATGGGATTTGTCTTCGCAGGTCTTCTTGGGCTGGGACTTGCAATAGGCATTTTGAAGTCCGGGCGGTTGTGAATTTTACAAATTCCATTGTAAAATCTTATCGTTTGTGCACATAATTAATCCTACTGCACAAAATAATTGTCTTTTGTGCAGTCAGACTAATTTATTGATAAGGCGAAGATGAAAGACATCGCATCCTGTTTAAAGATATCGTAAAGAGATACAATGTGCGCTATGCCAAAAAACTCCACGACCTCGGGCTTTATCTGATTACAAACCATTCAAATGAGTTTTCATATACGAGGCTCAAGAATGCCCTTGAGTTTAAAAGCGTGCATACGGTGGAAAACTATACCGATTATCTTAACGAGGCATTCCTGGTATTCAGCACAGAGAGGTTCTCCCAAAAGGTCAAGGAACAGATGAAAAGCCCCAAAAAGGTCTACGCCTATGATACCGGCGTGATAAATGCGGTTAAGTTCAAGACAGCCCCTGATGAAGGAAGGTTGATTGAAAACATGGCGGCTATAGAACTCCTGAGAAGGGGGAAGGAGTTTTATTATTACAAGACCAGAGATGGCAAGGAAGTGGATTTTACTGTCAAGGAAGGGTTGAAGGTGCGTCAGTTACTCCAGGTATGCTACAACATTGATAACGACAAGACGAAAAAGAGGGAGGCAAAGGAGACATTTGGCGGTAGAGAAATACAGTATCTGCCACTGTGGAAATGGCTGGTCAAATGAAGTATACAAGCGCCTGAAGGAAATAGCACTCTCAGCTTTTAGGAGAACATATGCCGAGCGAGGAAAGAGAGAACGCGCTTTGTGGCAAAGAATTTTAATGAAATTTGATTCACACCGATGCCTTCATTGACTCCTGCAATATTTTGAGTGAAGCCATGGCTAATAAAGGCCAGTTGATACATGGTTTTCCGGTGCTTGGCATTCTGGGATTGGGACTCGCAATAGGCATTTCGAGGTCGTGACGGTTGTGAAATCAAAAGTAACCAGTTGGCAGTGGAAGGTTGGCAATGGATGAATTAAAAGTCGATAAATTGGATGAACTTATCGAGTCGTTTATCAATTACCTCGTTGTTGAATGTGGTTTGTCAAAGAATACCATTCTGAGTTACAGTCATGATTTGCAATTATTTACCAATTTTCTGCTTTCTAAAAAAATATCCGACTTTAACGAAGTCCGCCCTGACACGATTACAAGTTTCATTATCTCCGAAAAACAGCGAGGAATCGCAATCAACTCTATTACTCGTTCTATTGTGTCCATCCGCATGTTATACAGATTTCTCCTTTCGGAGGGGAAATTGCAAAAGAATCCCCTTACTACGATTGAATCACCAAAGCTATGGAAAAGATTGCCAGTAGTTATTCCCGCCAATAAAATTGATAAACTGCTTTCAATCCCAGACACAACAACGAAACTGGGAATTAGAAATAAGGCTATCCTTGAGCTTCTGTACGCTACCGGTGCAAGGGTATCGGAGGTGGCCGCAATCGAGATGGATTGGATCAATCTTGAATACGGTTATGTGAAATGCCGCGGTAAAGGTTCGAAGGAACGCATCGTGCCCCTCGGGACGAAGGCAATCGAGGCCGTCCAGAATTATTTAAAAGTCGCGAGGCCGGAAATAAAGAATAATCAGCATAGCCCCTATCTGTTTCTTTCGAAGGCCGGAAAGCCGATTCGGAGGGAAAATATATGGAAGATCGTAAGGAATTGCGCTTTGAGGGCAGGTATCCATGAACGCATCTCTCCCCACAAACTGAGGCACTCATTCGCCACGCACCTGCTGGAAAATGGCGCAGATATACGTTCAGTCCAGGAAATGCTGGGGCATGTCAATATCTCGACTACCCAAATCTATACCCACGTGAGCAAACAACACTTGAAAGCCATCCATCAGCAGTTCCACCCACGGGCTTGAAAGCGCTAATTCAGAGAAAATATTACCTGTCGAATTCCGCCATTTACAATGATTTTTAACACATACAGGAGATTGTTTTTAGTAAATTTAATTTGTAAGTGCATATATTAATGAGCCTTACTTGCCTTTTACAGAACATGGCATCATAGTTGCGTGTTTTTTATTCCTAATGATTTGCACAAGTCCGCAGAGCAAATATCTTTGACTTTTTAAAAATTAACTCTATAATGAAAATCCCATGATTCACTATTTACCAATACTGATTTTGTTTATTATCGCTGCGGGCTTTGCAGTTACCAATGTAGGGATTTCGGCAATTTTAGGCAGACGGAAATCTACTACGGAAAAACTCATGCCCTATGAATGCGGTATTGATCCTGTAGGTTCGGCCAGGGAGCGGTTTTCTGTAAAGTTTTATCTTATCGCAATGCTTTTTGTTATCTTTGATATTGAAGTTGTGTTTCTCTATCCGTGGGCGGTGGTATTCAAATCACTGAAGTTGTTTGGCTTTATTGAAATGGTGATTTTTATAGGTATCCTGCTCGTCTGTTATCTTTATATATGGAAAAGAGGGGGGCTGGAATGGGATTAGAAAGCCATCTTGGGGACAACATCCTGACCACCACTTTAAATACGATGGTGAACTGGGCGCGCAAGTCGGCTCTCTGGCCTATGCCGTTCGGACTGGCCTGTTGTGCCATAGAGATGATGGCAGCGGTCGCACCCCGTTATGACCTTGCACGTTTTGGGGCGGAGGTATTTAGATTTTCACCGAGACAGTCAGACCTGATGATCGTTGCGGGTACGCTTACTTACAAGATGGCGTCTGTGGCGAGAAGGATTTACGATCAGATGCCGGAGCCGAAATGGGTTATTGCAATGGGGGCATGCGCGGTCTCCGGAGGGGTATTTAACACTTACAGTGTCGTTCAGGGCATAGACCAAATTATGCCTGTGGATGTGTATTTACCCGGATGTCCACCCAGACCGGAGGCATTGATACATGCCATTATGGAAATACAAAAAAAGATTGAAAAAGAATCATTCATGAACAAGGCTTAGGCGATCATAATATAGTTAACGACAAAAGAAAGTTGTCATTTCGAAGGAGTAGCGCGACTGAGAAATCTTAAGATTCCTCACGCCGTTCGGAATGACAAGCACTCAATGTTAATTTATTTAATCTGGTTACAGTAAATTAATTTTTTAGTAATAAATTAGGCATTTTGGCTTTCTGGTTTTGTCCGGAAGTAGTTGGTTTCTGGTGGTGCAACGTGGATAATGAAACGATAGCTGCATTAATTAAAAAGAGTTTCCCTGAGGCAATTACAGGTTCTACGATATTTAGAAATGAGTTGACCATTATCGTAAAAAAGGAACATATTGCAGAGATTGCCGGATTTCTGAAAAAGAATAAAGAACTCGATTTTAATTTTTTATCGGATCTGTGTGGTGTTGACCGGGTTGAAACGGATGGCGTTTTCGAGGTGGTTTACCACCTCTATTCTATATACAAAAAACATCGCGTACGTCTAAAAGCATCAATCGCACCAAACGATCCCTGCATATCAACCGTAACGGGAGTCTGGAATACGGCCAACTGGCATGAAAGAGAGACTTACGATATGTATGGGATTAAGTTTGACGGTCATCCGGACTTGAGAAAAATACTTACGCCTGATGATTTTGAAGGACATCCCTTACGAAAAGACTATCCAGTCGATGGGAGACAGCCAGTCACACTCCGTGAATTATACCGAAAGGATGAGGGCAAGGCGTGACGGCAATTCCTGCTACTACCACAACGACACACCTGATGACCATAAATATGGGTCCGCAACATCCCAGTACGCATGGTGTGCTGAGGCTTTTGCTGGAACTCGACGGGGAAATGATTATTAAAGCCGTGCCTCATATTGGATTTCTCCACAGGGGTGTTGAAAAACTTGCAGAATACAGGACATACCACCAATGCATTCCTCTCACAGACCGGTTGGATTACGTAGCGCCATTTTCAAACAACTTGGCCTATGCCATTGCGGTTGAAAAATTACTCGGAATCGAAATTCCGGAAAGGGCGCAACATATCCGGGTGCTTCTGTGTGAACTCACGAGGATTTCATCCCACTTGTTGTGGCTTGCTACCCACGCGCTGGATATCGGCGCAATGACCGTGTTCTTCTACTGTTTCAGAGAACGCGAGACGATCTATGATATCTTTGAATTGGTTTCAGGGGCGAGAATGAATCTTTCCTATATCCGGGTAGGCGGTGTAGCAAGGGATTTACCCGGAGGTTTTATAGAAAAAACCAGAAAATTTGTTGCTGAATTTCCCGCACGGCTCAATGAATATGAAACCCTCCTTACGGAGAATCCTATATGGAAAAAACGCACCGTTGGTGTTGGCGTCATTTCAGCTGAAGATGCTATTGATTATGGACTGAGCGGTCCGAGCCTGAGAGGTTCCGGGGTTGACTGGGACATCAGGAAGGCAGAACCTTATTCCAGCTATGACAAATATCATTTTACCGTTCCTCTGGGTAAGAACGGGGATGTGTACGACCGGTATCGTGTGCGTATCGAAGAAATGAGGCAGAGCAACAGCATCGTTCATCAGGCATTAAACATCCTTCCTGACAAGGGAGACTTTATGGCCAGGATACCGAATATTACGTTGCCCACAAAAGAGGACGTAGAAACAAAGATGGAGTCTATGATTCAACATTTTAAAATCATTATTGATGGTATCAAGCCTCCGAAGGGAGAAGTATATTCCTGTATTGAGGCTCCAAAAGGTGAATTGGGATTTTATATCGTAAGCGACGGCTCCAGTCACCCATATCGGTTAAAAATCCGACCTCCTTCTTTTGTCAATCTTGAAGCGCTGCCAAAGATGGTGGAGGGACGACTACTCCCGGACGTAGTTGCGGTGATTGGGAGTTTAGACATTGTCCTGGGAGAAATTGATCGTTAATAGAATCATAAAAAAGTAGTGTGATTTTTCATCGAATTAAATGCGTACAAAAATTTTACAAATAATTTTAATTGTGTTATAAATTATAAAATGAACCCGACAAATGAAAAGTCCTTAGAAACGGTAGATATTTCAAAAGTCGAAAAGATAATCGAGCATTATAAAAACACCAGAGGAGCGGTAATTCCTATTTTACAAAAAGCACAGGCCGAATATGGTTTTCTGCCTGAGCCTGTGATTGATCATATTGCGCAAAGTTTGAATATGAGTGCAGATGAAATAATAGGTGTCGCCACATTCTATGCCCAATTTCATTTAAAACCGCGCGGACACCATATCGTTAAGGTATGTTGTGGAACTGCTTGCCATGTGAAAAATGCTAAAGCGCTTTCTTCCAAAGTCCATGAAAAATTAAAAATCAACGTAAACGAAACTACCGAAGATAAATTATTTACCTTTGAAGAAGTATCTTGCCTTGGAGCCTGCGGAATAGCGCCCGTGGTAATGATTGACGAGGATGTTCACGGGGAAGTATCTCCCGATAAACTCAATGACGTATTAGATAGTTATAAAAAATCTGGAGTATAAAACAGTTAGAGTTATAAGATAAACGGAAACCTTTATCGTTTTATTGTTAAAATGGATACGAAATCTGTACCTTTAGAGAATAAAAATAAAATCGAAAAAACCGAGAGCGAAACTCAATCTTTAGTTGCTGTTTGTTTGGGAACAGGCGGGATTGCTGCGGGAGGCGATAAAGTATTCAGGAAATTTGAAGATGAAATTAAAAAATTAGGTTTGGATGCTGCCGTAGGAAAACGTGTTTGCAAGACAGCTAAAACTGGTTGCAGGGGTTTGTGTTCGAGGGATGTTCTGGTAGATGTAACTATTTCAGGACAAGAGGCTTTGACCTATGAAAAAGTTACTGTTGATATGGTGCCTCAAATAATTAATGAGCATCTTATAAAGAATACCCCGGTAAACAAATGGTTAGCAAAAGAAGATTATCACAAATTTTATGATACCCAGCAAAGACTCGTACTTGCTAACTCTGGAATAATCGACCCTGAGAACATTGATGAGTATATAGCGAGGGACGGTTATACAGCGCTCAAAAAGGTTTTAGAGACGATGACGCGGCAAGATGTAATACAAGAAATTAAAAAATCAGGCCTCAGAGGCCGTGGCGGCGGCGGTTTTCCAACAGGTGAAAAATGGGCATCGGGTGCGAAATATTCCGCTGATGAGAAATTTATCATTTGTAATGCCGACGAAGGCGACCCGGGGGCTTTCATGGATAGAAGTCTTATGGAAAGCGATCCCCACGCAGTTCTGGAAGGTATGATTATCGGGGGATATGCTATAGATGCTACAAGCGGCTATATATACATACGCGCCGAATACCCACTTGCCGTTAAACGATTAAGCCGTGCCATTCAGCAAGCCAAGGAACGAGGGTTACTGGGGAAAAATATCTTACAGAGTAATTATAGTCTTGATATCTTTATAAAAGAAGGTGCAGGAGCCTTTGTCTGCGGTGAATCTACTGCGCTGCAATATTCTATCGAAGGTAAGCGGGGCATGCCGCGCACTAGACCGCCACAGTCGGTAGAGGCAGGCTTATGGGATAAACCTACCGTGTTAAATAATGTAGAAACCTTTGGTAATGTGCCGATTATTATTAATCGGGGCGCAGACTGGTATTCGAAGATTGGTACTGAAAAGAGCAAAGGAACGAAAATCTTTTCCTTAACCGGGAAAATAAAAAATCCGGGCCTTATTGAAGTTCCTATGGGCGCTACAATCAGGCAAATTGTATTTGATATGGGCGGCGGCATTCCTAAAAAGAAAAAATTTAAGGCAGTACAAATTGGGGGGCCGTCTGGCGGATGCCTGCCTGAGTCCTTGTTGGATTCTCCCATTGATTATGAATCGTTGCTCAGCTTAGGCGCTATGATGGGTTCCGGTAGTTTTGTGGTCGTTGATGAAACCACCTGTATGGTAGACATGGCCCGATTCTTTATGAATTTTTGCGCGAGCGAATCGTGCGGGAAATGCCCGCCGTGCAGAATTGGTACAACCCTTATGCTCGACATCCTTACCCGTATTACTCAGGGGCAAGGAGAGGAAAAAGATCTGGAAGTGTTAGAACAGATGGCCGATGAGATCAAGACGATGTCCCTGTGTGGTCTTGGACAATCCGCTCCTAACCCTGTAAAATCAACGCTTCGGTACTTTAAAGATGAGTATATTGTGCATATTCGCGATAAAATCTGTCCCACTGCCACCTGCGTTGCCCTGCACAAGTATGAAGTCACGCCTGAAAAATGCACGAAATGTATGGCATGTGTTCGCAACTGCCCTGTGAAGGCAATTAGCGGCAGCACAAAAGAAGTTGCTTTTATTGATAAAGAGAAGTGTGTTAAGTGTAATTTGTGTTACGAAAAATGTAATTTTATGGCAATCAAATGAACCTAATCCATTTAACTATTGACGACAAACCAATTGTTTCAAAGGAAGGCACAAATATATTTCAGGCGGCCTTAGATAACGGCATTTATGTACCCGGACTTTGTTATCATCCAAAACTTTCACAATTTGGCGGCTGCAGGCTATGTATGGTAGAAGTAACTGAACGAAGGACGGGACACAGATTCGCATGCGCTCATCCGGTATCCGAAGGCATGGTTGTAAAGGTAAATACGCCAAAAGTAATCCGGTACAGGAAATCAGTAATGGAGTATCTGCTTGCTCATCATCCGCTTGATTGTCCCACGTGTGATAAAGCTGGTGAATGCGGATTGCAGGATATTACCCATGAATTGAACCTGTTTCCGGGTCGTTTTAAGACGGTGAGGATGGATGCCCCAATGATTCGGGATAATCCACTCCTGGAATTAAACCGAAACAGGTGTATTCTCTGTGGCCGATGCGTTAGCGCATGCAAAGAGATCGAAGGGCTTGGGGCTATTGATTTCCAAAACCGGGGCATCAAGACGGTGGTCGGCACCGCTTTCGATAGACCTCTGGCATGTAGTTTTTGCGGAGGTTGTGTCGCTGTGTGTCCAACAGGCGCATGGCAGGATAGAACTATGGGGTTCCATGGGCGATCGTGGGAATTCAGTAAAGTCCCTACGATATGCCCTTACTGCTCGGTTGGGTGTACCGTCATTTTAAATACGAAGATGGAAAGCGTGAGACGCATAACATCAGATGATTATCTCGGAATAAACGAAGGCAACCTTTGTATAAAAGGCAGATTTGGCCACGAGTTCATACATTCGCCAGAACGCATAAAAACTCCGTTAATCAGGAAAAACGGCGAATTATATCCAGCCTCATGGGATGAAGTTATTGAATATGTAGCAAAAAGATTCCAGCAGATTATAAGCGAGCACGGGGGGGCGGCTATCGGCGGCATTGGTTCAGAAAAATGTACCAACGAAGACAATTACCTCTTCCAGAAATTCTGCAGGTCTGTGTTAGGAACAAATAATATTGATAACATCTCCAATATAAAGTCGCCTGCCTTGAACGGTTTGATTTATGAATCTGTCACTAATGGAATGACATCGGCATCACTGAAGGAAATAGAGCATGCAAATACCTTATTTTTTATAGGCGCTGATATGACGGAAGCCCATCCTGTGGCCGGAAGCATGGCAAGAAAGGCTATAAGGTTGAACAACGCCAATCTCGTCATCGCCAATGAAAGAGGGGTACAATTCAATAGTATTGCCAAGAATGACATTCGCTTGCAGTACGCATTGGGAAGTCAAATCATATTGATTAACGCTTTGATTAAAGTAATTATCGATGAGAAACTCGTTGATTTAAAAAAGGTAGAAACATCGACAAGCGACCTTGATAAATTACGCTCCTCGCTTGACAGGTTCAACAAAGAGGAAGCTTCTAAAATAACCGGTGTTGCTCAGGAGGCAATCAGGAATGCGGCGTTATTACTGACAAAACCGGGGAATTGTTGTATTGTATGCGGCAAAGATATAGAAGAAAGCACATTGGGGGAGGATGCGATAAGGGCATTGATGAACCTCTGTGCACTGATCAATCCTGCTTGTGGTGGGGATGCCGGTTCCGGCAAGGTTTCTCTTTTCTTTTCAAGGTCTCACAATAACTCTCAAGGCGTAAATGATATGGGTGTAGTGCCGGGATTCTTTCCTGGATACGTCAATATTAATGATACGGCCAATAAGGAAAAGATCGAAAAGTCATGGGGTGTCAAATTTTCTGATGCCATTTTAAAGAAAGTACCTGAAAACGTTATTGATCTTGCGCACAACGGCAAATTAAAGGCGCTTTATATCATGGGTGAAAACCTCATCGTAAACTACCCAAATGGCAAGAAAATCAAAGATGCCTGTAAGAAGATAGATTTTATTGTTGTCCAGGATACCTTCCTGACAGAAACCGCGCAACTGGCGGATGTCGTACTTCCTGCCGCTACTTTTGCAGAGAAGGAAGGTACGTTTACCAATATGGGCATGACGGTGCAAAGGCTGAACAAGGCCATAAAGCCGGTAGGTGATGCGAAACCCGATTGGCAAATTATCTGTAGTCTGACCCAAAAGATGGGACGCCCCTGTTCATATGCATCCCCAAAAGAAATTTTAACGGAGATGGAAAGTATATCTCCTGTTTATGCAGGGGTTAATTATGATCGCTTAAAAAGGAAAGAATTTCACTGGGCGTCTTCCGTATATAACAGAAATAAATCAGCGAAATATAGATTTAGTATTGTTAAGCCAAGATCGCCTGAGATCAAGAAAAATAAGGATTTCCCGTTCGTATTGCTGACCGGCGCCAGTCTGAATCATCAGGGGAGTTTTTCCAGACATTCAAAAGCGCTTATAGCAGTTGCGCCGGAATGTTTTGTTGAAATAAATAAAAAGGATGCGCAGGTATTGCAAATCAATAATGGGGATAAGGTAGCAATCGAATCTGCTCAAAACAAATTAACGCTTAAGGCAAAGGTTACCGGTAAATTACCTGAAAGAACGGTTTTTGTTTCCGAAGATTACGAGTGGATGCCTGTCAATCTCTTGCGCGAAGGGATACATACCTCTGTCAAAATATATAAGGAGACAGTGTAATTATATGGCGAAGAAAGGGCAAACATATTTTTGTGAGATCTGCAAGCAAAAGGTCGTTGTTGCAGAAGAAGGTTTTGGGGTACTGGTTTGCTGCGGTCAGGAAATGAATCTTGTCGGAGTCAAGGGGATGATGGCCACCTGGACAACCGCCCATCATAAGCCGGATGGCGGAGTAACCTTTGTGTGTGATGTTTGCAAACAGAAGATAAAGGTGATCGTGGAAACGACGGGTATTTTAGAGTGCTGTGGCCAGCGAATGCAGAGTGTTGAGGCAAGCGCTGGTTAAGCATAACGAGTGTCTGTAAGTTAGTTGGACTGAGAAACCAAAGGCTGCCTAGTAGTTAACTCACAAATTTAAGACCTTGGAGAGAGATAATGGGTGTAATAATTATTAAAAATCATATAGACGAAAACAAGAAAAAAGAAGTACAGAGTATCGAGAAAAAACGTTTATTTAATGCTTACAAATACTGCGGCATTATTAAATGGAAGGTCGAGCCTGTGAAGTACCAAAAGGAACTAAGGAATGAATGGGGACATTCTTATTGACACTAATATAGCGCTTTATCTCTTGGAGGGAGATAAAAGAGTTGCCGATTTATTAGACGGCAAAAGGGTATTTACTTCTTTCATAACTGAAGTCGAGATTCTGAGTTATAGCAAAATTACAAAAGATGAAGAGTCCAAAATAAAAGAATTCCTGAGTGAGATAACTATAGTCGGCTGGAATGATGTGGTCTGGGACCAAGCTATAAAACTTAAACGAAATTACAAAATCAAACTACCCGATGCAATTATTATAGCTACAGCTATTTATTTAAAAGTTCCTTTTCTTGCTGCCGATAAGGAGTTTCTCAAAGTTTCAGAAGAAATAGATTTAATAGTATACGAATATCAATGACTATTTTTGTTGATCCATGAATAAAGAATTACTTGTTTATATTATTATCGCCTGTGTGAAGATACTGCTTGTATTTGGGGCGATTCAAACCATAATTATCGCCATGATCTGGCTCGAAAGGAAGATCATGGCGCACATGCAAGTCCGTCTGGGACCTATGAGAGTCGGCCCGCACGGGTTATTGCAGCCAATAGCGGACGGCATCAAGCTTTTGTTCAAGGAAGATATTATTCCACAAAAGGCAAGCAAGTTGCTTTTTGTTCTCGCACCCATAATGACACTGGTTCCCGCACTGATTACCTTTGCCGTTATTCCCTTCGGGGACAAGGTGAAGATTTTTGGACACAACATAGACCTTGTAATTACCGATATCAATGTGGGGTTTCTGTATATATTTGCCGTCTCTTCTCTGGGCATTTATGGCATTGTTATGGCCGGTTGGGCATCGAATAACAAATATTCGTTACTGGGCGGGATCAGGTCGTCAGCCCAGATGATCAGCTATGAACTGACCCTCGGTCTGTCGCTTATCGGAGTTGTAATGCTGACGGAGTCGCTAAGCCTTGTGGATGTGGTGAACGGCCAGGCAAAATTTTGGAACATTTTGTTACAACCGATTGGATTTTTTATTTATTGTACCAGCGCTATTGCAGAGGTGAATCGCTGTCCGTTTGACCTCCCTGAGGCAGAATCTGAGCTTGTGGCAGGATACCACACGGAATATAGCAGCATGAAATTTGCCATGTTTTTTATGGCCGAATACGCCAACATGATTACGGTATCTGCCATTGCCGTTACCTTTTTCCTGGGCGGGTGGCACGGGCCATTCCTGCCGCCAGTGATATGGTTTATGTTAAAATTGTCGGCTTGCTTATTTTTCTTTATCTGGGTAAGGTCCACTTACCCCAGGCTCAGATACGACCAATTAATGCATTTTGGCTGGAAATTCTTGTTGCCCCTTTCCCTGCTCAACATATTGATTACAGGGCTTATCATGGTTCTTAAAGGATAATATGATCGTACCATTAATTAAAGGTCTCGCACTCACAATCAAGAGATTTTTAAATCCGAATACGTGCGTCACGATGCAGTACCCCGACGAGAGGCCAAAACTTGCATCACGGTTTCGTGGGCTGCCTGAATTGCAGATAGGAAAAGACGGGAGGGAAAAGTGTGTCGCCTGCGGATTGTGCGCCAGGGTTTGTCCCTCTCAATGCATCACTGTCGAAGGGGCGGAGGATGAAACCCACAGGAGATATCCAAAAACCTATGAGTTGGATGCCTTCCGCTGTATTTTCTGCGGGTTTTGTGAAGAGGCATGTCCCGTAAGGGCAATTATCCTTCGGGATACTTTCGAACTGGCAACATATGACAATAAGGACGTTTTCGATAAAGAAAAGCTGTTGGACCTTACGAGGAAAAGAAATTTACCGCGTTAAGACTTAATTAAAATTTTAGATTTACGGTAACACTTATTACACTATGGAAGCATATTTATTTTATATTGTAGCGACAATCGCCGTAGTCGCCGGGGTCTATCTCATTTTCGAGAAAAACCCCGTCTTCAGCGCCCTGTACCTTATACAGACGATGGTCTGCATTGCGGTGCTTTATATCTTGCTTGAGGCGCAATTCATTGCGGCGGTTCAAGTCATTGTGTATGCAGGCGCTATTATGGTGCTCTTCCTCTTTGTTATCATGTTGTTAAACTTGAATATCAAAGAGGAGGCAAAGAACGCCTTGCCCTTTCAAAGGATACCGGCCATCGTTATGGGAATTGTACTGTTTGTGGCCATTTGTATGATTCTAAAGTCCAAATTATTGCAAGGGAAACACGGCGAATATACAACTGCCTACGTGAATACCGTTGGAAATACGAAACTGATCGGCAATTTATTGTTCACCGATTATCTCCTGCCATTCGAGATAACTTCTATATTGTTATTCGTAGCGGCCATTGGGGCAATTATGCTGGCGAAAAGGAAACTATAAGATGATTACCATTACTCATTATCTGGTGTTGAGTGCGATTCTGTTCACGCTGGGCGTTGTTGGCGTCCTGATACGGAGGAATGCCATCATAATTTTTATGTGCATCGAACTCATGCTGAATGCCGTTAATATCTCGTTTGTGGCGTTTGCACATTACCTCAATTCCATGCAAGGCCAGTTGTTTGTATTTTTTACCATGACGGTTGCCGCAGCCGAGGCCGCTGTTGGTCTGGCAATTATCGTGGCCGTATTCAGGAACAAAGAGACTGTAAATATTGACGATATAAATATCATGAAATGGTAATTTCGATCCTTTTGATTCCCCTCTAAAAAGAGGGGAATGGCAATTCCCTTGAATCCCCCTTTCCTAAGGGGGATTTAAAGTCCCCTCTTGGGAGGGGATTGAGGGGTGGGTAAGTAGTAAATTCAAAAATCTTTATCTGACTAATTTGCTTTAGGAAGCGACATGCTTAACTTAGTGGCATTAATCCTGTTATTCCCGTTAATCGGGACGGCCATCAACGGCTTGATCGGTAAAAACCTGCGGAAGGAAACTGTGGGCTACGTTGCCTGCGGGGCAATCGGTCTGTCCTTTTTTGTCTCGATACTGGTATTCATAGGACTTCTTCTCCTGCCGCCCGATGCGCGTCTCTTCGAAAAACAGTTGTTTAGCTGGATTGAATCCGGTTCGTTTAAATCTGCGGCTGGTTTGCAGGTAGACCCCTTATCCACCCTCATGATACTTGTCGTTACGGGGGTTGGATTCCTCATTCATGTCTATTCGATTGGCTACATGCATAGCGATAAGGGATACCATCGTTATTTTTGTTATTTGAACCTGTTCACCTTCTCTATGCTGTTGCTTGTTTTGAGCAATAACTTCCTCCTCATGTTTATCGGATGGGAGGCGGTCGGGTTATGTTCCTATCTGCTTATTGGATTCTGGTTCGAGAAGAAATCGGCTTCAAATGCGGCGAAGAAGGCATTTGTGGTCAACAGGGTAGGTGACTTTGGCTTCGCCCTGGGCATTATGCTCATATTTCTGACATTTCATACGATAGATTTTACAGAAGTGTTCAGTGCCGCATCTCATGGAAATTTTGAAGTAGGCGGTTTTACGGTAACCATTATCACCCTGCTCCTGTTTATGGGCGCTACGGGCAAATCTGCGCAGATACCTCTTTATACGTGGTTACCTGATGCCATGGAGGGTCCCACGCCGGTCAGTGCGCTTATCCATGCGGCGACTATGGTAACGGCAGGTGTTTATATGATTGCGCGATGCAACGTCCTTTATATGTTGTCCCCTTTTACTATGACCGTAGTAGCCGGTGTTGGTGCTGTTACGGCGCTCTTTGCTGCATCCATCGGTTTGGTGCAAAATGACATCAAGCGGGTATTGGCCTATTCTACGATCAGCCAGTTAGGATATATGTTTGTTGCCTGCGGTGTGGGTGCATTTACTGGAGGCATCTTCCACCTCATGACACATGCATTTTTTAAGGCATTGCTGTTTTTAGGTTCAGGCAGCGTTATTCATGCCCTATCCGGCGAGCAGGACATGAGAAAAATGGGTGGACTTAGACATCATATTCCTACCACATACAAGACATTTTTGGTAGGTACCATTGCTATTGCTGGTATTCCGCCTTTTGCAGGATTTTTCAGCAAAGATGAAATTTTGTTGGAATCGCTTGTTCGCGGGAATTTCATATACTGGACGATTGGCGCACTGGCGGCCTTCTTTACGGCCTTCTATATGTTCCGTTTGCTTTTTATGACGTTTCATGGGGAATCCAGGGTAGATCATCATGTGGCTGAACACATACATGAGTCCCCAAAAAATATGACGCTTCCTTTGACGGTGCTGGCAATACTTTCATTCTTTGGCGGATTCCTGGGTATTCCAGGTGCAAGCGCCATCAATGGCTTTTTGTCTCCGGTATTCGGCGGACATGAGCATGCCGAAGGTTCCATCGCCGGGGCAGAAGCGCACCATAGTGCAGCGCTTCCTTACCTGATGATGGTCGTTTCGACTGCTATTGCCGTTGCCGGTATCTACCTTGCCTATCAGATGTATATTAAGAAGCCTGAACTGCCCAAAAAACTGGCAGAACGGTTCAGCTTGATTTATAAACTCCTGTTGAACAAATACTACGTTGATGAGATTTACGACGTTCTCTTCGTAAAGTCAACGAAGATCATGGCGGTTCAACTCTGGAAGCGGGTGGATGCACTGATGATTGACGGCTCCGTAAATGGCATCGCCCGTCTGGTCGGATGGTTTGGCAATACCTTGCGTTACTTGCAGACAGGATATATACGCAACTACGCCTTTTATATTGTAGTTGGTTGTATCTGTATTATTGTGTATGTCGCACTGGGCAAGTGAAATCAAAAATGACGATGTCCTGAAAAAGCACCTTTATAAAATTACCGTTTTAAAATAAAGAAATATCTATGCCTATTCTTTCATTAATAACCTTTCTTCCGATTGTGGGAGTAATCTTTATCCTGTCGATTGATTCGAAAAAACAGGAACTTATCAGGGTTACGTCTCTGTTAGTTTCTATAGTCGTATTTTTTATTTCCCTGCCTTTATATTTTAATTTTGATTCGCATGCATACGAGATGCAGTTTGTCGAAAAACTGCCGTGGATTCCTTCTTTTGGAATTAATTATTATGTCGGGATAGACGGAGTCAGCCTGTTTCTGATACTCCTGACGACCTTTATTACGCCCCTTTCCATCCTGGCTTCATGGCATATCACCAAGAGCATAAAGGAATACATGATTGCCATGCTGGTGCTTGAGACAGGCATGATTGGCGTCTTTATCTCGTTAGACTTATTTTTGTTTTATGTATTCTGGGAACTCATGCTGATCCCGATGTATCTTCTTATCGGCATCTGGGGAGGCCCTAGGAGAATTTACGCAGCCGTTAAGTTCTTTATTTATACCATGGCAGGCAGCGTATTCATGCTCCTGGCCATCATTGCCTTGTATTTCCTGAATTACAAGGCAACTGGTGAATATACGTTTAATCTCTTGGAATATTACCGGCTCGATATATCTTTTGCCGTCCAATTCTGGCTGTTCATTGCCTTTGCCCTTGCCTTTGCCATCAAGGTGCCCATGTTTCCGTTTCACACATGGCTGCCTGATGCCCACGTGGAAGCGCCGACGGCAGGGAGTGTGATCCTGGCTGGCGTCCTCTTGAAAATGGGGACGTACGGCTTTGTGAGGTTCTGCCTGCCTTTGTTCCCGGAGGCAAGCCATGCCTTCATCCCGGTAATTTCATGGATGGCTATTGTGGGTATAATTTATGGCGCTCTGGTTTCTATGGTGCAGGACGACCTTAAAAAACTTGTTGCCTATTCCAGCGTGAGTCATCTGGGTTTTGTAATGCTTGGTATCTTTGCCTTTAATATTCAGGGTATCGAGGGCGGCATTACCCAGATGATTAATCACGGTCTCAGCACTGGGGCGCTCTTCCTTATCGTCGGGATGCTCTATGAGAGAAGGCATACACGGATGATTGCCGATTTTGGCGGTTTGACTAAGCAGATACCTGTTTTTGCCACATTCTTTATGATCGTTACCTTATCTTCTATTGGACTGCCAGGCCTAAACGGCTTTGTTGGAGAGTTCCTTATTCTGGTGGGGACATTCAAGTCTCGCATCCTGTATGCATCCATTGCAACATCGGGTATTATCCTTGCTGCTGTGTACATGCTCTGGATGTTTCAAAGGGTGATGTTTCACGAGATAACTCATGAAGAGAACAAAACATTAAAAGATATGAATAAGCGGGAATGGGCTATCCTGCTCCCGATTGTACTAATGATCTTCTGGATTGGCATTTATCCCAACTCGTTTCTCAGAAAGATGGATGCCACGGTAAATCACCTTTTGAAACAGGTGGGAAATAAGGCAAATGTTGCATCCAACGTTCGGGCCCAAAACAAACCCGAACAGTTACAGGAAAATGCAACGCCAAAGATTGATATAGTTCCTGAGAACAAAACAGAGTGGTGACAATAATCAAATTCGAAGCACGAAGTCCTATACTCGAAAAACTATATTTTAATGATTGAATACTTGTCATTCCGAGCGAAGCGAGGAATCTTAGGATTTCTCAGTCGATCTGCTCCCTCGAAATGACAACAGTCTCTTTTCGTTTACTATAGATTTTATATTTGATATTTGTTTCGGATTTCGATATTCGGATTTTGGATTTCTTCTAAGTATTTTATTGATTTGATAAAGGTAATATTTTATGACAAATGTCTCGATTATGACATTTAATATCTTAAGCATCCTGCCGATACTAATTCTTGCAGGATTCGGTATGATCGTGCTTGTTACGGACGTCGTATCATCAAGAAAATTTGGGGATAAGAATTACCTGGCATATATATCCCTGTTGGGAATTATCATTGCAGCCATCTTGTCCAGGAACTCTGTCGGAACGACACTGTTCTCGTTTAGTGAATCTTTTGCGATTGATAATTATTCCTTATTTTTCAATTTTATCTTCCTCCTTAGTACAGGACTCACTATCCTCATCTCACACAGCTACATCAAGCGGGAGGAGATTAACCATGGGGAATATTATGCATTACTATTGTTCTCAACCATAGGCATGATGCTCATGGCATCCGGCGCCGATCTTTTGAACATTTACATCGGCCTGGAAGTCATGTCAATCAGCATTTATATCCTGACTGGTTTTAAACGTTCGAAACTCATCTCAAACGAAGCCTCTTTGAAATATTTCCTGCTGGGTGCATTTGCCACGGGTTTTTTGCTTTACGGAATTTCTATTGTTTACGGCACAACGGGCGCTATCAACCTCAAACAAATCGCCTGTTTTATTACAGGAAAGGGCGGTACTTTAGATCCCCTCTTGCTCATGGGCATTGGGTTGATCATCGTCGGACTTGGATTTAAGGTTGCTTCTGTGCCGTTCCACGCATGGGTACCCGATGTTTACGAAGGTGCGCCAACGGCGATAACTGCCTTTATGTCTGTTGGGCCAAAAGCCGCCGGATTTGCCGCATTTTTACGAATCTTTATGACTGCCTTCGGCTCTACACATTACGAGTGGCAAAAGATTATTTTCATCCTTGCCGTATTGACTATGACGATTGGAAACGTCGTGGCCATTGCCCAAACGAACATCAAACGCATGCTGGCGTATTCCAGCATTGCACATGCGGGTTATCTCCTGATTGCCCTGGTGGCTGCGAATAACATGGGGGTATCTGGCACCTTGTTCTATATTATGGCTTATGTCTTTATGAATATAGGGGCATTTGCCGTTGTTATAGTATTGAGCCAGAAGGGTGATGAATTCATACAGATTAACGACTATGCAGGGTTGGGATATAAACACCCGCTCCTTGCCATAGCGATGACGCTCTTTATGCTCTCCATGGCGGGTATTCCGCCCATGGCGGGTTTTGTAGGGAAATTTTATATCTTCAGCGCCGCTATGAAATCGGGCTATGTCGGACTTGCCGTGATTGGCGTGATAAACAGCGTCATCTCCGTTTATTATTACCTGCGAATCACGGTGATCATGTACATGAAAGAACCCACCAGGGACTTTCAGCCTCTCACCATTTCTCCCTTAATTGTTGCCGCCATCGTCATCTCGGTAGTTGGCACACTCCAACTGGGCATCTTCCCTTCCAAGGTCATGGAAATAGCCCAACACTCCATCCTCACCTTGAAGTAATTTTAATCGAAGTAGACATCAATTAAATTTACTGACAAAATAATATAGAAACTTCATGAATTAATAAATAATGGATTGACAGAGAGTGATTTTATCTTGACTGCAAAGATTGACGCATTAAAGACACTTTGATAGCAAAGGCGTTTTAATCTATGAGGAAAATTAAATATTACCTCGATACAACAATATTTAATTTCGCATTTATAAATGGCGATTCAGAAAAAAAAGCTATCACCTTAAAGCTTTTTAGCAACCTGCCATTGATAGCTGAAGGAGTTTACATTTCAGACGAAGTTGTCAGAGAAATCAGCAGAGCATCAGAACCTAAGAAATCTCAATTGGAAGGATTACTAAGAAAAGTCAACCCTCTATTGCTGGAAATAGATTTGGAAACGGAGGAATTAGCTGAACGATATATTAAGGAAGGGGTTATTCCAGAAAAATATAGAAGCGATGCGCTTCATATAGCTGTGGCTGTAATAAACGAAATAGAAGCAATCGTCAGTTGGAACTTCGAGCATATTGTAAAACTAAAGACGAGAGTTATTGTTAATGGCGTAAATAGGTTGTTGGGTTATCACGAGATTGAAATTTGTTCACCAGAGGAGGTGGTATAATTGTGAAGGAATTAAAGGAAATACATGAAATAATGGAGAAAATCTACAAGGAAGAAAAGGGATTAAGCGCTGAGCAGAAGGTAAAAAGAATTAGAGAGGAGTCTGATAAATTTATGCTTGAGCGAAAACTGAACTTAAAACGAGTCAGACCCAAAGAACTAAAACATATTGGTGCATAATTGCCTGTATCAATAAATGACATGGCATAAGAGATAAGTCACCCT
The DNA here is from genome assembly GCA_016188675.1 of Planctomycetota bacterium. Taxonomy (GTDB): domain Bacteria; phylum Planctomycetota; class Brocadiia; order Brocadiales; family Brocadiaceae; genus Wunengus. Next base: position 24,206 of record JACPHJ010000047.1, read on the forward strand.
CAATAAATAATTCATCAGGTTTTAAGCAAGAATGTGTGTAAGGAAGGAGAAAGGGTGAAGGCGGCGAAACGGAGAAAGAATGATTAAAAGTGCTTTCACATTTTATTTTTCTCCATTTTTCTTTTTTCTCTCTTTCCCCTTCTTAAACCTTTTCCGTCTTGTTCGGGTTAGGAATATAAAATTGGAATCCCAGGCACAAAAAATGAACCCGGGGATAATAAGCAGATACAACAAGGGGTTGCCAGGAGACTTTTCCATGGAGTAATATGAGTTATTTATTGCGTTTACTATACATTACCAATTTGAATAAAAACAGTTATACGCAATACCATACCCCATAAAAGACTTTAAATCTTAATCAAAAAAAAGTAGAATCCCAACATGATAGAACTCTGGAACAAAGAAATTGAAAAAAGGTCCTTTACGGAATCCGTTAAATTCCGATTATTGTTATGGGAAATACCCCGATTACAAACAGCTACTATCCAATAATTGACCATTGAGGAGAGAATATGAAGTTTGTTGTTCGAAGATACTTTTCTGGATATTGTACTTACGAAATAGATGCAGTAGACAAAAATGCTGCCTATGAAAAAGCCAGAAATATACCCATCCGTGAACATGAAATACTATCTACTTTAAAGGATTGGAAAGATTGCGATGAGGTAAATCCAATCGCTAATGGTTGATTAAAGTCGAAAGCAAGATTACCTGAGGATGTGCCGCCTAATATAAGAGTTATAAAATAATGGAGGAATGAAGAATGTCCAGCCGCTTGATAGAAATATTTGGAGATGAAAAACTTATAGCGAAAATCAAAAGGCGTTTACCGTATTTGTTTCAATTGGCAGAATTGGAAAGTTCAAGGGCAGGCAAAACCGGAATGGAAGTCGGCTCAACACAGGAGAAGATTACAATAGCGTTGCTTATCTATAAATTCGCTGAAAGAAATTACGAAAAATCAAACAGTTCTGTAATGAGGTGTGCCTATGTCCAATAAGAAACCTCGAAGAAAGCGTTGTAAAAATTGTAAAAAGATTTTGAATGCAATTTGGTTTACTGCAGTAATGACTGAAGAATGGGTTTGGACTGGAAAAGATTACAATAAAGTGTAGTGCAAGGCTTAGCCTTGTTACCGACCCAGAACAAAATGTGATTTGTCCAGCCTGTGAAAGTATTGTTGGTATTGGCTTTGGCTTTGGTTTTGGGAAGGGTTACAAATTAAAGTAGGATTAATAATGCAGGAAACCTATCAAATAATTCGAAACAAGAGTGAAATTAATTATAGCTATGTAACTATTAAAATTACGCAGAGCCGAATAGACAAGGGATTAATAGCTATTCCCGTCTCATTAACAAAATGGTTTCCAGACCTTGCTGATACCATTCAGGTATATTTGGATGATTCAACAATATTACAAACAAAAAAATATTCCTCATACGAGAGTACTACTCGTGAATGTAGAATTTACGGAATGAAAGAATGGTTTGAGAAGAATAAAATTAAAAACGGAGACGAAATAGTAATTCAAATCATAGACAAAGATAAGTTTGTATACAGGCTAGTAAATGAAGCAAATTTTATAATTAAAACAAAACAAATTCAGAATGAATTTGATAATTCTACTGATGAGCAAGCGGCATTACAAAACCTGATCGAAATAGCAAATTGGACAAAAGCAACGGATGAAATTGTTAAATTAAGAGAGTTTCACAGACTGATAAAAGAAACCAATATAGAAAAAAGAAAAAAAACCATTAGAAAAGAACTATCAATAAAAGATAGTGCTCCACCCAACATAAAGATTTTGCTTTGCAAAATATATTTGGGACATTGCCAAGTTTGTGACTTTTGGTTTATAAAAAAAGATAAAAACCCTTACTTTGAAACTCATCATATTAATCCTGAAAATGCTAACCATATCCAAAATTTGTTAGTAGTTTGTGGAAATTGTCATAATCAATTTCACTATGCAGATGTGAAACAAGAATACAGGGAAGGATGGATTTCAAGGGTGTTTTTCAATGATAGAGTATTTGAGGTTAATCAAATAATCTTCAAACAAAAACTTGAAGAAGCAACGAAAGAAATTTTCATTTAAAAAGAAAAAGTCTTAGGGTGGACAAAAAGTGTTTGGACATTCCTAGCGGTATCGGCCCGTAGCATCGGGCATCCTGCCCCCTTTCCAGAGGAACTACCCCCACCGCCTAATCCAACTATATACTTTCAAGGGAGATGTTGTCTTAGACCCGTTTTGCGGCAGTGGAACCGCTTGCCTTGCTACTTTGAAGGATGGAAGGCTCTATATCGGCTATGACATTGAACCTGAGTATGTAGAACTGGCAGATCAAAGAATAAAGGCATATTCGAGTCAAAAGAGGTTATTTGAATACACACCACCTTTACTACAAGAGGTGCATAAATAACCGTTTTGTTTTATTCCTTTTTTGCATTCGCAGCATGGGCGGCGTGTGCCTGGGTAATTATGGACTGCATGAGGTGTGCAGGCACAACGTCGTAATGTGAAAATTCCATCGTGAATGAACCCTGTCCGCCAGTCATTGATTTAAGCTCAGTTTCATAGCTGGCTATTGATGACATGGGAATGCTGGCTCTTACTATTTGCAAATCCCCCATAGTATCCATCCCTTTGATGTGTCCACGATGGCTGGAAAGGTTTCCGGTAATCTCACCCATAAATTTCGTGGGGATCACAACCTCGACATTTACGATTGGTTCAAGAAGCACGGGTTTCGCATGGTTGAAGGCATCCTGGAATGCATGCGAGGCTGCTATCTTAAAAGCCGCCTCGGAAGAATCCACGTCGTGATATGAGCCGTAGTGCAATCGTACACGCAGGTCAACGATGGGATGCCCGATCAATATGCCTTTCTCCAAAACCTCCCGAATGCCTTTTTCAACGGCGGGGATGTATTGACGGGGAATGGAACCGCCGACTATCTCATCTACAAATTCAAACCCAGCACCTCTTGATAGCGGCTCAATTTTGATATGTACCTCACCATATTGCCCATGGCCACCCGATTGTTTTTTGTGCTTATATTGCGCCTGCGACCTGGTTGTAATTGTTTCCTTATAAGGGATCTTGGGAATATGGGACTCCACTTCAATCCCGAAGCGACGTTTCAACCGGCTGATTATTACCTGCAAATGGAGATTACTCATACCGGTAATAACCAGTTCATTGGTCAAAGTATCATGGGAAACCCTGAAGGTTTTATCCTCTTCGGTAAGCTTATGAAGACATTCGCTAATCTTCTTTTCTGCCCCTTTACTTTTGGGTATTACGGCCAGTGACGACATGGGAGTAGGGAATGGAATCTCGGGAAATTTTATTGGATGTTTGGAGTCGCAAATTGTATCAGAGATGTGAATATCCTCTACCTTGGACACAGCGATAATATCGCCAGGAATAGCTCGCGAAACAGGCTGTTGCTCCTTCCCAAAGACACGATAAATATGTCCTGCCTTATTTACCTTTTTACTCGTCACATTATAAAATGATAATTCACCATCAAGCATGCCGGAAACCACCCGGAAATAACTTAATTTTCCCACAAACGGATCTATCACTGACTTAAATACTAAGCCGCTAAAATGGCCATTATTTGAGGCATCCAGGGTGATTTCCTGATTTTTTTGGACATCAATGGCAGTTCTTTTGATTCCCTCAAGCGGAGAAGGTGAAAAGTGAGCAATTGTATCCAGTATGTCTTCGATTCCCAAAACCTTCTTGTTGGAGCAACAGAGGATGGGTACTACGTTTCCGCCTGCAACTGCCTTTACAAAGCAGGATTGCAGGGCTGGCTTATCAATCTCTTTTCCATCAAGGTATTTTTCCATCAATGCATCATCGGCAGAAACAATGGTCTCGATTAAGGCATCGTGCGCCGACTGTGCGTTGCCCACTACTTTGTTCGGTAAAGGGTTGGGTAATTCGAATATATTCACAACACCCTGAAAATCGTGCCCGGTTCCGATAGGCAATACTAATGGGACACACGTGGATCCCAGTGTGTTTTTGATGGAATCCAGTAATGCCTGATAATCGATATTTTCACCGTCAATCTTGGTAATAACAATTATCTTTCCCAGTCCCTTTTGACAGGCCAGATTCCATAGTTTTCTGGTGTTGACTTGAATGCCGTCTGCGGCGGAGATGGTAATGAGGGCTGTTTCTGCTGCAACAAGGGAGGTGATGGTGTCGCGAATAAAATCAACGTATCCCGGCGTATCAATAATGTTGATTTCACGCCCCTTCCAATTGCAATGCAGGATAGAAGAGTCAATGGTATGCTTCTTTTCCTTTGCATCGGCGTCGTAATCTGCGACTGAAGTACCGTCTTCAACACTGCCGAGGCGTGTTGTAGCGCCAGCCTTGAAAAGCATGGATTCAACCAGCGAAGTCTTCCCTGAAGCACCGTGTCCCAGAAGTACAATGGTCCGAATGTCTTTCGTTTCATACGGAATCATGGGTTACCTCCAACACAAATGTTTTGGATTGTTAAGACTTAATCACCTTCATCTGTCGCCGTAGTAGTGTGATTTTTGTGGTTTTTACTTTTCGATATGAAGTGAATTACATAGCCGTTTTGCCTCTGAAAGTTTGATGTGTCCCGTGTACAATGCCTTTCCTATAATCATACCCTCAATGGGTAAATGGCTAAGCGCCTCGATATCTTTCAGCGAGGAAATACCTCCCGATGCAATAACCGGGGTTTTTACAGCCGACAAGAGTTCTTTTAAACTCGAAATGTTCGGCCCTTGCAGCATGCCATCCTTTGAAATATCCGTGAAGATTATGGCGCAGGGCGATGCCTTCTCGATTTCCCTGGCAAAGTCAATGGCCGTCCATTCACACACTGAAGTCCAGCCTTCCACGGCCACCTTGCCGTTTTTTGCATCAATTCCAACGGCAATACGCCCTGGAAATTTCCTGCAAAGCTCATCTACCCACGATGGCGAATCTATGGCCTTTGTTCCTACGATTACGCGATCTACGCCCAGATCGAGCATTGTTTTGATGGATTGTGTTGTCCTTAGCCCCCCGCCAAATTCAACGGGGATTTTTATCTGCTTAACGATTTGTTCGACAATGGTAAGATTTTTAGGAACACCGTCAAAAGCCCCGTCCAGGTCGACTATATGCAGATAGTCGGCGCTCTGCTCTTCCCATGATTTAGCCATGTCTGCAGGGTTATCGGAAAAGACCGTCTCGGCATCCTTCTGCCCCTGGGTCAATCGTACGCACTTACCGCCCTTTAAATCGATAGCTGGAATTATTAACATATTATATTACAAATTGCCAAAGTTCTTAAGTATAGTTAATCCGTACTGCTGGCTTTTTTCAGGGTGAAATTGCGTTGCAAAGATGTTCTTAAGCCAGACCATAGAAGTGAAACGCACTCCGTAGTCCGTCTCGGTGGCAACAACGGCGTCGTCCTCCGGAAAAATACATATATGCATTATGGGGCACATTTTTCAGGATGGGATTTTCCTCTTTCCGAAAACTTATCTGATTCCAGCCCATGTGTGGAATCTTCAACTTCTCCTTTGTTCCATTTTCAGAAAATTTAAATCTGACTACCTTGCCCGGGATAATGCCTAAACCTTCGTGTTCGCCGTCTTCGTAACCTTTAGAAAACAGCAATTGCAACCCAAGGCAAATTCCCAGAAATGGTTTACCCGATTGGATGTAATCTGCAATCGGTCTTAAAAGTTCCCTCTGACGTAAGCCTTCCATGGCGTCCCGAAAGGCGCCCACCCCTGGAAGCACCAATTTATCTGCATTTCTAACTTCTGCAGGGTTATCGGTAACTTTGACATCAAAGCCAAACCGTTCGAAACCCTTCTCTACGCTGCGGAGGTTTCCCATCCCATAATCTACAATGACAATCATGTTAAACCGGCTTGTTATTAACGAATTAAATTAATCTCCCCTCAAGTCCCCCTTTGCTAAAGGGGGACTTAGGGGGATTTGCTAACTTATTTTTTCACTTTTTATAATTGACTTTAGCCGCCGCCTCTTGGCACTATTACAAACTCCACGCGCCGGTTTTTTGCCTTTCCGGTTTTTGATTTGTTGTCCGCCATAGGTTGGTATTGTCCGAATCCGGCAATGTAAACCCTCGTGGGAGAAACGCCGCATTCTTCAACCATGTAATGAAGAACGGCAGCAGCCCTTGCTGCGGATAATTCCCAGTTTGATTTGTATTTGTCCTTTTGTTTCAGAACAGGGTCATTGTCTGTATGGCCTTCAATTCTGACTGTTTCACCCGCTGCGGATGTCTTCAGTATGCCAGCAATCTTCTTGAGTGTCGCTTTGGATTGAGGCCGTAACGTACTTTGTCCTGGATCAAACAATACAGCGCCGGGTAGTAATACAGAAACAGCTCCGTTCTTTATTCTCACGGTTGCCCCTGTACCTTTTAGTTTTGCTTCAAGAGCCCTTCTTTCATTCTCAAGTCGATTCAACTCGCTTTCGTACCGGCTCGCCTTCGAGGATAGTTCTGCATTTTCTTGCTGCATGCTTGATATACTTTCATTCAATTGCTGATTTTCCTGCCGCAGCTTCTTCATCTGACCACAACCTGCACCAGCGATCAGTGTTCCTAATATCCCAACAAGACAAAGACCACGCACCATACCATGTCCTTCTAACATATGTCCTTTCCTCCTTTCACAGTAAAGAAATTTTAACCACATCGGAATTCGATATTTTTACATTCGTTAGTATCATGTAGGGAATCCAGAAAACAACACGACAAAGAGTTGAACGTATACATTAACAAGTCCTATAAAATAATCTTGCATGAGGATACACACCAGCGTAGCCAACGACAAAAATGGCCCATACGGGATTAAATGGTTTTTCTTAAATAATAACACAGGAATGGCCATTAAGAGTCCAAAAAACGGCGCAACAAAGAAGATCGACACGGCCAATTTCCAGCCAGTAACCCCGCCAATCATGCCCATAAGTTTTACATCTCCAAAACCCATGGCATCTTTTTTTAGTATCCATTTTCCCAAAATACTGCAGAGAAATATCAAACCTCCTCCAACAAGCATCCCGATCATGGATGCAATCAACGTATCTAATCGGCAGACACCAGTCAATGAAAAATTTCTCAGGGTATTCTGCGCATCGTGTAAACCTGGGCATATCACACTTAAAACAAGAGCAAGCGGAATACCAACAAACGTGACCTCATTGGGGATGACCAGTAA
>JACPHJ010000055.1:0-36423 GCA_016188675.1 Planctomycetota bacterium
TTTGGAGATTTGAATGAAAAACAGCAAAGGTATACAAACACTATCTATACCTCCGGCAAACACCTCATTCACCTCGTAAACAATATCTTAGACCTCGCTAAGATAGAAGCGGGAAAAATGGAACTTTCATACCAAACATTCCCTTTAAAAACAACGGTTGATGAAGTATTAATGGTATTAAAACCCCTTTCTGGGAAGAAAAGGATAGAACCAAAAATTGAAATGAGCAGTGAAGTTGAAAGTTTTACTGCTGACAAAATCAAATTCAAACAGATACTATACAATCTGCTAAGCAACGCTATAAAATTTACGCCAGAAGGTGGAACAGTTGGAATAAATATAGAAAAGGCAAGAGGCAACAAAGAAATTTTACCGTGGGCTTTAGAATCGCAGCAGTTGCTCATGGTCTCTGTATGGGATACAGGTGTTGGTATTCGACCCGAGGATAGGGAAAAAATCTTTGAAGAATTTGAACAGCTCGACCCATCCAAGTCAACCGAGGGCACCGGACTCGGTCTTTCGTTAACAAAGAAACTGGTAGAATTGCACGGGGGACAGATAGAGGTTGGTGGCGCATACGGTCAGGGAGCTATCTTCAAGGTATATTTACCTTTTGTCGTTCATGAAAAGCAAACCAGCATACCAAAACCCATTTCCACATCAATTGACGAGACACGTTTAAAAGAAGAATGCCCATTGGTACTTGTGGTGGAGGACGACGTCCCGACAATAGAAATTCTAACCATCCATCTTACTCAAGCCGGATACAGAGTTGCTCATGCCTATGATGGGGAAGAAGCTATACGCAAGGCAAAAGAACTCAATCCCTTTGTAATAACCTTAGACATTATGCTTCCCAAAAAGGATGGTTGGGAGGTTCTCCAGTTACTTAAGGCCAATCCTGAAACGAGAGACATCCCTGTAATCATTCATTCAATAATAGAAAATAAGGAGCTTGCCTTTGCTCTGGGGGCAACGGACTACCTCGTAAAACCCGTAGATAAATCCATCCTCCTTGAAAAGCTAACAGAACTATCCTTGTTGACTAAAAAGGCCCGTTATCCAATTAACATTCTCGTCATCACCGATAACAACACCCTACAGAATAATCTCCTTAATATCCTTCAGAATGAAGGGTTTGTTATACAATTAGCCCTTGACAAACAAGGCGGCCTTAATCTTGCATTGACAACTAAACCAAATTTAATGATTGTTGATTTAAATATACCGGGAGGTGGGTTTAAGATAATCAAAGAGTATCGGGAAAACCCCGCTTTGAGAGATATACCTATCTTTGCCATAACATCCACAAATCTTTCACCGGATGAGAAGCTTGAAGTCCTAGGTCAAATAGAAATGGTATTGTGTAAAGATGCCATTGTTTCGAAAGAGATTGTAAATCATTTGAGAAACATCGAGGTCTTATATCCAAAGAAGGCAAGGCTAATTGACGAACTGACAGGGGTCTTCAATTACAGATATTTTCACATCCGACTTGCCCAAGAGACAAAGAGGGCAACAAGATATAAGTTGCCACTAGTCCTTTTGATCCTTGATGTCGATCAATTTGGACACTATATTAATAAAAAAGGGGAATATTACGGCAATCTCATCTTGAAGAAGATTGCTGAGATTATCAGAAAAAATATAAGGGGTTCCGATGTGCTCGTAAGACACGGGATCGATTCCTTTGCAATAATGTTGACAAATACGTTTCTTTCTTCAGGTTTAATTCTGGCAAAGAGATTTGTTTCAATGGTCCATGATTATCCATTTCTCTACGAAGACATTCAGCCAAAGGGCAAGATCACGGTAAGTATGGGAGCTTCCGAATTCAAAGGACATTCTCCTGAGGAACTAATCCATTCTGCTGAATTAGCCGTCTCATCTGCTATTACAAAGGGTAGAAATAGAGTAGAAGTCTCCCCAGAATAAACAACCAATCAGGGAGCAATTATTCGTTTGAAAATACTAGTTGTAGATAAAATCTTTTATGCACAACGCCTATGCTGTATCCTTTCAAAAGGCCATTTTTAAGGCGTGGTCTTTAAGAAAGAAATATATAAATCACTCCACTACTAACGTATATCGCCTGGCAAACTCCTATGGAGATTCATTACCAGAAGTAACAATTGATGTCTATGATAAAAATCTCCTTGTGCAATATTTTAAACCGCGCGATACAGCATTAAAGGAAGGGATTTGCAGCACCCTTATTGAAACGTTAACGCCAGATAGTATTACGGAAAAGATACGGTTAAAGGGAGAAGACATTAAAACTCATTTAGTGTCAGGAAAACAAATTCCGGAAGATTTTGTTGTAACGGAAAATGGCATAAAGTTCAACATATCACTTCTCGAAGGAGGAGGAACCGGACTGTTTCTGGACCAAAGGGATAACCGGAAAAAGATACAATCATTAGCCAAAGGCAAGGAAGTGCTTAATTGTTTCTGCTATACATCCTCCTTTTCAATTTACGCAATTTCCGGGGGCGCTGCCAGTACAACCAATATAGACCTATCCAAAAAGGCTATCGAATGGAGCAAAAAGAATTTTTCACTGAACCAACTAGATGTAAACAACCACGAATTTATCGTGGGAGATGTATGGGAGTGGTTGCGAAGGTTTCAAAAAAAGGGACGGACGTTTGACGTGATTATTATTGACCCGCCCAGTTTTTCTACAAGCAAAACAAAGATATTCACCGCAGAAAAAGACATCCCTTGCTTAATAGGGGCTGGACTCAATATCCTTCGTGAAGACGGAATTCTAGCCTTTTCTACCAATATTGCAAAGACGAACTTCTCGAAATTTTTTCAATTATTATCACTGGTAAAAGATTTCACGAAAAAACCATACAAACTCATTGATGTTTCGTCACAAGGTTTAGATTTTCCAACCGATGGAGTCCACGTAATTGAACCATACTTGAAGTTTGTCATGTTATCGTGTTAGTAAGATCAAATCATACTATTGTTATGCACATCAGTATAATTATAGACATTACTCTTAATCAAGCGCGACAACAGGACAATTTATATCTATAAATTTTTGCGTTTCTTTTTCAGTAAGTATCCAATAAATACCGTGACCCCAAACACAACAAATATCCCGATAATACCTGCGTATCGTTTGGTATCAAATTTGTGTTTTATTCCAGGTACCGTATAACCCGGCAGAAGAGCATCCACTGAAGATTTAAAGTCATCTTTTTTGATAAATCCCACAGTATCTTTTGACACCTTTTCAAGCCCATCAGGCATTTTTGAGGTAAATGGCATAATGAGAAATATAAGTCCTACAATAAAAGACAAACCAAATACTACAAACAACGGTATTTTATTTTTACTTAGCTTCATAAATATTCCAGTCCCTTTTATATAATTTAATATTTCACGAGATCCGCCCAGCACTCATTAAACTTTCTTTGAATTTCAGGATTTAGGACTTCATACAATTCTAACCTGCTTGTTTCTTTTCTATCCATATAAATATACGGATTTCTTAATAACCGCCTGTCAACAAATGCCCACGCCTTTTTATTGCAACTCGCGTAATAAGAATAATTGGTTTGCTTTGCGGCAATATCTGGACGTAACAAAAAATTGATAAATTCCTCCGCAAGTCGTTTGTTTTTCGCACCAACAGGAATAGCTATGGTATCAATCCAGAAGCTCGTGCCTTCTTTTGGTACTACAAATTTTATATTGTTATTTTCTTCATTAAGCATCGCCGCATCTCCATTGTAACACTGGGCTATCCACAATTCCTCGCTTTTTAACTTTTCCTTAATCTTATTATAAGCCATAAAGCGTTCATCGTGGAGTAATGGTTTTAGTTTTTTTAAAATTTCCAGCACCTCGTCCAATTCATTGTAGTTTTTTGGATTTAAAGAATATCCAAGTCGTTTTTGCCCTACAGAAAAAACCTCAAAGGGATCATCCACCAGCGCCGTATGCCCTTTATATTTAGGGTTCCAAAATATACACCAACTATCAGCAGGTTCTTTTATGTACTTTGTATTATATGCAATGCCCGTAACTCCCCAATCTATGGGAATACAATACCCTTTCCAATTTTTACTTATAATGTTCCTGAATCTTGCCTTCAGATTTTTTCCATTTGGGATGTGGCGTTTATCCAGTTTCAACAACAAATGAGAATTTATCATTATATCCATTGAACTCTCGCTTGGGAATACAAGATCATACATTCCGGGTTTAGACTGGACTGTAGAAAACATCTCGTCTTCAAGGTCATAATAATCAACATGAACTTTCACATGAAATTCCTTTTCAAAATCTGAAATAATCTCAGGAGCAATATATTCCGCCCATGTGTACACGTTGAGTAAGAAAGAACGTGCATCTGTTTCTTCTCGATTATCTGCTTGAATCTCCCCTGCATTCCAACCAAAAATATCCTGAAGAATAAATCCCAACACTATGACAACAATAATGGAGAGAATCTTTTTTGTCTTATACATAATTTTCAATACCTACAATTTTGGCAATACCGCATTTCCCGTGCAATATCAAAGATGCACGAGAATTTAATATTTCAATAGTTCTGCCCAGCATTCATTAAACTTTTTTTGAACATCGGGATTCAAGATTTTGTACATTTCCAATTTATCAATTTCTTTTTTGTTTATGTAAACATATGGATTGCTTAATATTTCTTTCTCTACAAAAAGTCCTGCTTTCTTATTACAATTGGCAAAATAACAATAGTTGGTATGCCGTGCGCTAATTTCGGGACGGAGCATAAAATTTATAAAATTTTCAGCAAGCTGTTTATGTCTTGCATCAACAGGAACTGCTATATTATCCATCCAGAAACCAGTTCCCTCTCTTGGTAAGACAAATTTTATAGCATTATTTTCTTCATTTACCAAGGCTGCATCGCCATTGTAACATTGCGCAATCCACAACTCCTCGTTCTTTAACTTTTCCATAATTTTATTATAAGGCATAAATCCTTCTTCTTGAAGAAATGGTCTAAGCGCCTTTAATATTTTTAACGATTCAATTATATCTGCAGGGTTATCAGGATTTAAAGAATAGCCTAATCTCTTTTGTCCAACCGTCATTACATCATAGCTATTACTCAAAAGAGCCATTTTACCCTTATATTTTATCTCCCCAAAAATATCCCAGCTATCAACAGATTCTTTAACGTATTTTGTATTATAAGCAATACCGGTAACCCCCCAATCAATAGGGATACTATACCCCATCCACTTTCTTTTGGTAATAACCCTGAATTTATCTCTCAGATAACGTATATTTGGAATGCGGCGCATATTGAGTTTCGATAACAAACCTGATTTTAACATGACATCTGTTAAAGAATCGCTTGGGAAAATAACGTCATATTGGCCTGACCCAGACTGGATTGTTGAAAACATTAACTCTTCGTCATCATAAAAATCAATATGAACTTTTACATAGAATTCCTTTTCAAAATCCGAATAAATCTCAGGATCAATAAAATCCGCCCACGTATAGACATTGAGCTGTGGCTTATCTTCATTTATACCATTATTGATCTTTGATTGAGGGGTAACTATATCTGATCCGTATAAGTTATAAACAAGCCCCAACCATAAAATAAAAACTATAGAATAAATCCTGTTTGTTCTATTCATTTTTAAAATGTAATCTCAGTGGCTAATTCAATTTGATAAGCCGGGTCGGCATCCCCATCGTACCGCGGAGCCGGCGCCAGGCCTAAAACATCGCCGTCATCCCTCTTTTCATGATAATATTTCCCAGGGAAAAATATCCCAGTCAGGAGATTAAAGGAAATATGTTTTGTTAAATCATAGCTGCTATAAAAATCTAATTCGTGCCCCAAATCAGGGCTTAACGTAATTGCGCGGTCATTGCGCGTTCCTACGGCATGCTCAAAACTCCTCAGATACCAGTAATCAAACGACACTGACCATTTTTCCGTTATCTGCACATCGACTCCTATATTGGGCATGACGAGATCGTTCAATTGATAGGAATCACCAAATGCACTTGGGCGAGCGATGCCGTAATTCAGGGCATAACCGCCGCCCGTTGCTAAATAGGGTCCATAAGCTCCTGGATAAATCGTATCTGAGAGGTTTGCATTTGTTGGAGAATATACAGAAAAACTATTATTACTGTGTGAGGTGAGTCTGCCGCTTAACACGTCGTCACCATCCATCTTGTTGCCGGAACTAATAAATAATTTAGACCTGGGAACAACCTTTTCAAAACTATACGATACGTCCGCATATGCCATGTACCCTTTATGAACTATATCGGAATCATCTCCAATAACGTTCGCACCACCAAAATTCTTTGCGAGTTCGAATCCAATATTTAACTTATCAAAGTTTATGTCAGCATCAACACCGATAGTACCCAAATTATCCTCATTTACCGGGAAGGGATACGTATTAACCCTGCTCGAGCCTGGTGTCGTATCGTGTAATAACCCCACGTAAGGCTGGAATGAATGATCATCCCACTTAATAATAGTATCAAAACTCATAAAATGAGCATTTGAGTCATATTCTACATCCAATGCCCTTTCCTGTGGTACTTGAGGTCCTAGAATAATTTTGTTTTCTAAATCGGGTTTTGCGTAATACACCCTCCATTGAAAATTCTCATTGGTGCTGTAAATACTTGCACCGTAATTCTCATAGTAGCCTCCAAGAGCAAAACCGTTCCCTACCTGATACGGATACTGACCAATCTTAAATTTTACCGGCAAATCAAAAACTACAGAATCTATCCAATATTCTTCAACCCGTGGAATTACCTCTGGAATGCTGTAGTTATCAACCACTCCATAACGAGTATTGATTTTCCTGTCAGACACAATCGGTGCATCAAAGTCAAACGGTCCGTTACTCTCCAGTTTTATAAAAGACGTCAAATATTCTTTATAGGTAAAATTGAGTTTCGTATCATAGGTATATCCCATATAAGTAACACTGTCACTATTATCACTATTCAGGTCAAGAGTATTCCCAAAAGTATTTCCCGAAAACCGCAAGTGATTTTCTGTGGAAAGTTTTAAATCTGGAGATAAATTATAATAGGTTTCAGCAAAAACAAAGGAAGGCGCTAAAAATAACACAGCAAAAATGCATGCACTCTTATTCTTTATAATCATTCTTTAAGATAAAAGAGTATACTTCTTATAAAATCCAATGTTTTTATATACGAGATTTGCAGACAAAAAATTTGGCGCCTCATTCCCTGGATTTGGCTTCAACTCTACTACATCAAACCCCACCACCTTCCTCTCTTTATACACCTTACGCAGAAAATCAATCACCCGATACCATCCCAAACCGCCAGGAACCGGTGTACCGGTTGCTGGCATAATGGAAGGATCAAAGCCATCCACATCCAAAGTAATATATACATTATCTTCTAAAGTATCCAGGGCTTCCTCATGCCAGGAATCGTTATCGTAGATATCCTTTGCATAAAATACCGCTACCTCGCTCTTGTTCTTTTTAAAAAAGTTGTATTCTTCCTTTGATACCACCCTTACACCAAAACTCGTTACTTTACATCTCAAATCCTCGACCACCCTCCTGGATACACTTGCATGACTGTATCTGGTTCCTCCAAATTGTTCCATTAAATCAAGGTGCGCATCCAGTTGAAGGATTGATAACCTCTTATACTTTTCTTTATATGCCTTTATTACACCTTGTGAAATAGAATGTTCGCCTCCCAACGTTACCAGAAATTTATTATCTTTTACAATCCCTTTACTGGCATGATATACAGCTTCAATTACCATTTTTGGGTCAGTATGTATTTCTTCAACATTAAGAGTCCCTGCCGTAAAAATCCCAACCCTATATATTTCACCTAATTCTTCATCGTAAGGTTCCACATTCACCGATGCATTCAATATTGCATTTGGACCTGTTTTCGTTCCAGTTTGATACGTAGCGGTACCATCAAAAGGCACTCCCATGATCACAACCCTGGATTTCTTGTAGGCTTCACTATCACTTTTAAAATCATACGGAAATGCACCAAATTGCAACGAACCCAAAACGTGTTTTCTGATAACATTTAACATGCACTTCTCCAATATTTATAATCCTTTAATACGATTTATCAACAAAAAAGGCATCTGTCACCAGATGCCTTTTTTGTTTTTTATATCAGATAAGGAAACGACATTTTAATGCTGGCTCTCTCTTCTCTTTCTCCACATTGCAGCGCCAATCATGACCACAGCAACAACACCAACAATACTTCCTACCATACCGGCAATACCTTTTCTTTCCTTTGCTGCTAAAAGTTGATCAACCTTCTTCCCCCTCTTAAGAGCTATGGACTGGCTTTCCAGTATATTAATCTTCTGATATACCTTTGCAGCGCCATACCACCATGCGATATCCTGCTGGCCGTGGGCGACACCCTTGTAAGCATGTGCTTTGTCTCCAAACCACATATCAGCATAAGTTATTTCAATCTCTGAAGGGTTGTTTCTTCCAGTAGCAAACAAACCATGCAAACCAAGAATTGGTCCGATAACAGGCACCTTTCCACCCTGAGTTTTAAATGCATTATACACGGCATCTCCCAATAGTCCAGGTCCTAGCGCATCTGCTAGAATATCACCTAATGGGAAGATGTCCCTTTCTTTAATGGGAACTTCAAACTCATCATTTGCCACGATATCATCTAATATAGCTTGAGCCCTATCCTGCAATCTCCACATCTCAAACATGAAATCATTCAAGTTTTCACGATACAATCTAGCAAATCGAGGACTATGGCACTTGCTGCAAACGGCCACCCACTGATCCGCTCTCTTTTTATTGTCTGGAGAATACACATCGAGGCTATAATTCAAAGGTGGAAGATTTATACCATGAGGATAATTCTTCAAAGAAGACTTGTAATCTACACCTTTGGGTGGAACGGTACCCATTCTCCATACACCCTTAGTTACGGGGTTATGGGCAAATTTACCATTCCCCTGATCAAAATGGCAGAACTGACAAGTCGGAGTTCTATAATCCTTGCCAGGCACAATCTCTGCTAATGGCTTTTCCCAGTCCCAATGCTCTCCTTCCAGATGGTAAATGTAACCCATCTTCGATTCTCCATACGATTCTGCGTCAGGATGATCAAAACCCATATGACAGCTCATACAAGCTTCCGGCCTTCTACCTTCAGCCGCGGCAAATTTATGCCTTGTATGGCAAATGTTGCATCGGTCTGTAGCATGGCAAAGATCGCAACCAAACTGCGCTGCCGGGTAACCCCTTCGGAACATTTCCGGATACCATGGTGGAATCACATTAGCCGCCAAACCTTCTATATGATTAGGACGGCCACGCTCAGATTCTGACATAAATTCTGTCGTTTGCTGAGGATGACACTCTCCACATGTTGCAGGGGTGGGCATATGCAGTTCTTTGTGGTCTTTCCCATGACAATCACTACAGGTTACTTCCTTAATATCCCTGCCTAACATTTTCTCTATTTGCTGCGTTTTTTCGGCAAACCTTGGATTTTTCTTTGGATTTGCGTGTGTAGAATCTTTCCAGTCATTCACAAACCCAGGAGTTACCTCTTCATGGCATTTTACACAATCAGTCGGTTTGAATCTTTCCAACAACTGATCATAATACGTCCCATCGGGTTTTACATAGTGTCTCACTGGAAACCAGTACATTTGCAGCGGAACCGGCTTGTATAAATTTTGCCAAGGACCTGCTCCCTTTTCCAAGCCTGAGTTAGTAACGAACCAATCCTTCAAAGTATCATTAGGATACAAGATATCATAATAGCTTGTAGCCTTTTTTTGCATCTCCTTTAACTCTACTTCAGACTGCGCCTTTACGCTTCCAGTCTGCAAACTCCATATTAAAGGGGCGGCGAGTAAAACCGCGCCCAGTTTTAACAATTTCATTTTTTGCCTCCTCCCCTTAAAAACTGCCCATTACTATTGATTAACAGAAATTTCACTCTGTTTGACTATAATGAATATACCTAGATTCTTCTAGTAAATTTTTGGTAGTGATTTTGTAGCATCAACTTTTTCAGTCAAACCTGTCTTATATGGAGTCGTATGCTGAGGGAAAAACCATTCGTCATCACCGCCTCTTTCCTGGAAAAATTTAAGACGCAGTTCATGGTTACGTGTATGGTGACAAGGGCCACAAATATTGTAAGGCGTCCCAAATGTGCCAACTTTAGCAATCTTTTGACCTTCCGGCGCCTTTCCAATATCCATAAAATAGCTAAATACCTCTCCCGCACCATGACATGCCTCACAGGTAACTCCCTCTTCAGAATATTTACCAGTGGTTTCATCATATCCCGTAGTATGACATTTTAGACATGTCTTACGATATTCCGCGTTACCTGCAATATAATCAGGAGCCTCTTTCACACGCTCAAATGTCTTAAACTTGATCCTTAACCAGCTCTCGACATGCGGTGAGGTTAAACCCGTATGACATTTAAGACACTTTTGACTGCCCACATAAATCGCCTTATCTCCGGTAATGCTGTATTTTTTAAAATCTCCCATTTCCAATCTCATATTTGGGTCAGTTTCTTCCGGAGTAAGATTGGCCAATTCGCTCCAAAACTCAAACAGTGGTTCAGCCGCAACTAACCTCTGCTCCATTTGTCTCTTGTGGTAATAAATCCCTTCATGCGCAACTTCTTCGTTTAACGCCCTTCCAATACCGCCATGGCATACCGCGCACCCATAGATATCAAAAGGGAAATCTTTTGCATTAGGATGTTTGGCCTTTAGTTTTTCTTCATCGATGTGACAGGTTATACACCGGTCTACTTTATCGCCATTTTGCCCTTTATCCCACCTGAAATCACCTTTCAAGAGAATCTGCTTAACTTCATAAACATGTCTCCTTAAAGAGGCAAGACGTTTACCCAACAACTCTTTTTCTTTTACAGAGTTTGCTGCAGCATACTCCTTTTCAACTTTTATCGCCTGTTCTTTATAATACTCCTTTTGATACTTTATCCATCCTGGACTAAATTCATCCTTAATCCACATTGAAGAGCCTATAAAAAACAAGGCACTCAAACCGAAAAAAATTAACCTTTGTATGCTCATAATTCACCTGTTCTGGAAATACTCACAATTAAGTATCCTTAAATCAATTTAAATATTGATCCAAGGCGTAGCAATAATGTATTTGATACTAAATGAAAGTCTTAAAACCATCTTAATTACAGTGCCTATCATAGTCAAAAGCAGCCCCATAGTAAGCACGTACCTGACAATACCTAGCCTATTAAAAAAGTCCCGATTCATCATCGCAGGAAGAACCAAACCCACAAAATAAAATCCCATCATGAGAACAATCCCTAACGATAATGGTAAATCATGCAATGGCGGCGGAGTGGGAAAATCATGTGTCCATTTTTCCCACGGCCAGAAAAATGCCCAGAAAGGCCCTCTGAGTGCTGTGCCAATATATATCAGGACATACCAATAGATATAGCCAAGACCAAATACTGTTACAGCAAACTTTCTTTCTTTAAATGTATAATAACCATTGCCTTTAGGATTAATATCCAAGTATGGAATAAGTATCAACCCTACGATAATAAGACTTGGAAGTCCAACACCGGCAAACCATGGATCAAAATAGACTAAAGCCTCTTGTAAGCCTAAAAAATACCACGGGGCCTTTGCCGGGTTCTCGGCCTGCCCTGGATTCGACAATTCCCTTAGCGGTGCGTCTACGACATACGAATAAAAAAGCAGCCCAACCGTAACGAAAATTGCAGCAAGGAATTCCTTAGCAACCAGGGTGGGCCATGTAAAAACTCTATCGTCTTTAAATTCTACCAGTCCCTTTTTCCCCTCACTTACTTCCATGGATCCACTCCTCAGAAATATCTCCAATAAACTTATGATAACATGAGAAAACTATTACAACGGACCTGAGATGCCTCCGTCTTTGCGGACTCGCCAGAAATGCATCATCATCAATGCAGAAGCCATTACAGGTATTGCAATACAGTGCCACACATATGCACGCAATAATGCAGGCGCGCCTATAGTTGTACCGCCTAACAATGCGAAACGGATATCATTGTCTGCCTTCATGCCCAATATATACGCGAACGGTCCTTCGTGGCCTAAAAGCGGTGTTGCGCGAGCCATATTCGTACCGACGGTAATTGCCCAATATCCCAATTGATCCCAAGGCAACAGATATCCAGTAAAACTTAATAGAAGTGTGAAAACCAACAGTATCACACCTATTACCCAATTGAATTGCCGTGGCGGTTTATACGAACCTGTCAAAAACACTCGAAGCATGTGTATACTCACCGTAATCACCATGGCATGCGCACCCCAACGGTGAGAATTTCTCAAAAATCTGCCAAACGGTACCACGTACATCAAATCAACAATATCTGCATACGCTCTATTAACGTCAGGAACATAATAAAACATTAACAGGATTCCTGTTATCGTTAATTTTCTTTATTAAATCCGGAATTAATTTCATTTGAATATCCCTTTCTCCACATTACATTTTAAGCTATTTCCTCCCCACATAATTAAAATTATCCTCCTATTCCTCCGTTTCTTCTATCGTTTTATTAATTTCCTCGTTTGGTTTCCAAAGCACGCGCTTTAAGGATATGACATTTACAGGACAATCTTTACAATTACCACAACGAATACAAACATCAGTATATTTGATCACGATACCATCTTGACTAACGAAAGGCCGATACGCTTTGTTTTCGTCGGAAACTTCAACCTGCTTTAATGCGCCTACGGGACATACCATGCTGCATCGACCGCAAAGTACACCTTCATTCGTTTCTACATTAATATTAAGGTCGCATTTAAGGCAACGCGCCGCCTCAACCTTCGCCTGAACGTCATTCAGCCCAAGCTCTACCCATTTGCATTTTCTCGCGGGGTATCGCGTCATAATTTTCTTCTCTTAAATTAAATTCATTATCTAAAAGTGTAACCCACACCTTTTTCTTCGGTTTTTGAATTTCTTCACCCCTAATGTAACTATCGATTGACTTCGCGGCTAAATGCCCAAGAGCGATACACTCAATGACAGTGCTAGGACCCAACGTCACGTCACCGCCGGCAAAAATACCTTTCTTGTTTGTCGCAAGGGTTTCGTCCACTGCAAGCGTCCCCCACTTCGTGACCTGTAATCCGTGGTTATCACCAAGAAATTTCAGATCGGATTCCTGACTGATAGCAGTAATAATACAATCCGTTTCAATGGTGAATTCCGAGTTTGGTACAGGTTCCGGCCTCCTTCTTCCGCTGCTGTCAGGTTTTCCCATTTTCATTTTAATGCATTCAAGTCCCTTAACCTTTCCATTTTCGGTTAAAACCCTGACAGGCGCTGCTAAATAGTGGAACTTAACACCCTCATGTTCAGCCTCCTCTATTTCCCACGGAAGGGCAGGCATCTCTTCCCGTGTCCTCCTGTAAACAATATACACTTCAGGACTAAGCCTCTGCGCCGTCCTGGCAGCATCAATAGCAGAATTCCCACCGCCAATTACGGCCACTTTTTTGCCTGGGCTTCTCATGTCACCGGCATTCACATTTTTTAAAAATTCCAGACAATCCATAACCCCCGATGTCCCCTCTTCTCCTGGAATTTCAAGCCTCTTCCCCTTCTGCGCACCTACAGCTATAAATACAGATTTATAGCCTTCTTTCGACAAATCAGAAATCGTCTTTCCGGGGCTTCCTATTGGGGTATTTGTCTTTATATCTACACCACGCGACATGATGTGGCTCACATCAAACATTATTTGCTCACGCGGCAATCTATAAGATGGAATCGCCCACATCATCATACCGCCAACCTGTGATTCTTTTTCGAATACAGTCACCTTATACCCCATTCCTGCAAGGTCGTTCGCAGCCGTTAAACCAGCCGGACCAGCGCCAATCACGGCAACCTTTTCTGTTCTCTGGGTTACTTTTGGCGGTGGAATTTTTATCTTGTTCTTATAAATATAGTCAGTAACGAATCGCTTTAAGGCATCTATCGCAACTGGTCTGTCAAAATCACCACGTTTGCATTTGGATTCACAGGGGTGTGGACATATATATCCACAAACGGCGGGGAACGGATTTGTTTCTCTCATCAACTTATACGATTCTACATAATTACCCTGGCTAATCAAACGGATGTAACCAGGCACATCCATATGGGCTGGACATCGATGCTGGCAGCGAATATTTTGTTGTAACCAATCCAGATCAAGAAGCGCCCTTACTCCTTTTTTAGGTATAGTTGTCTGTCCCATAAACACACAAACCTTCTCTAAATTAAGAATTATGAGGATAAATTAAACAATTAACTCTGTTTCAAGAGGTACTATTTTGCTAGTGTCAACCACCAGCTTACCGGCATCGTCGAGAACTACTTCAAAATGATTTAGAGGTCTTGGCGCAGGGCCGGCGAAGTTCACACCATTTCGATAGTATTTACTTCCATGACACGGACATTCAAAAATATTCTTTTCCTTCGAAAATTCTACTGCACACCCCAAATGCTGGCATACCACAGAAATTGCTTTAAAACTATTGCCATCACGCACAACAAATATCTTCCTTGACTTTAGTGTGGTCACAGAATTTTCCGGAAAAGCCTTTGGTTCTCCTACGGCAAATTTTGGTGATGGTTCAAAAAGCACCTTTGGGTAAAAGAAACCCTTATACCCCATAATTTGCGATAAGTATGCCCCCAATGTGGCAAAAAACATTGCCCACCCGGCCAATGTCAAAAAATTCCTACGGGAAATGGTAAACCAAATCCCCCCCTCTTTTTCCGATGTACAGCACTTATTTTTATCTTTTGTCTCCATGACACATCCTCCTACATTAACCCTTATTCTTTAGTATTTTTAAACTGTTTACTATATATAAAACACAGACTATTACATATAACTTAAAGAATGCGCATATTATATTTATCGATGAAAAAAGTCAAGTATATTTTACTATAATATCATATACTTTTATGCTTTTTTTATCAACAGACGATACGCGCCTTCCATATTCTCCACTTTAACGATCTTATGACCCTCTTCTTTGACGCTTCTAGGAACGCTCCTCATCGGCTCCCCATCATCCAATATTACTTCTAATACCTGACCTGAATCCATCATTTCCAATTTTAACTTTGTCTTCACAAAATTAATAGGACAGAGTACTCCTCTTAAATCAATTTGATCGTCTGGAACAAGCTTTTCACCCTCTCCCATTTGTAAAACTCCTTAAAACAGAGTCAATTTTTAAAAAACCCAAGAAATCCACGTTTCGCAAGTCATACATCGACATGAGATATGATAAATATCTCTTCAGCACAATGTTATTTCTTCTTCTTCGAATTGCTTCTTTTCTTCATTAAAGATCCAGGATCTGATATCAACCGGCACTCCCTTCTCCACCGCCGCAATCATATAAGAATACCCGACCCATGCATGCTCCGTATCGTAAACAGAGGGAATTGCAGGA
This sequence comes from Planctomycetota bacterium, assembly GCA_016188675.1. Lineage (GTDB taxonomy): Bacteria > Planctomycetota > Brocadiia > Brocadiales > Brocadiaceae > Wunengus. The sequence goes on from JACPHJ010000055.1 coordinate 15,533, forward strand.
TGATCGGGATGGGAGTGATATATGCCTATGATTTGCAGTCCCCTTTTAGAAGCTTCTTTATCAACTTTTACAAACTCTTTACCTTCTATTTCATATCTGTCGTGTGTTCTATCTGTATTTTTATTTTGCACAGGACGGACTTCAATCACCTTTTTTTCCGATGCATTCATGCCAAGCAGAAGCCCACAACATTCGTACGGATAACTCTTTTTTACCAGATCCTGTATAAACCGAAGCTTATCATTATCAATACCTAGCAAAGTATAACTCCCTAATATTTTAACAAACCCTTTTTTTATACACCTGCCCAAAAACTTGTACTCAAATAGCGGTCGCCCCTGTCAGGAAAGATCGTAACAATCAATCCTCTGTCAATTTCATTCGCCACTTTCAGTGACGCCACTAATGCCGCACCCGAAGAATACCCGACGAAAAAGCCCTCTTCCGCCGCAAGACGCTTGACGGCTGCATAGGCATCTTCTGTCTCCACGGTCATTTTTTTGTCCGGAAAATGATTATCAAATATACCAGGAACAATCGAAGTAGACATGTGCTTCATACCTTCCAATCCGTGAATAGCGGTTGACGGTTCAACCGAAATCACCTTAATATCGGGATTATATTCCTTCAGCCGCCTTCCTGTCCCCATAAGAGTGCCGCTTGTCCCCAGACATGCAATAAAATGTGTTACCTCGCCTCCCGTTTGTTCCCATATCTCCACGCCGGTAGTTTCGTAATGCGCCTTCCAGTTCGAAGGATTATTATACTGATCGGCATAAAAATACTTTGAAGGATCTTCGGTTACAAGCCTCTTCGCCTCTATCATAGCGCCGTCCGATCCCAATAGCGGATCCGTAAATATAATCTTTGCCCCAAAGGCACGAACAATCCTCTTCCGTTCCTCGCTAACGTTTTGAGGCATTACCAGGGTTACTTTATATCCCTTCGATGCGCCAATGAGCGCATAAGCAATGCCTGTATTTCCAGATGTGGAATCTATAATAATTTTGTCCCTGTTTAATCTTCCCGATTTTTCAGCATCTTCAATAATTCGCAGTGCGGGACGATCCTTTACAGAGCCGCCCGGATTGAACCACTCAGCCTTGACGTATATTTCTACATCCCTATCCTTCAGGTCGCTTGTAATTCTATTTATTCTTAAAAGAGGGGTGTTTCCAATCCTATCAGAAATTGAGTTCTTTGAAACCCGCTTTGATGTGCACTTCGAACTTTTTATTACCGTACCTGCCACGACTCTGCCTTTCTCCCGTTAAATAAATAGCTGTGTTTCAGCGTCTTCGGCTATTTCCAAAAGAGTAGTTAATCCGAGGATGTCATCTACCTTTGATTTAACCTTTTCCTCTTCCAATTCCATTAGTTTCACGGCTGCCGTGCATGCATAGACTTTTAAATTCCCCATCCTTCTTACCTCATTAAGTATCTCTTTGAGAGAGACGGGATTAATCTCCTGCATGCGTTTCGACAATCTTCCACCCTCTTCGCCAAACTCATCGGATAATTTTTTAACATCAAACTCGTCATTCACAAATCTCCTCAATGCCCAGAAGAATAGGAAAATATACGTTTCCCTCCCCATAGACGCCGCTGTAATCGCCAGTGTAACGATTTGATAAAGTTTATCGTAGGTACCGCTATGGGCAAATATGACGAATTTTTTTTTATCCTTCATTATCAGTTCTTGGCAAATGCGCTCACAACATCTTTTTTAAACTTATCCAAACCCACACGGTCAATCACTGTACCGATTCTTTCCTTGGGCTTGCCGTTCTCTTTATACCATTTCAGCGTTGCGGATATAAAATCGTTTACTTTATTGTCGGGCAGGAAATTGACCACCTGATCCGCCTCGCGCGGATGTCTTCCGTGTTTTCCGCCGGTACGCACCAGCCAACCCCTCTTCTTGTCCTTCCAGGCGTCTGTCGGACATGCCCTGATACAGTCACCGCAATACACACACTTGGATTCGTCAAACATCGGCCTACCCTCTTTGTCAGATACTATCGCACCTTCCTGGCACGCCTTTGCACATAGTGTACAACCATTACATAAATCTTTGCTCCATACAGGATACACCACACCCTGAAACCCCAAATCCATCTCCCTTGTCCTTGCGCAATCAATCGGACAACCCGAGAAACTCATCTTAAACTTATGATGACAGGGTGTGCCGAAGTGCTTCTCATCAACCTCCAAAGACTTTGATTGCGCATCCATAATTCCATTAGGGTTATACTCACAGCCTCCGCATGCCGTAGGCACTCTGACTCTTGGACCACAGGATGCAACCTTCTGCCCTACCGTAGCCAATTCCTTCACTACGGCATCAAAGTCATCGATATGCACGCCGATAATTTCTACCGACTGCCTAAAGCTCAAATGACAGTATCCCATTCTGCTATACTTTTTCGCAACCTCTGCAACCTTCGTCAGCTTTTCCGGAGTTATCCTTCCGCCGGGCACCTTCAATCGGACGGTAAAAAGGTCTTTTTGAGTTTGTTTTATGAAACCGCCAGATTTTAATTCATTAAGGTCTATTCTCTGAGTAACAGTCTTTTCAGCCATTCATGCTCCTAACCTGGACAAGCCAGTACCAAAGGATTTAACAATCTTACATCTCATATTACATTTAATTTTATCTTATCAACTCACAAAAAATCTTGCAAGGAAAAAGAAGTCTATAGAGATTGTCGACTTATTTCTCCTTAAGAATTTTCTCAGAGATAATCCCTAAAATCTTCTTTTTTGCCTCAGATATGCCCTTCTGCTTAACAATTTCAAGCATGTCAAGCCCTGCAATACGCTGCAAAATATCGCGTCTTATCGATTCATCAGAAACCTCAGAAATGATCTTTCTCCTCGTTTCTGATAAGAGTTTTGTATATTCAGCATATTCGTCCCCAAACTGTTTTTCCAGACTCTCCCTGATATTGCGCGCAAGCGCCGGGCTTGCCCCGCCGGTTGAGATACTGATGCTCAAGTCGCCGCGGCTAACGGTTGCCGGCACTATGAACGAACAAAATTCCGGCCTGTCAACAACATTCACCAGGATACCCCTCTTTGTCGCATCATAATAAATCTTTTTGTTTACCTCTTCATCGTCCGTAGAGGCAACCACGACCCACGCTCCATTCAGGAATCCTTCTTCATATTTCCGCTGAATCCTTTCAACCCCTGCTTCTCTTTCCATTTCGGGACAGAATTCAGGCGACACTACGGTAACCCGCGCACCCGCCTCTTTCAAGCTGCATACCTTGCGCCACGCAACGTTGCCGCCGCCAATCACCAAACATTTCTTATCCTGAATATTCAGGAGTATCGGATAATATTTTGCCATCTCACCCTCTCATTTTACTGCTTTATTTGCCACTTTGCGTTAAACCGAATTGTTACAAATCTTCGTCCCGTACTAAATCTTCATACGTCTCGCGTTTTCTGATGATGCGAAACTGATCACCGTCCACCAGCACTTCACACGGACGCGGACGGGAATTATAACTTGAACTCATGGTAAAACCGTAAGCTCCGGCGCTGAAGATTGCCAGCAAATCCCCTTCTTTTACCTTCGGAAATGCCCTATTAATTGCAAAGGCATCACTGCTTTCACAAACCGGACCTACGATATCAACCAATTCCATACCTCTCTTTACCGCACATTTATCAGGATTTTCCACCTCCGGCATTTTTATATTCGTATTTACAGGCCATATCCTGTGGAATGCATCATACAGGGCAGGGCGTATCAAATCGTTCATAGCGGCATCACAGATAACAAACTTCTTCCCGTGTACTGTCTCCTTTGTATAGATCACCTGAGAAACCAAAATCCCGGAATTTCCCACGATAAACCGTCCCGGCTCCATAATCAGATTGCACTGCATCTCTTTAACCAGCGGCAGAATTTTTGAGGCATAGTCTTTTGGCCGTATGACTTTTTCTCCTGTATACGAAATACAATAGCCGCCGCCTATGTTCATGTATTCAATGTCCATTCCATCGTTTCTGCATTTTTGAATTAACGCCAGTATCTTCCTGAAGGCGCGCACATATGGATCTACCGTATAAATAGGCGAACCCAAATGTACGTGCAATCCGCACAGGTCAACATTCGGATATTTTGCAGATTGCTTAATAATCATTTCGGCTTCAGAAAGGTCTATACCGAATTTGTTTTCTTTTTTCCCCGTGGTAGTCTTTGCATGGGTATTTGCATCGATATCCGGATTTATCCGCAAGGCTACTCTCGGCGTTTTGCAAAACTCCCCGGCCAGTTTATTAATATGCTCAAGTTCCGCCGCAGACTCCACATTAAACATAAAGATGTCGTTTTCCAGGGCATACTTTATTTCCCTGTCCATCTTTCCCACCCCGGCAAATACAATCCTTGACGGGTCTCCGCCTGCTTTGACAGCGCGAAACAATTCACCGCCGGAAACCACATCAAAACCCGATCCTTCATCTGCCAGGATTTTACAAATGGAAAGGTTCGAATTGGATTTGACAGAAAAACAGATCAAGGTGTCGACATCCTGGAATGCCGTCTTTAACTCCTGATAACGCGCCAGAATGGCATTTTTGCTGTAAACATAGGCTGGAGTTCCTACCTCCGAAATTACATCGTCAATCCTTACATCCTCGCAAAAGAGTGTCTTACCCCTGTATTCAAAAGCGTTCATAGATTATTTACCCATTTATCCTTTACTCAGTTTCTTTTCCCAATATGCAATACGTTTTTTAACAAACTGTGGCGCTGTCGAACCGTAACTTTTGTAGTTCTTAATACAGTTTTCCACACCAAGCACCTTATAGATATCCTTTTCAATAACTGAAGAAAAAGCCTTAAAACCCTCCAATTTCAAATCCATCAGCCTGTAATGAACCCTGATACATTCCCGCACAATATTCCCTACAATTTCATGCGCCTTTCGGAACGGAACGCCCTTTTTTACAAGGTACTCTGCAAGCGCAGTAGCATCGATAAAACCCTTCTCGCAAGCCAGCAGCATCCTTTCACCATTGAAACTCGTATTTGCCACAAGCTCAGCCAGTATAGACAACGAACTTTGAACGGTATCAGACGCATCGAATATCGCCACCTTATCCTCCTGCATATCACGATTGTAACTTAACGGCAATCCCTTGAGTAATGTGAGCAAAGACGTCAAATGCCCAAACGCCCGCCCGCATTTGCCCCGAATTAATTCGAGCACATCGGGATTCTTCTTTTGCGGCATGATACTCGAACCCGTGCAATAGGCGTCGCTGATCTCTATAAACTTAACCTCATCGTTGCACCAGATAATCCACTCCTCACAGAGCCGGGACATGTGCATGGCAATTGTGGAAAGACAAAATGCATACTCAACACAGAAGTCCCTGTCGCTTACTGCATCCATACTGTTTTCACATACCCCTTTAAAACCAAGCATCTTCGCAGTATGCAGCGGATCAGTGGAAAGTGTAGTGCCTGCAAGGGCGCAAGCGCCCAATGGTGATTTGTTGAGACGGACACAGCAATCATGGAGTCTTGTCTTGTCCCGTTCCAGCATCTCGACGTATGCAAGCAGATAGTGAGATAGCAGGACAGGCTGGGCATGTTGGAGGTGGGTAAAACCCGGCATAATAAGGCCAAAATGCTCTTTACACTTCTTTACCAATTCACCTTGAAGCTTTGCCAGAAGCTGTATCATTGCCTGAATCTGATCGCGAGTCCAGAGCCGCAGGTCAAGGGCGACCTGATCGTTCCGGCTTCGGGCGGTATGGAGTTTCTTGCCGGCCTCGCCAATCCGCTCGATTAATGCCGACTCGATATTCATGTGCACGTCTTCGAGGGACTCTTTAAACTCGAACTTTCCGGCAAGAATTTCCGAAAGAATCCCGTTAAGTCCCTTAACAATTGCATCCTTTTCTTTTTCCGTAATGAGCTTGCAACTGGCAAGCATCGTTGCATGGGCAATGCTGCCTTCAATATCGTATTTGTATAGTCGCCAGTCAAAGGAAATCGACTCGGTAAAGGACTCCACCGAGGCCGCTGTCTGCTTTGTAAACCGACCTCCCCATGGCTTTTTTTGTTTCATAATCATTCGGTCCTTTTGTTAGGACGCAGATACACTCAGATAATATAAAAATACATGCCACCAAAACACAAAGTCACAAAATAAAATCTTTTTTGTTTAATGGCTTTATGGCAGATTAATCCTGTCAAAAAAACAAGTGAAGTAATATAGCGAAAGACACTAATTCAGTCAACACAATTCAACAAATCGTTGCCACATGCAATCATACAATCTCTGTGGAAATATAAAGCGAAAAATAAAACAGGAGAAGATTATACAATTAAGAAAGTTCCATGATGAATAGAGTGTGGAATTAGTGATTACTTTTAATGTAATTCTTTTTCACATACTCGATAGCATATTCAAATAAATGAAGTTGAACGTTGTTCAACTTGCCAGTAATCTTCTATAAATTCCTTAAAATCCATAGCAGCAGAACTGATAAATAATAAAAATCTTGAATACAGCAAACCATCCTTAATCACGAGGGGTACACCAGTGTGTAATACCTCAAAGGCAATAAGACTCGGAGCCTTGTTTAAAACCAGGATATCAACATTTTCCCCCAGTATTTTTTCCGTTTCTGCCCAGACTTCGGTTACTCCTGGATACTCTCTTCTCTCCTCCCATTCCAGACTTCTCTCCTCTGGTTTAAAATATACTGCAATATCAACATCTGAATCATACAGGGCTTGTCCTTTAGCCTGTGAGCCAAAAAGAAAGGCCATTGACACCTCTGGATTTTCAAAAAAATACTTTTTAAGTAATCTTAATTTGCTTTTTGATATTTTTCTCATTTTCTTCAGTACTTCAATGAGTTTATTAAAGTCGTGTTCATGGTATTCCTTCATGGCGGTCTAGTTGGCAGGGCTATCAATCTCTGCACCGGTTTCACGTTAAAGCCATTTCAGAAAACCTTTGATTCCCTCGTTCTTCTTTTTGTTCATCTCAATCATCTGCTCGGCAAGATAGGCGAGAAATCGTGAATGGTATCGGTGCAGTTTAAAACAAGTTCATTATCAACCTCCTGAAACATATCTCCAAAATCTGTTTCTACATTTTTCATTTGAGACCGTATTCTCTTTTAAAATCCGTTAAAAGATGAAGGCAGTCAATCTCTCCAAGGTGAATTACTGGTCCTGCATCCAGTATAACGTTCTGAATGGTTTTATAATCAATCTTTCCCACGCAGTCCCCATTCGACATCTTCTTTTATGAATTTCTCCATAAGCTCTGGTTTGTGTGTTTCAAGAAAACGACGCAACGCCTCTGCGATAACAGAATTTTCATCCTGAAACCATCCAGCATCGATAAGTAATTTAATCTGTTCATAAAGTTTATCCGGCAATTCAGCCTGTAATACCTTCACAATACACCTCCTTGCAAATTAAACATTGATGTTTCGTCAAAGTCTATCTTGTGTATAATTTTATCATATAATTACAACAGTTATATAAGATTCCTGCTGATTATAATAGACTTCATTACGGTAGTGTGCCTTTAACAACCTTAATTTCTTCTTCTGTTAGTACATACAGCCGGTAAACAATTTCATCTATCAACTCGTCTGTTGCCTGAATTCTAGTTTTTAATGGTTCGAGGATTGAGAGGCTTTTGGTAAATTGATTTTCGAGCAGTTACTGAGTCTCTCGGTCTGATGGGTCTATGTATATTTTGTTTCTATTCTCCTGATAGTTTAATCGTCCGCGAAATTGAACTAATAGTTATAAAAATTCAATGTGATCCTTCATGTCTTTATCGGTCAAAACCCTTGCAATTAATTCTACCCCTCTGATGCATTGTCCAAGAGAAACATTCTTTGAATGCGAAAATATTACTCCATTATGGGTAACATCTTTACGGCTGGCTATTCTTAGGAAATCAGTGTCATGGGTGAGAATAACGGCTTTCATTTCGGATGCTTTTTTGATATGAAACTCGTCAGGTTTGCCTAAATATCCGAGTTCTCTTGCTGAAAATACCTCTATTTTACGCCTGCGTAATCCTTCAACTATAGAGCGTTCTATATTTTCGTCAGCATAAATCTTCATTCAATTTTGCTTTTAGCTTGGATGGGTACTGTTTTTTAAGCTGCGTGAGAAACGATTGGTCTTCTCGAAATTTATTATCAAACATATCCTTATGTTCATAGTAATAGGACAAGGCATCATAAACCTGTTCGAGTCTCAGATGCGGGTATTCATCTATAATACTATCAGCACTCATCCCCATTAGTTCATATCTAATAGCAATATCTAGCACCTTTATACGGGTATTACAAATAGCAGGTTGTCCGCCTGAAATTTTTGAATCTATCGCTATATAGGGATGTTTCGTCTTTTTTTTAACAATCGACATAATCTCCTCCTCATGGTCTTGATTGTGTTAATTTATTTCCTGTAATAAGCGCATAGCTTTTACCTTTTCGTTTTATTACCAAGTCTGAACCTTATATTAGCAATTTCTTCCTACTGCAACAATATCAAACTATGGAAGGTTGGGGAAAGCCTGTCCTGAGTTTATCGATGGGCGAAGAACACCCAACAAAAAATGCATTGATGGGTTCGCACCGTTTAACTCATCCTACTTGACTAGCGACCTGACCCCTTTACCTACATGCCCTGCTACCTTCAGATAGCTTCGGGATCGTTAGGTCATCTTTTTTCATAATACCCTGCAAACGATCAGCTTAATATTCTCGTGTCCCCTATGGATAAGGTGAAAGAATTTTATTGTTTGTAAAAATTATCAATTTTCTACAAGCCCTAGTTATTGCAACATAAAAATTTTTAGGACATTTGAATTTATGCGCATCTAAAACAGCAACTGTATCAAACTCTAACCCTTTGGTAAGCAAAGTAGTCCCTATACATCTTCCGCTAACTTTTCGCCCCATTCGCCTTTTAATATTTCTTATTTCTTTCATTGCCTCATAAACTGATATGCTTTTATGTTCGGCGTGCTCCAGAGCCTCGCACAAATCATAATAAAGTTCTAGCCTAGTGCAATTTATTCCCTTTAATTTTTTAATTTCTCTAAATATCCGCGCTAACAAAGAATAACTCTTATTGTAATCGAATTTTTTTATATCATTAACTATAGTCTTTAATTTTTCCTCCCGTGGCTTTGGGAGTACTTCATCATCAGGGAAGTACTTATTCAATCCCGTTAATAAAGTATTTTTTCTCGTTTTTCTTTTCTTCTTTTCCACTTGTTCGCCTTTTAGAAAAACCATCAACTTTTCAGGTAACTTTTCAATCGATTTAAATTTATCAAGCTCACGAGCTAAGTTATAAAAAGTTTTATGATCGACCGCTTCTAATAAACGAAAGTAGTAGTTAAATTTAGTTATGAACTTCTCCCTATCGCCCATGCTGCTGCTGTTTGGAGTAATTACTAAGACGCTATCTTCATTAATTAAGTCCCAAATCTTTCTATCATAGTCTTCCGATGATATTTCAATATTGGTCTCATATAAATTCAAATCAATATTTTCCCGTTTCTCTAGTTTCTCTCTTATCTTTTTTAAATCTTCCCCTAATACAAGATTTGTACCTTTCCATCGCCAAGGTTCACATAGATCCGGAAATCTCTCAAATCCCATTAAATCTTTTTCAAAATCAACCAATTGTTGTCCCTTAAATCCAAATATGCCTTGGAGATGATCACCTAAAACACGAGTTGGCAATATACATGCCAACGCTTTTACAAGATCATGTTGCGCAATCGTACAATCTTGATATTCATCAACGAACAATCCCGAATATGTAACATGAATAACATCTTTTATAGGGCCGATTTTAAACAGCTTAGTTGCTTTCTCGATTACAAAGGGAAAATAAACTTTGTCATCTTGTTCTGGGATATCGTTGCCACAATAAAAAGCGTTAACATATTTCTGAGCAAAACTTGAAATCGTCTCAACTCGATATTGATTATAGACAACACCCTGCTTCAGTATCTTTTCTTTTAAGGATGCTACTCCGGCATGTGTATGGGTCAGGATAAGTTGTTTGCCTTTTGTATGTTTTAAACATTCGGCAATAGCATAGGTTTTTCCATAACCGGCAGGCGCGACAACCATACTTTTTGGTTTGGAAACAAACTCTGCATAATTCATTGTTCATCTATCCAATTCGAAAGTTTTTTTAATTGTTCCTTTATTTTCTTACCCTCCATTTTTTCAAAGTACTTGAAAATAGTCGAACCCAAAAATTCACCATGATCAATTCTTTTAAACCAAGCATTTTTCTTTTCCTTCCCATTAGCATCTTTAGAACAAGAAACATCGGCTATGGCTTTTCTCATTTCAGGAGTATCTGTATTTTTAAATTCATCAGGAAAAGTGCCTTTATACTTTGATTTAATTGATTCTTTTAATTGCATTTCTTCAATGCTTTTATTTTTTATCACATAATCAATTAACTCCTTCACCCCATCCCAAGGCAAGTCTTGAAGCACTTGTTGCTCAATAGCGTTGTTCTTATCACAATCGAATATTTTTACATCTGAATTTTCTAAGTCATCTTTTGTTGGATTTAAATTGCTATCATCCGAGTCACAAAAAACACAAACCGTTAAGCCCAATTCTTTCAATTTCATTGCCCGCGTTGTAAAACTATGTCCACCACCAGAAGTATAAATACAATTTTTAAATGACATATATTCTTTATTGTTCATTTTGCGATATGTATCTAATGCCCTGCAAATACCTGTTTCCGTATTGCCCTCGCACACTATAACCTTTTTAGCATATCCCGCTTCGGGACAAGCCCTAATAATATCTTGAAAGTTCTTATTAGGAGTTGAAATCGTAACATTACCCTCATTATTATTAACAATTACTAAATCTTCAGCCTCTAATTCTGTTACTACTTCACTTGAATGGGTAGTTATGAATATTTGCCCTTTATTATCTTTGCTCAATATTCTGACCAAGTGTTTGACCCTATCAGGTTCCAATCCCTGCTCAACTTCATCGATCAATATAATCCCGCCATACTGCGCAAGAATCGTTTGTATTGCTATTGAAATTAACCTTTTAGACCCTTTGCCTTTTAATCTTAAAGGGACATCCCCATCATGAAGACAAACCCTGCCATCTTTAATAGATACATCTCTGAAATCAACAGTGGTTTTTGCTCTTGATAAATCGATTCCGAAATCCGATGAAACTTTTTTGACACGTTCAGTCACATCGTTAAATTGACTAAAACTATCTTGATCTATTTTCCCTTTTGCCTCACGCAACGCTTCAATAATGACATCACTTTTTTCACCATCGGAGGTCTGATTCTCTTTCAAAATAGAATATAAAGGATTCCCTCTGCTCCAAGAAAAATGCCGATCAACATAATCTGATACCATAAATACATCTAATTTTGCACGATCGGTCGCAGATATTCGCAAAGGTTCTTGTCTTTTATTTACAACATACCATTGAGGTTCTAAATCTTTTTTGACCTCCAATTTTATAGTCAAAACTTTTTCGTGATCATCCTGTAATTTATCCTGTATATCACCGTTGCTATCAAGTCCCCTTATATAAAGCCCGTATTTCTCCTCTTTAATCAACTTTTCTGGAAGATCGAGTAATGAAGCTTCTATTTCTATGTAATTATCTGCATTCCCATTGTAAAAATCACTATCGTAAAATGAATTGTTCCAGTTTGGAGACAGAACAAACGAAACTGCATCTAATATAGTTGTCTTACCAGAATCACCTCGACCTAATAAGCAAACAAAATTCTTGTTGAACTTCTGCGAAAAGGTTTTTATTCCTCGGAAATTGTTAATTTTCAGCTCATATATTCTTGCCATATTATTATCCTTTCATCCAAAATACCTCTGTACCAGCGTGGTAAACTTATTATTGAAAGAAAATAGATTTCTCTTTGCCTGGCTGCAGGTAATGGCTACCATAAACTCCTCCGCCATGTATATCTGAAGAACTTGTTGACAGCGGAATAATTCTCTCAATCACTGCGCAGTTTTTTGCATAGCGGAATGGAAATGTTTCATACCCAAAAACCTATGTTTCGATTAAGATTTCAGCGCAATATCCAACACTTTATAATTGTAAATTGGACTTGTCAAGAAGCAAAACGGCTAAACGTACGAGCAAGTCGCAGGCAATATTACCAATCAAAGACTCTTTTCAGTTGACAACTCCTTTTTACGACACTATCATTTCACCATGATTTCATTTAGCGATATAAAACAATACAAGAAAATACTTCTTCTCTTCCTATTCATATTATTTCTAAGCAGCCTGATTGCGCCTATTATAAAGCTTTCCTGCGATGCGCTGATACCACTGAGTCCTTTCATGACAGACCTGCTTAACTATAAACACGGAAGCTATGATTTCGGAAGGGTCATGCGACGCATTGTCCTGGCGGTATCATTTCTCATCATTTACCTCTTTAGAAAGCCACTGATGGTCAATTCCCTTGCTACGATTGGCATAAAACATACCCAGGGATGGTGGGAACACTTACAGATGGGATTTCTCTTAAGCACGGGTATCTTTATTTTATATACCACTTTCCTGTTTGTCACCGGCACTAAAACCTTACAAATAGATGCAAATTCCATCGGAGACCTTGTATTTCAGCTTTTAAAATTCCTACTGATAGCCGGCATTGTCGGCTGGATTGAAGAAGTATTCTTCAGGGGATTTATTTTTCAAAGCTTTTTACGGGACATGCGAACTATCTCCGCTGTGTGTGCAAGCAGTCTGTTCTATTCTTTATTGCATTTCTTCAAGGCAAAATTACTGGTATCTCCGGGGTTTCATCCGTTTGTCGGTTTCGAGGTAATTTATCAATCTTTTTCGAATATAATAACAAATTTCACCGACATTATGCCTACGATGATTGGCATTTTCCTTGTCGGCATGGTGCTGTCATACGCCTGCCTGAGGACGAATTCCCTCTATCTCGCTATCGGGCTTCATGCCGGCTGGATATTTCTCATTAAAACCAACATCTTATTCTTTGACCATGTAAAAACGGCCCCAAAATGGTTGTTTGGCGACAGCAAGGTGATTTCTGGTATGCTTGGTTGGGGACTTCTGATTGTTACCTTATTCCTTGTACGTTTCGTAACAAAAACAACATCCTGCGAAACTACGTCTCACGGTAAAGCATCAATTATAAAAAAGTCTAAGCCGCAAATTGCACAGATACAAAATACAAATAACATGTGAAACCATGGAAAAAACCTTAAAAGAACTCGCTGAATACGTAGGTGGTACGGTTGTTGGCGACCCTGCCATAAAGATACGTGGGGTTATGAGCATTGACGATGCACAGGAGGGGTATATTACTTTTATATCCAATGAAAAATATACCAGTAAAATCAACCAAACGAAGGCCTCAGCCATTATCGTTTCACCCAAACTGAAAGACACAAAAAGAAACCTTTTGGTAAGCAACAACCCTTATCTTGCATTTGCAAAGATAGTAGAATTCCTGTTGTACAAAAAACCAACATACACGAAAACCATCGACGATTCTGCCAGGATTGACAAAACATCAATCATCGGAAAAGATGTTTCTATCCATGCATATGCCACTATTGGCAAAGGTACGCGCATTGGCAATCGCGTAGTCATATATCCATGCGTCCATATCGGAGACCATTGTACCATCGGAGACGACACCATTATTTATCCGAATGCCGTTATTTATAACGATACCGTAATTGGCAAACGAGTCACTATCCACAGCAATACCGTCATAGGCAGCAACGGGTTCGGATACGCACCTGATGGCCAGATTTATTACAAAATCCCGCAGGTCGGCATTGCCGTAATCGAAGACGATGTGGACATTGGCGCCAATACGACGATTAACCGCGCGGCGCTGGGCGAAACAGTCATTAAAAAGGGAACAAAGATCGACAGTCAGGTTGTTATTTCGCATAATGTCGAGGTAGGCGAAAATTCGCTGATCGTATCCCAGGTAGGCATCGCAGGTTCAACTAAAATCGGCAAGCACGTAACCCTTGCCGGAGGAGTTGGCATTGTCGGGCATATTAAAATCGGCGACAACGTCACTGTCGGCGGTTACTCCGGGGTAGCAAATGACCTTGCAGATAATGGAACCTATCTGGGCACACCTGCGCTCCCTATTCAGCGGATGCGCCGATGTTATGTAATCATAGAAAGACTGCCCGAAATGAGAGAACACATTAAAACCCTTGAAAAAAGGATAGAACAACTGGAAGGGCTTGGCTGCACACCAAAGAATACGCAAGATTCGAAATAACGGAGATTCAGAAATTGTGATGTTTTTTTAAGCTTTTTTCTTTGCGGCCTTTGCGGTGAGCAGTATTGTTACGGAAAAAATATGGATAAACTTGGATTGATAGCCGGAAACGGGAGATTCCCGATATTGTTTGCCAAAGGGGCGCGGGATAATAAAGTCCCTGTCATTGCCGTTGGAATCTTCAATGAGACATCGCCTGAAATCGAACAATATGTAGACAAACTTTATTGGGTCGGTGTTGCTCAGATAGGCAAACTTATCAAGATATTTAAGGATGAACACATTACTAAGGCAGTTATGGCCGGCGGACTCACGAAAACTAACATGTTTTCTTCCTGGAGAAACCTGCGATTCCTGCCTGACCTGAGGACAATCAACCTGTGGTACAGAAACGTTAAAAAAAGGGACGACCATTCCCTGCTGGGCGCTGTTGCCGATGAATTATTGAAAGACGGTATCGAATTGCAAAACTCTACACTTTACGTACCTCAACTCCTTGCTCAAAAAGGCATATTGACGAAAAAACAGCCGTCAGAAAAGGAACTGGAAGACATCCATTTCGGATGGCCTATTGCCAAAGAAATCGCAAGGCTCGGCATCGGGCAGTGCATTGTTATAAAAGAGAAGGTTATTGTGGCAGTGGAGGCACTCGAAGGCACGGATGAAGCCATACGGCGGGGCGGTCACCTTGGAAAAGGAGACGCCGTGGTAATAAAGGTCAGCAAACATGATTTTGACCCGCGATTTGATATCCCAACCGTGGGCTTGGAAACTATAAAAACGTTAAAAGAATCCTCAGCGTCCGTACTTGGACTCGAGGCCGGAAAGACACTCATTCTGGATGTAGAAGAAACCATCGAGGCCGCAGACAGCGCCAATATAGCGATTATTGGGCTGTAGCGTGGGCAAAAATTGTATATTCCCTTGCTGGTTCGATCGTCCTCGATTGAACCGAAATGTTTCGGTTCAGGCTGCAAGCCCTGAACCAGCGGACATTGTAGTGGCAAGGCGCACCTTGCCACTACCTGGTTTGTTTGAAATTCCTGTGCATTATATTAGTCCTTCGGCGACTTTTTATGCTGCCAGGACAATCATGAAGGATGGGCCGCTACTCCTGTCCGTGCGTATCTGCACGCAGACAGGCTTCATCTCATCCTACTCTTTGAATTCATATACGTTGCATCAACCTCAGGCTTTAGCCTGAGGTGAGAGAATGAAGCCAATAGTGACTTTAGCCCTGAACCAAGGGAAATCATGGCTAAAGCCGGTTATTTTACACCTGCATGTCTCCGCCATGAATGGCGGAGTTAAAGCAATGTTGGACATTAGCCTGCGGTCGCCAGATATGCTGGAAACCCGCATAACTAAAATGAAAATTCCTATACAATTAAATTCGTTGACTGTCAATCTATAACTTATAACTATCCATGCAGCAAACAATAATCAGCCTTATAGGGGCAACATTCATTATTGCCCTGACCCATGCAGTAATGCCAAACCACTGGATGCCCTTTGCATTGATAGGAAAAGGACAAAAGTGGAGCTTGACAAAAACCATCTGTATCACTGCTATAGCTGGATTAGGCCATTCCATTGCAACATGCATCTTGGGAACCATTATTGCCCTTCTCGGACTTCACATAGCAAAATATACGGAAACCATTGCAGAGCCATTAGCCGCTTCCATCCTGATTATTTTGGGGATAGCATTCATTATCATCGGAAGACTAAGGCCGTGCAAACACAACCATAACCATTCAAACTTTTCGGACAAGACCATTGTCATCTCATTGTTTATGATGTTAAGCTGTTCTCCTTGTGTTGCCGTGCTGCCAATATTTCTGGCTGCAAGCAGATACAGTTGGGGCATGCTTGCATTGCTCTCGATAATCCTGTCTGCTACAACCGTTTCAAGTATGTTGGTGCTTACAGCGCTTGCTTACAGCGGCGTAAGGAAAATAAATCTTTGCCGCATCGAACACTACGAAAGAGAGATCATCGGCGGGATATTATCTGTTATTGGAGTCATATTCCTCTTTGTACATTAAATCAATAAACAATCTGCTTTGATTTGAAAACAACCTGTTTATAGTAGTATCCTCACATCCCCTGTCCGTTTGGTAAAATGGATGGCGTCAAAATATTCCAGCAGCGGGACTGCGTATTTACGCGAGGTTTTGGTTAAATCCCTGAACTGCGCCACACTGATAGTGCCCTGCTTCCCGACGTATTCCCGGATATTTTCCTTTAATTTATCGAGTACCGTTGTATGGAAACAAAGGCCCTTCTCTACCTCGACGAGTCTCTTCTTTTCGGTAAGTAGCGGTATTATAGTCTTGCAGGCAGAGCCGAATTTTGTATACACTTCCTCTGTTGAAGGCGGAGTAAATCCCGCCTTTAAAAATAGCTCTTCAATTTTATCTGCCATACCTCCTTCTTGCTTTGACACCTGAATCTGAAAGCTCATAAGTGAGAATTTATTGTCCGTAACTTTAACGATCTTTTCGTTCTTTAATAAAGAGAGGGTTGCCGTGATTAACAGCGGATGAATATGTTTATCTAAAAGTGTCTTCAGATGGGTTTCGTCAATCCCTGTTTTTAAAGGATTTTCCTTATGAAATTTTCTTAATTCATTCAAAATCCTTTCCTTCAGAGACAAAACGTGGGCATTATGGAAAATGACGTTTTTCCCCTCTACGGAAAACTTCATTAATACGCCTTTCTTTACAAGGTCTGCAACAATCTTCTCTGCAACGGAAGGATGAATATTAATCTGCCCTGATATGTCGTCATTTGTAATGGCAAACAGCCGTTCGCCCCTACGGGCGATATTATTCAAATAAACCTCTTCCACAATTTCATGAAGCCCCCCACTGGCAAGAATTTTAAGGGTTTTTATGGACTCCTCTTTATTGCGTTTCAGCCTGATTGTATTGTATCTGAGCACCTTGCCGCCACCGATAGTGTATGCAGGTGAATACGACCGAATAATGAATCGATCTTCTCTTTCTACCGTAATAAGGTTTTCGAGAAGAAACTGGCACAAGGCTTCTTCGCCAGGATTTAATTGATCTCTGTCTAACAGTACAACACGCCCCATAACCTCTGAGGTATTAATGTGAAACCGTATCCTCGTCCTGTTTTTTAAAGGGGCTTTTGCGCTTTGAATCAATCTTAATGAGGCATCCACTATATTCGTTGGTTGTAAATAACCAGGGACTGAAAGTTCATAACCGCGTTTGATTTCATTAGACTTGATGCCTGACAGATTAATCGCCGCCCTCTGCCCTGTAAAGGCGGTATTTACAGGTTCTCCCGTTACCTCAATCCCCCTTACACGCACGGTATTTTTGATGGGTAATATTTCCACTTCATCTTCTATAGAAATTTGACCACACAGAATAGGCCCGGTTACCACGCACCCATATCCCTTGATGGTAAATGACCTGTCAATGGACAAACGAAATACACGAATATCACCTGATGTTTTTATCCTTGTTATAAGGTTCTTTATGGTCGCCTTGCAGTTCTCAACCCCTTCACCGGTAACCGTGGAAACGGGAATTATCGGCGCACTTTCCAGTGAAGTGCCTTTCAAAATATTTTTTATATCTTCTTTTACAATATTCAGCCATTCATCAGTTACGAGGTCTTTTTTCGTTAGGGCAACAAGGCCGTGTTTGATTCCCAGCAGATTTATTATTTCCAGATGTTCCGTAGTCTGCGGCATAATGCCATCGTCCGCCGCAATTACAAATAACACAAGGTTAATGCTGGTTGCGCCTGCCAGCATATTTTTGACAAACCGTTCGTGACCGGGCACATCTACAATACTGACCCTTTGCCCCGCATCGAGGTCGAGATAGGCATAGCCTAAATCGATGGTCATACCGCGCTGCTTTTCTTCCGGCAGCCGGTCGGTATCAATGCCCGTCAATGCCTTTACCAGAGAGGTTTTCCCGTGGTCGATATGGCCTGCCGTACCAATAATGATGTGTTCAATTTGTGGTGTGTTAGTGAGTTGTTGAGAGAAAGATTGTTTCATGTATTACAATATCCTGCAAAACATCTTTCTTATAAAGGTTGAAAATCTTCAACCCCTCCAATGAATTTCTGATGGTTCAATTTTGCAGATTGAACCAAAACAGTTTGACTTGGATTACAAATTAAGCGAGTATAAAGTTTTTTAACTGGAACAGTGATAACTCTTTTCAATCTTTAAAAGATACCTTTTCTAATGCCTTTGCAATTACTTCAACTTCCTCATCATACACTGTGCGCATATCCATGAGAACACGGTTTTGCTCGATCCTGGCGAATATAGGAGGAATATTCTCCCTTAGACGTGCGGCTATTTCTTCAGCATTTGTTTTTTCTGAACAGAGAGATATGAGACTTGTTGGAATGCCTTCGCCCGGCATTGAACCGCCGCCCATTTCTGAGAAACCATTTATAATAGAAATATTCATAGAAGCCTTTGTTTCAGAACTCAACTTGCTTATTACCCCCTGACATCTTTCCTCAACGTCATCGAGCGGCGTTAACATCATCTTCAGAACGGGAATCTTATTCAGGGCAAGTCCTTCTTCCAGATAGAGCCGTAAGGTCGCCTCCAAGGCGGCAATGGTCAATTTCCCCACACGGAGTGCGCGCGTCAGCGGATTCTTCTTTATTGCATCAACAAATCTCCGTTTACCGGCAATAATGCCGCCCTGCGGGCCACCCAGTAATTTGTCGGTACTAAAAGTAACGACATCAACACCCGCCTTTATGCTTTCCTGCACTGTGGGTTCGTACGGCAATCCATATTTTTGAAGAACAATCAATGCGCCGCTTCCGAGGTCGTACATAACTGGGATATTCCGCGTTTGTCCCAAGGCAACGAGGTCTTTCAAATCCACTGTTTCAGTGAAACCAACGATTTTGAAGTTGCTTTGATGCACCTTGAGGATAAGCCCCGTATTTTCTGTAATAGCGTTTTCATAATCCTTTAAATACGTTTTATTAGTTGTCCCTACCTCGCCCATTATAGCCCCGCTCTTTGCCATCACGTCCGGCATGCGGAACGATCCGCCGATCTCCACAAGCTGTGAGCGCGAAACAAGCGCCTCTTTGCCTCTGGCTAAGGTATCCAGGGCAAGCAAGACGGCTGCGGCATTGTTGTTTACAACCAGCGCCGACTCTGCGCCGGTAAGCACGCAGACGAGTTGTTCGACACTGTGGTATCTCAACCCCCTCTTGCCGGAATATTTTTCGATTTCAAGGGTACAGAAACTCTTTATGGCGTCTTGGATTTGCTTTGCTGCCTCTTCCGCAAGGGGCGCCCTGCCGAGTCCCGTGTGCAGGATGATGCCCGTTGCATTAATTGCATGTTCGATGCTACAGAATTTCTGCCGGAGAACCCGCTCAATTAAAGGATAGAGTCTTTGAGGAGAGATGTCCGTGTTTTGTGACAAATCGCTGGTTTCTACACCCCCCTTTATCCCCCCTTGATAGGGGGGACTTTGTTGCGGTTCTGCAGTACTCCGAAGTAATAATTGCCGAACGTCTTCCAGTACCTCTCTGACCGCCTCAACGACAAGCGGTCTTGGATACATGCCGGTCAGTTTCAATATTTCGGGCGATTCAATAAGTTCGTTAACCGATGGAATTGATCTTAGGATATTTTGGTTCGTGTTCATTAAAATATTTAAAAAAAAGAAACATCCATTACCTTAGGTTACAAAGAGGAATGAAATCTTTCCTTCGGCTGTCATTCCGAGCGAAGCGAGGAATCTTAAGATTTCTCCCTCCGGTCGAAATGACAATTACAGGTGAATGTCCATTATTTACGATTATGGTAGCATAGTAATTAATATTTTGCATTCACAATGAATTGTTTCATTAATAATTTATCTTTTTTCCCCGGTAACGATTCTACCCCTGATGATACATCCACCGCATACGGTTTCACTATACGGATGGCCTCACGGACGTTTTCGGGCGTCAAGCCTCCCGATAGAATAATAGCCCCGTATTTATGCGCCTGTCTGGCAATTTCCCAATTGAAGGCTGTTCCCGTTCCACCCATGACCCCTTTTACATAGCTGTCGAGTAAAAAGGCGTGCGGTTTGTAATTTGCCAGGGGCTTTAAGTCGTCCTCCTCCCTAATCCTGAACGCCTTTATAATTTTGTACCCCTTCAAATCGTTTAAATACACGGGCTGTTCGTTGCCGTGAAGCTGCACGGTGTGTATACCGCAGAAATCACAAATCTCCTTAATCTTATCGGTCTGCTCATCAACAAACACCCCGACTGGAGAAACAAACGGAGGCAATTCTGCAATAATATCCCTGGCTAGTTCCTTAGTTACCAGACGGGGGCTTTTTGCAAAGACGAATCCCAGGGCATCTGCTCCGCATTCCACGGCAGACTGAGCGTCTTCGCTATTCGTAATCCCACAGATTTTAACCCGCATTTACACACCGTAATTTAAGCAACAGAAAATTTAACCACAAATCAAATAGGATGAGTCAAGCGAAGTGAACCACTCGGCAAATCCTCA
>JACPHJ010000055.1:36457-68280 GCA_016188675.1 Planctomycetota bacterium
ATCCTCAAATTTTCACCCACCCCTTAATCCCCTCCCAAGAGGGGACTCTTTTATTCCCCTCTTGGGAGGGGCAGGGGTGGGTTGTGGCATTTCTACACACCCCGTCAGCTACGCTGCCACCCCTCTTTTTAGAGGGGAAGATGGAAAGTCCCCTCTAAAAAGAGGGGACTTCGTCGTGAGCGCTCAGTCGAACGATATAAGGGGTGTGTTTGTGTTTTCGAAAACCAGACGCTTTTGGCTATACACATTTTTCCTTCTCCGCGACCTTTGCGCCTTTGCGGTGAATGCTTAATGTCTGAAGTGCCGCTGACCGGTAAATATCATGACGATGCCGTGTTCATCGGCTGCGGCAATTGATTCATCGTCCTTATTCGAACCGCCCGGCTGAATAATCGCGACAACACGGGCTTTTGCCGCCACGTCCACGCTGTCCCTGAACGGGAAAAAGGCGTCAGAGGCCATCACCGCACCCTTCACCCTCTCACCCGCCTTCTTTATGGCAATTTCCGTAGAGTCGATGCGGCTCATCTGCCCGGCGCCGACGCCTACAACCATTTCGTCTTTAACCAGCACAATGCTGTTTGACTTTACGTGTTTGCACACGACAAAGGCAAACCGCAGGTCTGCCATTTCTTTATCAGACGGTTTTTTCTTCGTAACGACCTTGAGGTTTGCAGGATCATACACGGATAAATCCCTGCCCTGTAAAAGCATGCCCCCAACTACCCGCTTCATATCATATGCGCATGCGTCTATCGACTTTGCAGACAAAGCGCCCGTTTTTAACAGCCTTAAACCACTGCCCCACTTTCGTTTTGTCGTGAGTATCTCCACGGCCTCTTTTTCGAATTCCGGCGCTATAATCGCCTCTACAAAGTGACCGGGCTCCGTAATAGCCTCAGCCGTCGCCACATCAACGGTCTTATTTAACCCTAAAATGCAGCCAAATGCGGATACAGGGTCGCCGTTGTATGCCTTTTTAAACGCCTCGGCAAGCGTATCCGCAGACGCAGCGCCGCAGGGATTTGTATGTTTTATCACAATGGCGGAAGGCCGTTCAAATTCCTTTACCAATTCCAGGGCGGCGTTGAGGTCAATAATGTTGTTATAGGAAAGCTCTTTCCCGAATAGCTGCTGAGCGTTGGATATACAAGGTTCCTGGACATTTTCCTCCACATAAAATGCAGCCGATTGATGCGGATTTTCGCCGTAACGCAATGACTGCCGTTTCAGATAATCCAGCGAAAGCGCCGTTGGGTAACCGCCTTTCTCTTTATCCAGGCCGTCAAAATAGTTGGCAATGACCCTGTCGTAACGGCCCGTTGTCCGGAACGCCTCAATGGCAAGCTCGAAACGCATCTTCTCGGAAATATCGCTGCGGTTGGCCTTGAGTTCCTCTATGATAAACCCATAACGCTTCGGGTTCACAATGACGATGACGTCCTTATAATTCTTCGAGGCAGACCGGATCATCGAAGGGCCTCCGATGTCAATGTTTTCAATTGCCTCTTCCATGCTCACGCCTTTTTTTGCAATCGTCTTTTCAAAAGGGTAGAGGTTAACTACCACCATATCTATGGGTTTGATTTCCAGGTCCTTCATTTGTTTTTTGTGGGCTTCATTGTCCCTCAAGCCCAACAACCCACCGTGCACCTTTGGGTGCAGGGTCTTCACGCGTCCATCCATAATCTCCGGGAACCCCGTATATTCTGAAATTTCAATGACGCGGACGCCATTCTCTTTTAGCAATTTTGACGTGCCGCCTGTAGAAATAATTTCTACGCCTAAATGCTGCAACTCCCTTGCAAACTCAACGATACCGGTCTTGTCAGACACGCTGATAAGCGCCCTTTCTACTCTTGCCATTTCCTTCTCCTCATTAATTATTGCATTTATAATTTTATCGGGTCGTCCTGAAAAATTTTATCAATACTTTATAGAAGGGCGGGCTTGAAACCAGCCCCTACAGGCCGTCTATTGAAATTAATATTTTGGACTCTTTGGACAACCTCAGTTCCTTTTTGTTGTGTGATTTTAGCAGAAGGCAAAAATCAAGTCAAAAGAATAACTCCCGCAATTGATTCAGCATATGGATTGAGGTTTGATGTAAAAGAAGTGAGGATTTACTATGAATAATTTTTGAATTTTGGATTTGTTTTGAATTTCGGATTTTGGTATTCAGATTTTCCTACTCATATTTTTGCTAACAATGTCAAAATTATCGTTGGAAGATAATACGCCTAATGTCTCAGAAGATCAAAAAGCCTTTCCCAACCATTCTGTTCGTCCAGTATTTCTACTCCAATAACGTATCTTTTGTGGTGATTCTGGTGAATTTTTATTGCATGGGCAATTCGAATAGAGAAAATATGAGGCAGACCATTTTCCGAGTCCATCACAACCTTACAGAGATAATTCCTGCACATATAATCAGTATCGATATCAGTCAATAACTCTAATTCCCCTTTAAATCCATTCCTGCTCACATCCCTAATGGCACACATCTTCCAGTTTTCATCGTTAACTTTCAATTCAATCAACTGGATATGATTCTTACCTTTGACAATCTTTAATGCAGCTTTATGCCTAACACACGACCGCTTTTCATCTCTCCCCCAGAACATGTCGTCCAACGGCGCATTCACTACCCTGTCGCGTCCACTCTCTTTGCCTAAATAGAGATATTTATCAGCAGTGGCTATCAACTCTTCTACTGTTTTTCCATCATCCGGATACGTGGCGACTCCGGCTGTTATTGTTACTTTTCTGACTCTGCTGATATGGACTTCTTTAGCTAATTCATTCCTCACCATTGTTCTGAGTTTTTCTGCAATTACCACAGCCCCTTCTTTGTCAGTCTCCGGAAGGAGCAATCCGAACTCTTCACCTCCGTACCGGCTCACGACATCCCCCTGTCTCACATTTGATTTTAAGGTAGAGGCTACTTTTTTCAGTATTTCATCTCCCAAGGCGTGTCCATACGTATCATTAAAGTATTTAAAGTAATCGATATCCGCAATAATTATTGAAAAGTTATTCCCATGTCGTTCTGTCTTATTCCATTCCTGATAACAACTCTCCAGAAAATACCGTCTTGTGTAAAGGGTTGTCAGGTCATCATACATGGCCTCTCTCTGGGCCTTTTCATATCGCCTGGCTCTTTCGATAGTATGGGCTATACTGTGAGCTATGGCGCTAAAGAGCGCCTTATCCTGTTCTTTGAATCCATTGATTTCTCTCTTCTGTATATTCAGTACCCCCATAACCTTGCCATCACTTAATTTTAATGGTACGGACAAAAAGGAGCCTATGTCCCGTATCCTTCCTTTATAGTAGAGAAATCTTTCTTCTTTACTCACATCGCTTACCAGGATAGGTTCGCCTATTTGGACAACGGTACCGGAAATTCCCTCCCCTATTTTAAATGTCACGTCTTTTGCGCTCTCATACGTATCATTGCTTGCCTTCCATATTTTAAGCTCATCGTAATTCTCGTCTATCAACATAAAACAAAAGTCCTCAATCTTGAGGAGGTCTTTCAGGAGACTTATCGTTTTACCAAAAAGATCTTCTGTTTGAAGGAAGAAATTCAGGTTTTTGCTTAATGCATATAAAATGTAAAGCTCAAAAAATCGTTCTTTCAATTCCTCGAAATTCTTCTGAGCAGAAATAAGCAGATGGTGGTCATTTACCGGTTTTAAGTGTTCAGTTTTGTCCATTAGTTTCCTTTATCGTTTATTTTGTTGAATTATCTCCATTGTCGTCCTTTCCGTATTTGCATGGTGCAGGAAGCACGTAACTCTCAATGAAATTAAGCCTTTTAGCAATTTATGCCACTATATATAAAAACACAATTAGAGAACTTCGTGCCTAGCGGTAACATTTGGAAATGTAATGATCATCAAAAAACATACCAATAGATTAATTAGTAGAAATGTTGTCCCTGATTAGAGATCAACTTCCGCTGTGTATTTAACAATCATTGGCAATCAATTCGCCAAATGAAGTCCATTTTGTTTTACGAGATCAATAGCCCTATTGAGGTTATTACGAACTGCATAAAGTACGTTAAGTTCAAAAAAACGCTCTTTTAATCCTTCACAACCACTCCTTGCGGAAATAACGAGACTACCATCCCCTGATTCAGTACTTTTTGTATTTTTCATGGTTTTCCCTCCATAAAATAAAGAAATAATGTCTTCCATTGCATTATCGGCATATTTTTAATGTGATTTAGTATAATACTATAAAAGTCATGAATTTTTCAGCATCTGCACATTTCGGTAAACATTCCCATCCGACATATTTTGCGTACTTATTATTACCTATGCCGAGTTTTTCATTGACTGTCCTTGCCTTTTTTGTTTGAATCTTTTTTCCGCAGTAAAATTTACCAACTTATTATGTGAGGGAAATTATGACTACCCATAAATTAAAGGTGTTTTGCACCCCATTTTGCCCAAAATGCAACCAACTATTGGCTTATTTGAACAAGAAAAAGGCGGATTATATTTCCTACGACATCGATAAGGACGATAACGCCAGAAAGGAGGCAGTAAAAATTGCAGGAACGGATGACATCGAGTCTCTCGACAAGCTGCCTATTGTGGTCGTTGGCGATAAGGTGTTGTACGGGTTTGACAAGAAAGAGATAGATAAATATCTCCGCTAACTTTACACTTGACTTTTACCGTCAAAACGTTTAGCCTTTTGAAGATTTTTTGGAAATAAGAAGCGAGTTATCGTCGAATTTTATCAGTGTAGTGGCAATTCATGAATTGCCACTACATAGTCGGATTGAAATTCCTATACATTCAATGTAGCGCGAACTTCAGTTCGCATATAGGATATAAGCGAACTGAAGTTCGCGCTACAATTGCAACTTTAAATTCTTGTGCATTAGACTATGGCAGAACAAAACAACCTGAAAGAATTTACGAAGGGGATTTTTCAACAATATAACCCCATGTTTGTGCTGGTGCTGGGTATATGCCCCAGTCTTGCGGTCACTACCTCAGTGAAAAACGGATTGGCAATGGGTGGCGCTGCCACCTTCGTCCTCGTCTGCTCAAATTTTATTATCTCCATTGTGCGGTCGGTTATCCCGCGTGAAATCCGTATTCCTTGTTTTATTGTCGTTATCGCCGCCTTTGTAACTATGGTGGAATTGTTCATGAAGGCATACTTACCGCCTGAATTGAATGCGTCGCTGGGCATTTTTATACCGCTAATCGTGGTCAATTGCATTATCATGTACCGTGCGGAATCTTTTGCTTACAAAAACAAGCCATTCGCTTCCGTCCTGGACGGCGCAGGCCTGGGGCTGGGGTGGACCATGTCCCTGTGTATTGTTTCATCCATTCGGGAAATCCTTGGGTCGGGAACGCTCTTTGGCTTAAAGGTATCCGAAACGTACCAGCCTGCATCGGTAATGATCATGGCTCCAGGGGCATTCATTGTATTGGGACTTCTGTTGGGTTTCTTCAACTGGCGAAAGCTCAGAAAGAGCGAAAAGGCCATGAAAGCTGTGATGAAAGATGATTAAAGAAATTGCATTAATTATCGTAAGCGTTGTCTTCGTCAATAACTTTGTCCTGTCAAAGTTCCTGGGACTCTGTCCGTTCCTTGGCGTTTCCCAAAAGACGTCGTCCGCCATCGGCATGGGCGCAGCGGTAACGTTTGTCATGACGCTTTCATCGGCAATTACCTGGATTGTTTATAACTATGTTTTATTACCCGGCGATTTAAATATCGTGGCAAAGGTTTTTCCATCCATCCGGGAACTGGGGCTTATCGAAGTATTAAAAACGATCAGCTATATCCTTGTCATTGCAACTTTAGTGCAATTAGTCGAAATGATGCTCAGGAAAATGGTGCCCGCATTATATGAAAGCCTGGGTATTTATCTGCCCCTGATCACAACGAACTGTGCCGTACTGGGTGTAGCTCTTCTAAATACGACCGATTCGCCTAAGCATCTGGGTTTTTTACAGGCTACGGTTCAGGGATTCGGCGCGGGCATTGGTTTTACGGTGGCTATGCTGCTGATGTCAGGAATTCGTGAGCGTCTGGCGCTGGCCAATATCCCTAAACCGTTACAGGGAGTTCCCATCGCCTTTATCTGTACGGGGCTTATGGCCTTGGCCTTTTTCGGATTTTCTGGAATGGTTCAGTAAACTATGAGACACGTTATTTCCATCCTTGTAGAAAATAAAGTTGGCGTTTTAGCCCGTATTACCGGTCTTATCAGCGGAAGGGGATTTAATATTGACAGCCTCGCCGTTGGTGAGACGGAAAATCCCGCTCTTTCACGGATTACACTGGCTGTAAAAGGCGACGATGCCATCGTTGAACAGGTCAGAAAACAAATAGGCAAGGTCATTGACGTGATCAAGGTGATTGATTTCACCAATGAAGATTTTGTCGAACGCGACCTTATGCTGCTCAAGGTCAACTGCCCTATCGGAAAACGGGGAGAAATTATCGAAATTGTAGATATTTTCAGGGGTAAGATTATAGACGTCGGACAGAAAGACCTTGTTATCGAACTTGCAGGAACAGAAGACAAACTTGAAGCAATGTTAAATTTATTAAGACCTTATGGAATCAAAGAATTAGTCCAGACAGGAAGTATCGCCATCGCACGCGGTACAAAATAAGAAATAAATTACTTTGAAAGGTAAAAGAAAAGAACATGCTAAAAATCTATTATGAAAAAGACGCGGATATCAGCATTCTAAAGGGAAAGAAAATAGCAGTCATCGGATATGGAAGTCAGGGACATGCACAGGCTCAAAACCTCAGGGAATCCGGTATGGACGTGATTGTATCCACACGAACAGGCACACCGAATTATCAATTGGCCGTCAAGCACGGTTTTAAACCAGTTACAGTGGATGAGGCAGCGCGGCAGGGTGATTTTATACAAATACTTATGCCGGATGAGACACAGAAGTCAGTTTATGAATCACAGATCAAACCGCATTTGAAAGAGGGAAAGACGCTGTGTTTTTCGCATGGATTTAATATCCACTTCGGCCAGGTCGTGCCTCCGGGCAATGTAGACGTTATCATGGTAGCTCCCAAGGGTCCCGGACACCTTGTCCGCAGCGAATTTGAAAAAGGCGGCGCTGTGCCGTGTCTTATGGCAATTCATCAGGATGCCACAGGGACTGCCATGAAAAAGGCGCTCGCATATGCTCATGGAATCGGTGGCACACGGGCTGGTGTAATCGAAACGACCTTTGCCGAGGAAACAGAGACAGACCTCTTTGGAGAACAGGCCGTATTGTGCGGCGGCGCAGCAGCCCTTGTCAAGGCAGGATTCGAAACACTGGTAGAGGCAGGATACCAGCCGGAACTCGCTTACTTTGAATGTATGCACGAGCTAAAGCTGATTGTAGACCTTTTCTACCAGGGCGGTTTAAGCTACATGCGATATTCAATCAGCAACACCGCAGAATACGGAGACCTCACCCGCGGCCCACGCATTGTTACGGAAGAAACCAAGAAGGAAATGAAGCGGATATTGACAGAAATACAAAATGGCCAGTTTGCCAGGGAATGGATACTTGAAAACCAGGCTGGTCGTCCCGTCTTCAATGCCCTCGAAAAGAAGGATAGAGGACACCTCCTCGAAAAAGTCGGCAGGGAACTGCGGAAGATGATGAAGTGGATTAATGCAAAAGAGGTGTAAACAGTAAATCACGTAAAAATCTGGTATTGTTAAATTTTTCCCGTGACCTCCGTGTCTCTGTGATTTTTTCTTTTCACCGCAAAGGCGCGGAGGACGCAAAGAAACAAGCTATTCTTCCTTTGTCTCTTCCCGTTCCATCTTTTCCAGACGCAATATCAACCAGACGGATGCGCCGATAGCAAAGGGAAGCAATATGTACTGAATGATTTCGAGTTTTGATCGCGGGCTTGGAGGTATCTCAGGCATGGGAACTTGCGTGGTTTGTGGGGGTTGTGCGGTCTGTTCTGATTGAACTTGTGTTGTTGCGCCTGCCTGATTTGTCTGAACTTCCTGTGCCTGAACCGGAAAGACATGATATACGGCAGTTGTTGCAAATAGTAAATACAGGAATATGAATATGTTTTTCACGGTTGATTTCCGGATTGACCTCACTTAATGAATATTAATTTCTTATACGTTTCGTACTCTTCCTGCGCCTCTTTCGTTTTACCGAGCTTAGTGTAAGTATCGCCTAACAACAGATGTGCGCTGGCATTTCCCGGGTTTAGCTCCAAAAGTTTTTCACATTCGGCAGAGGCTTCGTTATATTGTCCTTTTTGGCTGTATGCAAAGGCAAGATTATAACGGGCTTCGTGGTTATCGGGTTTAGAGACTAACATCTTTTTAAAGATTTCGATGGCCTCGTCATACAATTGTTTATCATTGTAAGCAACTCCAAGATTATAAGACGCATCGGCATAATTTGGATTGATTTTTAACGCCTGTTGATACGCGCTGATTGCCTTGTCAGCCATCTTCCTCTCGCCATAAAGGCAACCAAGATTATAATAAACTTTGGCGTTGTTGGGATTCAGCGACACGTATCTTTCGAATGCCCAGATGGCGTCATCAGTCAGTCGCCTCTTAACATAAAAAGTCCCAAGACTGCGGTACGACTCGGCGTCGTTTGGATTCAACTCGACTACCTTTTTAAAGGAAATAATCGCCTCATTCATCTGACCGAGCTTATTGCAGGCAATGGCCTTCTTTTTATAGGCGTCAACCATCGTGGAATCCATGTCCGTCGCCCCGTTAAACGCATCAATAGCTTCTTCTAGCCGTCCCTGGTTAAAACAATCCACACCCTTGTTATAAAGGTCTTGCGCTGTAATTGGCTTAACGACCTCTGGTTGAGCAGGTTGGACTGGTTGCCCTGGTTGTACCGGTTGTTCTTGTCGGACGGGTTGGGCAGATTCCTCAACCCCGGCGGGTTTTTCGGGCGCTGCAAGTTCTGCTTGTTTAGCTTCTGCAGGGGCAACTTCCTCGGCTGCTTTTGGTGGTTGGCTTTCCCCAGGGGATGAAATAAGTTCTTTGAATTCTACTGCTTTTTCAGCCTCTTGTTCTTCCTTGCCGCATCCTGAACAGGAAATAATAAGAATGCAAACAAGAAAAGCTATAACATTGCAAACCGATTTGAAAGAACTCGCAACTGGATTTTTCATGTTCTTATCCTCTAATGCCTTAAGATAGTAAGCAATTTAAACAGCATTTTAGTATTACAGGACAAATTTTCAAGAAAAATTAAATGTAAATTTTTCACACTTGTTTATTTATACTTTTTTGATAAGATGAAAACGCTTTTTAGAAACAAGCATATTATGTGTGACGTGTGACAAGTGACATCGCTTATTACCCGTCACCCGACACTCGTCACTTTTTAGTTACGACTAGAGTGCTTTAGTATCTTACAAAAAATATTTTGACATTTTCAGCAAAATATTTTAAGTAGTGGCAAGGCGCGCCTTGCCACTACAGTCTTTTCCGACTCATTCGGACTAGGAGGCAACTATTATGGCTTATGAGGGTAAACATCTCGTAATTATAGGCGGCGTTGCCGCCGGGATGAAGGCGGCTGCCAAGGCACGGCGCGAGTCGCCCGCATTGAAGATTACCGTGGTGACAGATGAAGAATATATTTCATATGCAGGTTGCGGCATGCCTTATTTTGTCGGAGATATTATCAAGGACTCCAAAAAGCTTCTCGTCAGAGAACCCCCATATTTTAAAAATATGCATAACATTGACGTTCTTACCCGGCATCAGGCTGTTGCCATAGACATCAAATCAAAACAGGTCAAAGTCAAGAATCTTGGGAATGGTCAAGACCTGGTCTTCAATTATGACAAGCTTATTATCGCCACAGGTGCGCAGCCCATCGTTCCTCCTCTGCCTGGAATTTCTTTGGGTAACATCTTCACCTTGAGAACTATTAACGATGCGGTAAATATAAAATCGTGTGTGGACGGCGGAAAAGTCAAAAATGCCGTGGTTGTCGGCGGCGGACTTATTGGCTTAGAAATGGCGGAAAATCTTGTTCTCAGGGGTATCAGGGTAACGGTTGTCGAGCTTCTCGACCAAATCTTACCCCCACTGGACAAAGACATGGCGCAAATTGTCCAAAATCACCTGTTAGAGAAGGGTGTCGAGGTCATCACGTCTGACGGAGTAAAATCCTTCGAAGGAAACGAAAATAGTTCTGTAACCAGAGTAATTACAGGTAAAAGGCAATTACCTGCGGATATGGTTATTCTCTCTATTGGAATCAAACCCAACACAAAACTTGCACAGGAGGCTGGGATAGAGGTTGGCGCTACCCGTGCGATAAAGGTCAGCAATAGGATGGAGACAAATATCCCTGACGTTTATGCCGTTGGCGATTGCGCCGAGAGTACCCATTTGGTAACCGGGAAACCCGCATGGATTGCGCTGGGTTCTACTGCTGCCAAAATGGGACGCGTTGCCGCCATTAACGCTACCGGCGGCATTGATTCTTTCAAAGGCGTTTTGGGAACATTAATTGTAAAGGTTTTTGAGGTGAATATTGGAAAAGTCGGGCTTTCCGAACGAGAAGCCATCAAAGAGGGTTTAAAAATCGAATCCACCATTGTCCCTGCCTCGGATATGGCCCATTATTACCCTGGGGCAAAAGATATTATCATCAAACTTATGGCAGATGTAACAACCAGAAAACTCCTGGGCGCAGAGATCGTTGGAACGGGCGTGGTTGATAAACGCATCGATATTCTTGCAACGGCGCTGACCTTTGGCGCAACGGTTGACCAGATTTCCAAACTTGATTTAGCCTATGCTCCGCCTTATGCTATGTCCATGGACGCCGTTATCGTTGCCGCTAACGTTCTGAACAACAAACTATTGGGAAAAACAACAGGCATACTTCCACAGAAAGTCGTGGAAAAGCGTGACAGAGGAGAGGATTTTATATTACTGGATGTGAGGACAGAAATGGAATACAAGAGCGGCCACATCAAGGATTGTCAACACATTCCACTGGATAAACTGGCATCACGTGTTCATGAACTTGATAAATCAAAAGAAATCGTCACATACTGCCGCGCCGGACTGCGCGCCGCTCAGGGCTATCGTATTTTAAAAAATGCAGGATTTAGCAATGTGAAGTACATGGACGGAAGTCTTCTCGCCTGGACGTATGGATTAGAGAAATAGCACAATGTAGGATGGGTCAAGCGCAGCGGACCCACCCTAATGTCGTTTAAACGGTTTAAGCGGTTTAAACCGCTTGTTGGGTGCGATCCGCTTCACCCAACCACATGACTGCATTACAATTGCCGGAATTACAGGTACATGATTTTCAAATAAGGATGGGTTTTAAAAGACAAAAACCCAACGACTTTTTACCCACCCCTTGATCCCCTCACTGGAGGGGATCAAGGGGTGGGTTCCCTCCCAAGAGGGGACTTCTTAAATTCCCCTCTTGAGAGGGGTAGGGGTGTGTTTATCCATAAGATATTCTAAAAAGATTGAAATTCCTGTACATCAATGTTAGGCCTGAAAGGGTGAAAGATGTTACTTGCTCAATCATTTCCAAATACAATTTGTATAAATGCAGTATTTCTGAGGAAATCAATAAAATCCTTTTCTCTTTCACCCCTTCGGGGTTGATTCTTTTGATATTTTTTCATCCAGGGGCTTCTCCCCTGGCTATGTACTTGCTGCCCGAAGGGCATAGATTATGTTCGAGAATTTTAGCCTTAAAGCTGGTTCACTCTTGCAGACTTCGTCGTGAGCGCTCAATCGAACGATTGAACCGGATATTTTGAATTGTGGTATGGGATTTAGCTGACATCGCCGTGCCCCCCTATGTCCCCCGTAAACGGGGGACATAGGGGGGTAGGTGCAATCGAGGACAAGTGAACCAGCGAATGGTGGGTTTAAATTAACCTCAGGCTTGAGCCTGAGGTGAGAGAATGAAGCCAATAGTGGCTTTAGCCCTGAACCAGGGGAAATCACGGCTAAAGAGACAGGTTTGAAACCTGTCTCTACAATGATTATTTTATACGCCTGCATATTAAAGCAAGGTCAAGCATCAGGCTGCTTTCCGTGTAACCGCTGGCTTCAGCCTGCATGGGTATAAACGAAGAACCTGGCCTTGTTCGCCTGACCGGGAACGCAGGCTGAAGTCTGCGGCTACCAAGAATATGCTGAAAACCCACCCCTAACCCCTCCCAAGATGGGAATTATGGCGTCCCTTCCCAGGGAGAATTATGAAATCCCCTCTTGGGAGGGGATTATAGGGGTGGGTTTTCAACGAATAAATTTATTATGCCCTCGGTAACTTTAACGGCTGCCCACGAAGGACGCGAAAGGCCGCAAAACTTTTGTTAATCAATTTCAGAAATTATACCTTTTCGTGATTTTTCGCGTATTTGGTGGGCTTAACTAATTTTTGTACACTAAAAAGTATTATTATGAACTATAAGCTTTTTATCATACGAACCATTTTCTTATCACTTATTTGTTTTTCCACACTATATTTTCCCGTAACCACCTCATTCGCAAACCAAAACACACTTGAAAAGATAAAAAGCTCCGGTGTGCTAATTTGGGGATTTGATGCAGAGGGAGGTGCCCCTTATGTATTCCACAACCTTAAACACCCCCCGAAACTTATTGGTTTTGAAGTCGAGCTTGTAGAGGCAATCGCCAGAGAACTTGGGGTAATAGTGCAATCTTTCCAAAATGCCTGGGACAGCATCCTGCTTTCCCTTCAGCGCGGAGATTTTGATATCGCGCTTAACGGCATAGAAATTACACCCGACAGGGAAAAATCCGTCTTATTCACTCGTCCTTACTATGTCTATGCAGAGCAAATTATCGTCCGTGCCTCGGACAATCGCATCAATCAACTGGAAGATCTGCGGGGAAAGAAGGTCGGCACTTTGTATAACACGGAAGCAAAACGTATGCTGGAAGAAATGGGAGAAGTTGCGGTCAATATCTATAGTGGACAGGTAGAACCATTCAAAGACCTTTCTTTAAACCGTATTGACGCTGTCTTTGTCGATTTACCCATCGCTTCTTACTACGCCATGCCCAATCCGCAACTGCGTTTGGTAGGCAAACCTGCCGGAGAGGGGTACTACGGTATTGCAGTGCGGAAAGAAGATGCCGCCCTGGCAGAGGAGTTGAACAAAATCATCGGAAAACTCTTAAGAACCGGGGAATTAAAGAAGATTTACAGCCGGTGGGGATTGTGGAATGCCTCGCAGGAAAAGCTTTTTTTACATGAAGGACTTTTAGAAAAGTATACGGAAAGCCCTCCCTCTGTTTCTGAAAATGTATCTCCATCGGCAACCAAATTTTTACCTGCCTTGCTGAAAGGCGCACTGGTCACCATAGGTATTTCAATGCTGTCCATGATACTGGCCGTTAGCCTGGGACTGGCGCTGGCAATTATGAGATTATACGGCCATGCCTGGTTACAAAAGATTTCCACGGCCTATATCGAGATATATCGGGGCACACCCTTACTTATTCAGTTGTATATCTTGTACTACGGATTACCGAACATCGGCATTACCCTGAGCGCCTTTGCAGCCGCTATTCTTGGACTAGGCATGAACTATGCCGCTTACGAAGCTGAGATTTACCGCGCGGGTATACAGTCTATCCCCAAAGGTCAAACCGAGGCGGCGCTGTCGCTCGGCATGTCGAGGCGCTTAACATTGAAACGTATTATCCTGCCTCAGGCGCTGCGTGTTGCCATCCCGCCAATGACCAATGATTTCATTGCCCTGTTTAAAGATTCTTCACTGGTCTCTGTCATTGCCATGGTAGAACTGACGAAGAGTTACAGTATATTAGCATCTGCATCTATGGATTTCTTCAAACTGGGGATCATTACAGCCCTCCTTTATTTCGGTATGAGTTATCCGCTCTCCCTCTATGCCAGAAAATTAGAAACCAAATTAAAATCACATGATAGAAATTTGTAATCTATCCAAGCAATACAGCCGTCAACCCTTGTTCAAGGGACTTCACTTAAATGTACCGAAGGGAAGCGTTGTTACTCTTATTGGGCCGTCAGGCAGCGGCAAAAGCACGCTTCTGCGTTGCATTAACGGATTGGAAACGTTTCAGGAAGGACACATCTCTGTCAGCGGACAAAAACTGTACGGCATTAACGAGCAAAATTACGATAAAGCACAAATAAATCAGGCCCTGAAAAATATACGCAGGAAGGTAGGAATGGTTTTTCAACAATTTAACCTCTTCCCGCATATGACAGTTTTGCATAATATAACCGAAGCGCCAACCCATGTATTGGGTATCAGCCGGTTTGAGACCAAGTCAAATGCCATTTCCGTGCTCAAGAAGGTGCATTTGGAAGGAAAGGCAGAAAGCCACCCAGGACAGTTGTCAGGCGGGGAACAGCAGCGTGCTGCAATCGCCCGCGCCCTGGCTGTGAAGCCTGAAACAATGCTCTTTGATGAACCCACATCATCCCTCGATCCTGAGATGATCGAAGAGGTGCTTGCGGTTATAAAAGAGCTGGTATCGGAAGGGATGACGACAATAATTGCAACGCATGAAATGGGCTTCGCAAGGGATGTTTCTACGCATGTAGTATTTCTGGATAAAGGGGAGATTGTGGAATATGGCAGTCCAAAGGATATCTTTTACAACCCCAAAAACGACAGGACGAGGGCGTTTTTAAGCCGTTTTATGAAGTAAATACACTTCGGCGGCTTTTAACAGTGTAGTGGCAATTCATGAATTGCCACTACATGGTCGGATCGAATTCATACACGTCAAATTATTCATTGAAAACCCACCCCTTAATCCCCTCCAAGGAGGGGACTCCATACATACCATTTCCGAGAGGAGACTCCACAACTTTCCTCTCGGAGGGGACCCCATAATTCCCTTGCCAAGAGGAGACTCCACAATTCCCCTCTCAGGAGGGTTTCGCCACAATTCCCTCTCGGGAGGGTGGAGGACGCAGAGGGATGCGGCAACATCTTCCTATGCTTCAACCATAACTTTGAAATTCCCAAACATTTAAATTTCGACACGCGTTAAAACTGATAGCTCAATCCGACGAAAAACGTCCTGCCCGGCCTGGGAAGGTCATCCGGTATGGAAATCGGACCAGGGTCGCTGTAGTCCTTGTCCAGCAGGTTATACACCGTCCCGTATACCTCCATGGTCTTGAAAAATTCCTTTCCGATAAGAGAAAGATTCAACAACGCATACGCAGGCATGTCGTCCCTTGAGTCGTCCTCTCCCCTTGAACGCCGCCCGCTGACAAAGGCGCTCAAGTTGGTGTTGATATACTTCCAGTAGTGTACGTTCACCCCAAAATTGCCCTTGTGTTTCGCTACAAATGGCAATTCATCCCCATCGTCATCTTCCGGGTCTTGAAAGGTATAATTCATAAAAACGTAATTGCCCTTTGCAATATCCACCCTCGTCTCCATCTCTATACCCTGGATGTGGGCGTCTCCAAAATTTTCATATCGTGACGTATTCTGGTTGGATTCCAAGGTGCGTCTGACAATAAGGTCTTTTATATCGTTATTAAAATAATTGATGCCGCTCGTGACGTATTTATTGAACTTGTAACTTAGCCCAACCTCATACGTCCTGATGGTTTCCGGATCCAAGTCCTCATTTCCCTGGATGGCAGGTTGATTGGTGGTAAACATCTCCACGAAATTTGGGGCGCGGAATGCCTCTCCGTACAGGAGCTTTAAAGATGCATCCTTCATAAACGCCCACGTTAAGCCGGAGCGCGGGCTGGTAGCGCCGCCAAAATCGCTGTACTGGTCGTGTCTTGCCCCTAAGGTTAGGTTTATGGTATCGGTGATGTCCCACGTATCCTGCAGGTACACAGACCATATCCTTCGCGTCGCTTCCTTCAAAAACGGATACGTGTCTGAAAAATCCTGGACAGAATCCAGCACATCGTACGTTGCCGGATGGAAGTTACTCGAAAATTCTATATTCGTTTGATTGATCAGGCGATATTCAAAACCCACAGTAATAATATTGCCATCAAACAGCTCATAATCAAACGGAATCTCTGTGCCAACAATCTTTTGAGTAACTTTGCCGTTACCAATAAACCCGTCGGGGTATGTGTTAAGTGTGTCGAAATTTCCATCCCCATCCGTATCAAACGGCACTGTCGTACCCTCCGGCAGGGATTCAATATAATTGTCGAGGTCAAACTGATCGTAGTAGAGCCTGGGTTTTACGGTAAATTTTTCCTCATATTGCTTTTTATATCCAACCTCGGCAAATACGTAATTATCCTCAACCTGAGATTCGTCAGTCAACGCATGTTGCGGCCCGCCCGTAAAAGGGCTGACGTTTTTATTAATATAAAGACCTTCAAAATAAAAATCGCTGTATGTCACTTTAAAATTTATGTCATACTCCTGCCTGCCGTCACGTACGCTCCCCGGCGCCTGTGAAACCGCCGGATAACCGAACGATGAAAGGGAATTGTCAAGTATTGTCTGGCTGTCGCTGTCTATGACGCCATCAAAGCCATCGGTCTGACGATAGTGCATCATTCCGGAGATGTTGATTTTTCCGTACGCCTTGCCAAACACAATATTTTCCTCATGTGTCTCAAAACTCCCGTAGCCGCTGCTCACCCTCACGCCGTCAATATCCTTTGCGTCTTTGGTAATGATATTGACAACCGCCGTAAATGCATTCTCACCATACATGGCGGAGCCAGGGCCTCTGATGATTTCTATCTTTTTTATGTTTTCTACCGGAAAGTCGTCAAATCTGCCGAAGGCAGAGCCTGTAAAGGGCGAGTTGACAAGATGGCCGTCAAGCATCACCCTTACTTTGTTGGAACTTGTAATACCTCGTACGGCAGGAATTACAACCCCGGTTGAACCGTCCTTTAATATTTCGAATCCGGGCACAGTACGTAAAATTTCAGCAAAGGTGCGATACCCAAGATGCATGATCTCCTCTGCCGTAATTACGGTAACTATACCAGGCGCTTTGCTGATTTTTGTCTCATGCCTTGTTGCTATGGTTACATCTTCTACAGAACCAAACCAAATGGCTTCCGTAGAAAATTCTTCTGCCAGGGCTAAACTTTCACCAGATGAGTTTTTTTCTTTACGAGGAATATCAACTAACTGTGTGGAATCTGTGCCTTGTGCAAACATCTCAGATGAGTTATTAGTTATAATAGACACAAGAAATATGCACAAGAGTAACATAAACAAATTGTTCATTTTTGTTATTCTTGTGGTCATAATAGATACCATCTTGACTAGAGTAAAAACAGCATTTAGAAATTACAACATTGGCGGTACACTGCAACTGGAGCTATGCATTACCACGAAATTGACAATTTTCAGCATACCTTAATCTTGATGGATACTTATCCTGGCAACAATTCACAACAAAATCCGAGCCAAATCCTTATTGTTAAGTTTACAATTTAGCGTGTCCGGGGCATTAAAAGCAAAAAAACTGCACTCGCTCAATTTGTTAGTTTGGCGTCTTGCGAAAGAAAACCGTGATTTGTCCTTGTGGCGGGAAAAAATAACCAGCAAAAATGTAAAACAGGAGTTGTGGAGAAGTCAGCAAATACCTGTAATGGGGTTTTTCAAACATAGCATCGCAAAAGTTCCCTGCGCAGCGCACATATGCCTTAAGAAGCCGGGTATTCACCATAGGGCATAACGTGTCAAAATAAAAACGGTGATAAACCCTGATAAGATTTAGCCCTGCTTTTAGCCCAAGACTTAATAATGCGCCCTCTGAAAGTATATGACGATGATAGGGCTGATGTAGCTCCATAGCAAATTTCTTCGGATTGGATAAATCAATTTTATCGGCATTAGGAGTTCCAATCACCATCAACCCACCCTGCCGTAAACAACAGACAACTTGTCCAAAAAATTCAGATGGCTGGTTTACGTGCTCTATTGTCTCATACGAGGTGACAACATCGAACGTATTATCCAAAATCTTTTTATCAGCGTACTTTTCGACATATGGGTCGTAGCCAAAGGCTTTATATCCGCATTGTTGTAAAAACAGGACAAATACACCCTGTCCGCAGCCAAAATCAAGAATTGTGTGTTCCTTTTTTAGTCCGTGTTTACGTAACAATCGAAGCCGATTACGGTAGGCGCAGCGGGTTGCATAATTCATGGTGTGTTGTTTTATCGGGTAGTGCTCGTAGTAGTAGTCGAGATTTACTGCTTCTTTGGAATGCAGGGAGTTGCAATTCGAACAACGCCATACGGTGAACTTTTCATTTTTAAACTTTCTGACATTGGAATATATCTCCGTTACCTCCAATGCCGTCTCATATTTACCATGACATTCACAGATGTTGCACACCGTTATTTCAGACATGGTATTACCGTTAATAAATCGACCGTGTGAGAGCGGAATTCACTGACTTTCCTTGTTGGCTGTCAGTTACCGGCAAATTTTGATAACTTTTTAAAATTTGGCGGAACGCGTCCATTAAAGAAATCACATGCACGGAAATAGAGAATGTCTTTAAGCCATAATCGTATATATTGATTGTCTGTAACTGTTCTTTTCATGAACTTCCAAGGCATTGTGAAGATATCCTGTATGGGGCCAAAGAACTCGGATGCGTCCCGAAAACACTCCCAGTCACATTTTAAACACGAAGGTTTATGATCTATATTTACCGATTCCATTTCCCAATATTTACCAAGATTCTCCTTTCCCCTATAACCGCAGGGATAGGCATTCCCTTCCTGTGCATCAATAAAAAAAGACCCATACCCGCCAAGACAGGGATAGCAGTACGACTCGCCAATAGTATACTGCCGTATAAGTGAATAAAGGGCGCTTCGTGGAGTAAATATCCTTATTTTATGCCTTAACTCGGATATCACGGCAAAATAAGCCTGAAGGAGCAACACCTTTTCATCCTCCGGGAACCTGACAATATCCTCACTTGATGCCGACATGTAAACGGGATCGATATCTTCGTGAACGCCATTCGTGCTCATGGGATAGGCTGCAATTGATGTTGTAAAGCCCATATTTACAACAAAGGCAAATAAATCCCGAATGGCATTTTTGAAATACTCAAAAAAATCCCCTGATTCCTGCCCGTCGCCATTCCAAAATCCCCCGACATTCCTGTTGAGTAAGAGATTAGCAGCGGGGTATATGCCGTGGCCGTGAAAAATAGGGAGCGCCTTTTCAATGCCTTTGATTACTCCCGGCAAACCTCTCATTTTTTCATGAACTTCCGGGACGGCGGAATCTATACTTATCCAAAAGCTATAAACTTTAGTATCTGCCAGTTTTTCCACAACCTTTTTTATCTTTTCTACGAAATCCGGACTGTTATGATTCGCAAACATAAAACCGTTTGTCCCAGTTAATATATATTTAACACCCGCATTTCCAGCATATTTTATCAGACTAACGATCTCATCAAAAAACATCAACGGCTCCCCGCCGGTAAATTGAATTATCTTTAATCCCCGTTTTACAGCGGCATCAATTATTTTCTTTACCATATCCTGTTTGAGCCTCGACCGATGAAATCTTTCTGTAACATTCATCCCGCATTGAGGGCACTGTGCATTACACATATCCGTGTACTGTATAACAAGCTGATTGGGAGTTATGCCGTTGAGGATAAATTTAAGCATACTATTTATTAGATTTGATAAAACGCCGTCCTACGAGCGTAATAAAGTGAAGCACACTTCTTCGGGATTTGCAGTCTGCGATTCAGCAAATTGCCTTGCCTTTTCACCCATTTTTCTAATTTTATCGCTATCCACCATTAGACACATCAAGGCATTCACCAGGGAGGACTTGTCGTTTGCTTTAACAATATAACCCGTCTCATTATGTATCATTAATTCCTTTGGCCCTCCTTCGTCGGATACAATTACGGGCAATCCGGATGCCTGTGCCTCAAGTATAACATTTCCGAAGGTATCTGTAGCGCTGGGAAAAACAAAGACATCTGATGACGCATATAATGTGGATAGTTCTTCCCCGGTAAGAAATCCGGTGAAGAGAACCGGGTAGCCGTGTAATTTCTTTTCAAGCTCGTCTCTGTACGGACCGTCTCCTACAATAATCAGATAGCTGCGTAAACCCGTATTTATGATATGAATGAAGGCGTCGGCAAGCAGTTCAAGGTTCTTTTCTTTTGAAACCCGCCCAACGTAAAGAAATTTGATGTCTCCGTCCATAGTATAATTATATTTTGTCCATACATCAAAATTCCTCTTATTGGGAGAAAAGATTTCAGTATCAACCCAAAATGATAATGATTTTACCTTTTCAGAATAAATACCTTTTTCAACAATTTGATTCCGCGTGCTTTTTGACGGAACCAGCACCTCTTCCATTTGATTGTAAAACCAGATCATATAGTTCCATGCTATCTTTTCCAGAAAAGCATCTTTTGTGAGGCTTATTACATATTGTGGTATATCCGTGTGATAAGCGGCAGAAATTGGCAGGTCCAACAGTTTTGCGATGAAGAGGGCTAAAAGGCCGAGAGCGCCTGGGGTACTTACATGTATCTTCGTAAAACCCTCTCTCTCAATATAATCAATTACATCAAGCGGCGGCGGAAAGTACTGTTTTATTTCGGGATACTCGGGTAAAGCAAAGTCTCCAACGGCTTTAAAATTTTTTATTCCTTTTTTAAAGGAGGTTTCCTCGTTACTGCATGTTATCACCGTCAAGTCAATTCCCCCGGCATCGGCTGTTTCTATCAGTTTTTTTATTATTACCGCAACTCCATTTATCTCGTTGATCGTGTCTGTAAAAAGCGAGACTTTTTCTTTTTTGTTATCGTCTCTCACATGGTTGATCGGCATGAAGTTTTCTCTCAGTTGTCTCATCAATCCCTTACTTTTATGCTGATGATGATAGGTTGTGTAATATGGCAACGTGAGGAAATGGACAATGCCAAAAGAACCCAATGTCTGAAACATCGTGGACATATCACTACCAAAAGTTATTTTCTTAATCTTACTCACATAAATAGAAAGCATCCTGTTTGCAAGAAAACTTATTATCGAAAATACGCTTCTGTTTTTATCTTCAGCATTAAAACTCTCAAGGAGCTTCTTGTTGTTAATGAGTTTTTCGGCTTCTCTGTCCAGGATTTCCTCAAAGTTTTTTTTATCGTAATCGCCATAATCTTTTGGCATTTTCTTTCTAATGAAGAATTTGATTTTTTCACCTAAAGACATTTTTACCGGTTCTGTTTTTATGAATCCGTTCAAAAGAAATCTGACAAAAGGCATCGAATTATTTTTGCCTGATTGTATGCGCTCTGTATAAAATCTGTACCCGTTGCCATAGATATTATGAGCAAGAGTCAACGTGTCTCCGTCCTTCCCCCCTGCCCAGGTTTTATGTTCACTTATAGCCGATATGAAGTCTTTTAATGTCTTTCCGTTCTCAGTCACGGTATATGCTCTCGTAATAAAGAGACCGCTGTGGTCGTCCGAGCCTCCAACCATTGCCTTTTTCCAGGGTGTATTTCCACAGGGAGTTATATTGTATT
This sequence comes from Planctomycetota bacterium, assembly GCA_016188675.1. GTDB lineage: Bacteria > Planctomycetota > Brocadiia > Brocadiales > Brocadiaceae > Wunengus. The sequence continues at coordinate 58,030 of JACPHJ010000055.1, forward strand.
TGGTTGAGATGATTTCAAGCTTCTCTTTGGTTAATGAAGTTATTATATCTTTTATAAATTGATTAAATCGTCCCGCCCTTATACCATTCTTTACTTCGAATACATCAAACAACAGCAGCATTTTCTCTACAATCTCTACGGTAAGCCTTCCGTTCATGTCAAATAAAGGGTGTGCTACAAAATGGACGATGGCGGCTTTACGAAGATATGCAACTAACTCATAAACGTTTTTACTCAGACTTACTATATCCCTGAATGTATTTTCCGATATATCCAGGACAACGACATGTATCTTACAGTTATTTTCTGGGAAATAGGCGCTAATCTCGGCGCTGATAAATGCGCCTGGCAGGTGTGCTATCTCGAGAGCGCCGTTAATGGTGTCGTGGTCTGATACGGTCACATAATCCATCCCCATCTTTTTTGCTGTAGTGTATATGAATTCAGGGGAAGTGTAACTTTCAGGGCAATTAATCTTCCTTATAGCCCAGATGGGTGATTTGTCAGAGAAACGTGAATGGACGTGTAAATCCGCCCGATAAAGATATGTCATTAGTTTCTTCTTATTAAGACAAAGTCTATAAGATCAAACCAGATTATTATACGTATTTACCGCTATCTCCCGCATGTTCTAAAATTGGTAGCTCAGTCCGACAAAAAATGTTCTTCCGGGTCTTGGGAGATCGTCAGGTATAGAAACAGGGCCCGGATCGCTGTAATCCTTGTCAAGCAGGTTATACACCGTCCCATAGACCTCCATAGTCTTAAAAAATTCTTTCCCAATAACCGAGAGATTCAGCAGTGCGTAAGCCGGAGAGTCGCCCCTGTCGTCCCCTTCCTCCCTGTACCGCCTTCCGCTGACAAAGGCGCTCAGATTGGTGTTGATATACTTCAAACAGTGTGCATTTACTCCAAAATTGCCCTTGTGCTTCGTAACAAATGGCAGGTTGTTTCCATTATTATCTTCCGGATTCTGGAAGGTGTAATTTATAAAGACATAATTACCTTTGGAGATATCCACTTTAGTCTCCGTCTCTATGCCCTGGACATGGGCGTCACCAAAATTCTCAAACCGTGAAGTTGTTTGGGTGGTTTGCAATGTCCGTAAGACGATAAGATCCTTGATGTCATTATTGAAATAATTAATACTACTTGTAACATATTTATTAAACTTATAACTTAATCCTACCTCGTATGTCCTAATCGTTTCCGGGCCTAAATCTTCGTTTCCCTGTATAGCAGGCTGGTTGGCAGTAAACATCTCTGCGAAACTTGGCGCCCGGAATGCCTCGCCGTATAAGAATTTCAGAGATGCATTATTCATGAACGCCCATGTCAAACCTGACCGCGGGCTGGTTGCGCCGCCGAAATCGTTGTAATGATCATGCCGTGCCCCCAAGGTAAGGTTTAAGGTGTCGGTAATATCCCATGTATCCTGCAGGTATACAGACCAGATTCTTCGCGTGGCTTCCTTCAAAAATGGATAGGTATCTGAAAAGTCCTGAAGGGAATCAAGGGTATCCAATGTTATGGGATTAAAATTGCTCGAATAATGAACATTGGTTTGATTTATCAAACGATATTCCATGCCCAGCGTAAGGATATTTCCATCAAACAGTTCATAATCGAATGGAATCTCCGTGCCAACAACCTTGTTACTCACTTTCCCATTACCAATCATCCCATCAGCGTAAGTTTTAATGGAATCGTATGAACCGTCTCCATTTGTATCCAAGGGTAGAATTGTGCCCTCTGAAAATGATTCTATATAAAGATTATCGTCGAATTGATCGTAGTACAACCTGGGTTTCACAGTAAATCTTTCCTCGAAGGTCTTTCTATACCCCGTTTCACAAAAAACGTAGTTACTTTCAATATCCGATTCATCAGTTACAGCATACTGGGGACCGATAAAAGGCCCCCGGTTCTTGTTAATGTACATTCCCTCAACATAGAAATCTTTGTAAACAACTTTAAGGTTCAGGTCATATTCCTGTCTCCAGTCTTGAACTCTTCCCGGCGCTTGAGAAACTGCTGGGAACCCAAATGGAGAAAGTGCATTGTCAATCCTTGTTTGGCTGTCGCTTTCAACAACACCCTCAAAGCCATCCGTATGCCTGTAGTGAATCATTCCGGAAATATCAACCTTCCCGTACGTTTTCCCAAAGGTAATATTTCCTTCTTCAGTGTCGAAGCTCCCATACCCCCCACTCACTTTCACACCGTTAATGTCTTTAGCATCAAAGGTAATAATATTGATAACTGCCAGAAATGCATTTTCACCATACATAGCGGAACCAGGACCCCTAATGATTTCTAACTTTTTTATATTTTCCACAGGAAAATCTTCAAAATTAGTGAAAGCATTACTGTTCAAAGGGTTATTTACATAATGGCCATTGATCATAACTCGCACAGACTCTGAACCTGCAAGTCCGCGCGCGACAGGATATACATGCCCAAAATTGCCGCTCTTTAAAATTTCAAATCCTGGTACTACCCTTAAAATTTCAACAAATGTACGGTACCCTAGATTTTTAATCTCCTCAGCCGTAATTACGGTAATTACACTTGGCGCCTTGCTGATTTGGGTTTCGTGTCTTGTCGCAATGGTCACCTCTTCACCAAATCCAAACCAGATGGCTTCGGTTGCAACATCCTTTACTATTGTATTAGCTTCAAAAGATGGATTATTTCCATCATTACTTGAAGAGGTCTGAGTAAGGTGCGTCGTTTCTGTGCCGTGGGCGAGAATTGGGGATGAAGCTAGATAAAAAATATTTTGTAAAATGCCTGCATACAGACAGAGAAATAGGCTGCTTTTAGTCCATTTTCCCATAGAAGATAATCCCTGAATCTACAGCGAATATCTTGAAGCAAATAAATACCGTTCTTAAAGCATTTTAAATGTGCAAGGATTTTGTATCATAGTGACATATTTTTAGGCATTATAGCCTTATGCAAAATGCTGTCAATTAAAATATTACTTTTAAAGTTTTTAATGATGCGATACTTTCATCAGTTTATTCAGGGTAAATGGTCTAATTTGTTTATAATGCCTTTTCAATTTTAATAAGCTCATACGAAGTTTCCCCTTCGGGAAGCTTGATTTTTATTATTTCTCCTACCGTCCTGTTCAGCAGTCCTTTCCCAACCGGCGACAAATAAGAAATAATGTTCTTTTCAATGTCGACATCCCAGGGACCTAATATTGAGTACGTCTCCAATTCCGCCTTCCCCTCATGCTTTAAGGTAACTTTGGTTCCCGGAGACACAATGCCGGAATTAACGGAGTGTGGATCAATAATAACAACCTTTTGCAATTCCGCTTTCATGCGTTCTGCCTTTTCTACAAGCATTGCTTGTTTTTCCCTGGCCGCTTTATACTCTGCGTTCTCCCTGAGGTCACCGCGACTAATAGCTTCCCCAAGATCACGTGCATTCTCAGCAAATTCTTCATTCATGAGATGATCAAATTCACTCTTTTTCTTTTCATACCCTTCTTTCGTAACATAGATTTTGTTTTCATCCAGCGTAGGAATGCCTGGCTCTTCGAATAGATCAGGGAAACGGTCGCGAATTGCATTTTCAATGGAAACCTTGAACCAATCTTCCAAACCCTTACTGCTTGAAACTATGTTAAAAATACTCTCTGCATTTGCGTCACTCAGAATATTTATGGCGTAATCAGTGCCTTTATCCTCCAGGAGATTTATGATTTTATTAAAGACGAGCTTTAAATCTCCCTCGCGTCCTTTCTGAATCTTAAAATAAATGTTGTCTAATAATTCAATTAGCCGGTTAAACATGGTAGCGGGATCGATATTCTTGTAAAGTTCTGTATACCGCCCCTGCATTCCATTCTTACAAAACCAGATGTAATGTTCCGGATATGCGTTAAAATGATTACATACCCTTAAGGCTACTTCTTCGACGGAGCGCTGCTTGTTTTCGGCAAGAAGGTCTTTGAGGATGAATTCCCACAAATTGCCGCTGTTGACAAAAAATACGGAAACGAATTCATCCTGCCATTTTTCCGGCTTAACCTTTTTAATTATGCCTAGGGCTTGTTTCCTGTATTCTAATATACTCATATTATTGATAAGTTCCGGCAGGCGCTCGTCCCCGCGAATAAATGCCTCGACACTGTTTTTGTATTTTCCCGGTTCCACCTTGAGGTATCCCTGAATCTCTTCAAGAAGTAAAAGGCACTCGATAGCCAGAGAAAGTTGTGTCCCGTATAATTTATCAGCCTCTTTGACGAAAAGATTTGTAATTTCAGTCAGGGTTTCTTTGCACAGTTCAGTATCTTTTGTTTCGGAGATATATTTTTTGGCAATTTCTACCTTTTTACCGATTTCCTGGTTATGCGCCAGCCTTTCGAGTATCTCCTGATGGTGCGTCATTGGCTGGGTGCGAAATTCAATAAAGGAGGTGGTAGGAGTGCCTTCGGTAAGTCTTATATATGGATCCTTTTTGAGTAATTTTTTTGTGCTTGTCCACCACTTGCTCCACTCCTCCGCTGGTATAACACCTGATATGAGACGGTTTTTCACATGAGATACGGAAGCCTTCCCTTTAAAATATTTTAAAGTTAATTTAATCAAGCCCACAGGGTCTTCCTTGATCATTTTATTCAATACTTCTTTTTGGGCGTAGATCATTGCCAGCAAATCATCCTTTTCCAGTTTCTGTAATATTTCCGGGGCGATATCCATAGCTATGCTATGGTTACTCTTCTTCTCGAAATTTATGTTTACCTTTTCGCCGTTTGCGTCAACCGAAATAACCTCCCCTACTCCCCAGCTTTTGTGATAGACGTAATCTCCACTATCCAGATAAAAATACCTGTCTAATTTTTTAATAGCGCCCTGTATATCAAGCCCTGCAGCTATACCGGCCTTTTCGACCAGATCCTTCGTATATGGTCTGTCTTTATAAATATTCGAGTAACACTCAGCAATCTCATTTGCCAATCCTTTTTCTTTTGGATTACATTCTAAAACCCTTTTTAATACCTTCATCACCTCCTGATAAAGCCCTTTTTGTTTATAATAGGGCACTAACATCATCAGGAATTCATGCGCCCGTTTTCGTTCTTCCCGTTTTATAAGGAGATCCACTACGTCAAAAAGAGACTGGAGGTCATTGTTATTGGATTCGACAATTCCCAGCCACGCCTCTTCCAGCTTATCATACTGCTCTGTACTAACAAGGGACATCAGCTCGTTCGTATCGGGCTTATTCCTATTTATAACACGCTCATTGGACATGCATATTCTCCTATCACATTCCTATGGATAAACAGAATTTCATTAAAAAAATTATTAAACAATCACATATTATAAGACTATTATACCCATAAGGAAAGCAAGAAATATGATTAAGCTTGACAATATCTACCGCCTGTTATAGAAAACAGATATTTTAAATATTATTTATTAGAAAAACATTTATACTGCCTGCGTGTACAAATAAGAATATAAAATTATTTCTGGGGCAAATACGTGAATACATTGAATTCTTTAAAGAAAGATGCGTTAGAAATATTCTATGCCGGTCTAAAAACTGTAGATCCAGATATTCTTATTCGAAAGCTTTTTCTGCTTGAAGATAATTCATTGAAAATTGGAGACAGGATTTACAATCTCTGTAATTATAAAAATATTTATGTTGCCGGATTTGGCAAAGCCAGTGGTTTTATGGCTGCAACACTTGAAGAGTTGCTCGTTGGAAGAATAAAGACGGGTATCGTTAATGTACGAAATGGTTATTCTGCACCATGCAGGATTGTAAAAGTTAACGTGGCAGGACATCCGATTCCTGACGATGACAGTATAAAGGGTACGCTGGAAATTATCCAACTTTTAAAAAATGCCGGGGAAAACGACCTTGTATTCTGCCTGATATCCGGCGGCGGTTCGGCGCTTTTTGAATTGCCATTCAACGGTATATCTTTGGAAGATATTCAGAGAATAACCACATTGCTTCTCAACAGCGGTGCAAGTATTGACGAAGTCAATGCCATACGTAAACACATTTCGCAGGTAAAGGGTGGCTGTTTAGCTAATATGTGCAAGGCCAAAATCGTGTCACTAATATTATCAGATGTGATGAATGATACAGTCGAAGCTATTGCATCCGGACCAACGTCGCCCGATACCAGTACCTTCCGGGATTGCAGAAATATCTTATTGAAATATGATTTGTTTCGCAAAATCCCCTTGTCTATTAAAGAACATATCCAGCATGGCCTTGATGGTACGATTGAAGAGACACCCAAGACAACAGATAAAATATTTGACAGGGTGCATAATATAATAATCGGAAACAATCGTATGGCGCTGGATGCCTCCTGCAAAAAAGCAGTGGAAATGGGATACAATGCGTCCATACTCTCTTCTTATATAAAAGGCGAGGCACGAGAAGCAGCCAAAGTATTTGGTGCAATTGCCAAGGAAATCCATCTGCATGGAGAACCGGTCAAAAGACCTGCCTGTATTATCGCTGGCGGCGAAACTACGGTCAGAATTCGTGGGAATGGCATGGGCGGCAGAAACCAGGAGCTTGTTTTGTCTGCGGCGATGGAAATTGACGGATTAGACAATACGATCATTATAAGCGCCGGTACGGATGGTATAGACGGGAACACCGATGCCGCCGGCGCGCTCGCAGACGGCACTACCATTATGCGCGCAAAAAGTATTAAAATGAATCCGGAGATATATCTTAATGATAATAATTCATACTCCTTTTTCAAAAAACTCAATGACCTCGTAGTCACAGGCCCCACCAGAACTAACGTGATGGACATAATGCTTTTGCTTGTTGGTTAATTCTGACATTCAGGAAATTTATAATGAAAGTAAGGTGTTTTTTTATATAATTTGAATTTCATCGTTATTACTTTGATAATAAACAGAGTGGAATATTTTTGAGTTACATGGCCAGAGGCATGAGAAAAGTACCCAGGACAATGAGTACGCAGCATCCCGATAATGTGACTATGCCATTCTTTACCGAAGGGACGTACTTTTTGGGAGAAGACGAAATTAAAGAGGCATATTATGTATTTTCACACTTACGGTGTGAGGAGCAGATGTGGGACTGTGAGGGAAAGGAAGTCGATGAGTTTGTCATTAAAAAACTGCTGACACGCTACGAAAATTTTTTCAAAAACCGCAGAATCGGCAAAGACCTCTTTATTACTTTACGGGTGCCAAATCCCACGGTGGAAAAGAGCGAGGCCAAGATTCTTCTTGAAACATTGGAGAGTGCGCCTCGTTCGTACGATACCGCAAGCTTGTTCTACGGAGATGACAATATACCTCCCATCTTTGAAGTCATCCTCCCCATGACTACCAATACGGAATCAATAAATCGCGTGTATTATTATTACCGCGACTTTGTGGTAGGGAAACAGCATAGGAAATGTTTCGAAAATGACATTACCATCAAGGAATGGATTGGTGAGTTTAAACCTGAGACTTTAGAGGTTATCCCCTTATTCGAGGACATTCCGTACATGCTCTCCGCTGACACTATGGTGCAAAATTATTTGAAAGATAAACAATTCCCTTACCAGAGGGTATTCCTTGGCCGTTCTGACCCCGCTTTGAACTATGGAATGATTCCCGCCATACTGGTAGTCAAAATTACCTTGCAGAGGCTGCATGCATTACAGGAAAAAATTAAGATTCCAATCTATCCAATCCTGGGATTAGGATCGAACCTCTTCCGCGGAAACCTGACACCGATGAGTGTGAACGAATGCCTGAATGAATACCCCAGTGTTCAGACCTTTACCATTCAATCGGCATTCAAATACGATTACGACGAAGGATTGGTAAGAAAAGCTGTCGAGAAGATGAATAACCACACGAGGGCAGTTCCAACTGTTATAGATGAAGAAACAGCCTTGGATGTTACCGAAAGGCTGGCGTCGGCTTACAGAGAGCAAATCAAAGAACTCGCCCCTTTGATTAACGAGATAGCCAGATTCGTCCCCCGGCGGAGGATGCGTAAATTACATATCGGCCTTTTTGGTTATTCGAGAAACGTCGAAGGCATTACATTGCCGAGGGTAATTTCCTTTTGCGCATCACTTTACTCTGTCGGACTACCGCCGGAACTCCTGGGATTACACTGTCTGACTGAAAAGGATTTATCGTTTCTCAAGGTTGTTTATCCAGCCTTCCTGGAAGATATTTCGTTAGCCGCCTCTTATTACAACAAAGATGTTATAAAATTAATATCTCCAAAGATTGCAAAGAATCTCGAAAAGGTGATAGGCATGGTAAAATACACGGAGAACCTGCTTCACAGCGAATACACTACGCAAATTATTCAGGCCGCTCTTTCCGGGAAAGAAAATACTATTACAGAAAACATGATCTCAGCGGGAAAGATCAGGAGCTTTTTGGGATAATGCATAATATATTTACCAATAAAATATTACAACGTTACCTTGCCAGGGAATGGTTCCGAACGTTTTTACCGTCCTTTGTGTGTTTTGAGTTTTTAATATTTTTAGGGTTTGCCATTCAACTGCTGCACAAAGGATTGGATATCGTTGCCCTCAGGGCGCTCATCCCTCACCTCTTTATTCAGGCATCCCCTTATTCAATACCCTCGGCGTTGCTTACTGCCACAGCGATGACGTATGGGCGTATGAGCGCCGATCATGAAATTGTTGCTATTCAGGCCAGCGGTATACACATCCACAAAATAATTACACCGATACTGGTGATTGGCGTTGTATTTAGCATTATAACGTTAGCATTATCCGCAGAAATTTTACCCCGTTCCTGTTTTAAAATTATATTGCTCCAGGAACGTGCGATAAATAACGTGCTGGCGGGCCGCCTGGCGTCCTTCCAGAAAAAAATAGACCTGTATCCGTACCAGATTTATATCGGAAGCGTAGAAGACAACGTTAATAAAGATATTGCAGTGATTGAATATGCAAATGACTGTGTAACGGACGTTATCCTTGCTGAAGAGGGAACTATTAAAATGGACGAATCCGAAAATAAGATACTCCTCACGTTATATCGCGGAGAATTCATTAAGCCCAATTACAAAAAATTAGGAGAAATCCCGCGCGTAGGAGTGTTTAATGAAACCACATTCGAGATTTCCCTGAAAGAAAAGAAACGAGAGTCTTCCACAAAATATCTGACGGTGTTCCAGCTTTTGAAATGCAACAGCGAAATTAATGAAGCATTGTCAGACATAGCAAAAACACCGTCTAATTCCAAAAAAGACAACGATGCGTTAGCCAGGGAACTTGGTAAATACAAACAGGACATCGGCGGCATTTCCAGAAAACGCGAAAAACTCACGACGGAACTCAAACGATCGAACGAAAACCTGGCGCGCCAAAAATCAAAGATCGAAGGATTGGAAAACGAGTGCAAAATAGCCAAGAATTACATCCTGGTTGCCAACGAAAACCTGATTCAGGTTAAAAGAGAAAGCAAGTCAGGCGCTTCCACTGAAGACCTAAACACAAAAATTATGCAAATTAAAGAAACCATCGAAAAAGAAAAGCAAAGAATTTACAGTATCGAGAAAAATATTGCCGCCGCCAGAAAGATACAGAGCGATGAAATGGAAAATATTGATTCACTCACCCGGGCACTCTCCGAAATAAACGCACAACGGGAAGCCCTACTAAACATTAGCAGCGACGTTGAAACTGATTTGAATATTGCCAACAAGGAAGAGCTAATACGGAAAAACGACATTTCCATACACAAGCGGTTATCTCAAGCCCTTTCCTGCATAACTTTTGTCATTATTGGCATCCCGCTAGGCATCAAGCTGCGCAGCGGGCATCTTATGATTGGATTTGGCGCAAGTTTTATGGTAATCCTGTTTTTATATTACCCGCTTGTCGTAACAGGCATCGTACTGGCAGAAAACAACCTGATGCCTGTGGCGCCTGCCATATGGGGCGCAAATATTATCCTTTTTGCCGGCGGAATGTTTATTTTCAGAAAACTTTATACCACATAAGCTCATCATATAACATTCTTGACTTTTATTGAAAATGAATTAGTATATTTTAAAATCAAATTAGGCTACCTTTGGCAGCGACTTTTAAGCTCCCCTCTAGAAAGAGGGGTTGGGGTGTGTTTCGGAAAACTTACACACCCCTTTATCCCAATACTGTTCGGCACGGTGTTTGAGAAGTGATCAAATGGTATAAATATTATAGAGTAGTTCCTCAGAGAAGGAGCAGGAAAA
>JACPHJ010000056.1 GCA_016188675.1 Planctomycetota bacterium
GCCCCAATGCTCCATCTCGTAGATACGGTCGGCGGCCTCTTTGGTCATGCGGACGACGGCGTCCTGGTCTGCCAGATAGTCACTTCCTTTTACCGTATCGAAGGCATGCTTTTCCCAGGTATCGTAAGCGCCGCGCGGATGATTTCCCAACGGGGCATTAATCCCGCCCTGTGCGGCAACGGAATGCGACCGTATGGGATGTACCTTTGAAATAACGGCGACTTTGATATTGTGGCGATTGAGTTCTATGGCAGCCCTGAGACCTGCCAGACCACCTCCTACCACAATGGCATCATGATAGATCATAAAAATTCCTTATATATCTCATACCAATTTAGTTTTTTGAAAAATTTCAATACTACCAAAGCACCGTTTTAACACCAACAGAAGCAATTAAAAGGAAAACCAAAAGCGATATCCACAACAACTTCTTTTGAACACGGGTAAGACCCCAGAAATCGGCAATGGTGATTCGTATCCCGTTCAGCAGGTGTATAGCAACGGCAAGGAGTAAAACATATTGAAAGATGTATCCGCTTTTTGTATCAAACTTACTGATCGCATAATCATAGGCGTCTTTACCGCGAAAGACAGAACTCAGGGTAAAAATATGTAAAAATAAAAATATGGTAACTGCCACACCTGTAACCCTGTGTATCCAGAATGACCACATGCCGGGATTTCTGTTTTTCACCAGGTCTTTAAAACCTTCCTTTAGTTTTTGACTAAACCATGCCATTTTTTGTTGCAAACCAGATAAGGATATACAAGCCAATGCCAAATAGAGTGACACCCACAAACCAGAGCGCCTGTTTGAAAAATAAGTTTGTTCGTTTACTCAGATTAAAGTCTCCCAAGATGCCCCAAAGCCCATTTAAGCCGTGAAAAACAACCAGGGCAAGGAGGCAGCAATGAAAGGTTAGCCATCCCGGAGAGCAAAATCTGTGAATAATTTCATCGTAATAGCGGGAGGCATACCGACTGGGACTAAAGTGGAAGGTAAAGAAATGAACGGATATCCCCAGCACCAACAACAGGGCTGTAATCCTCTGCAGAAACCACGACCAAAAACCTCGTTTTTCTATATTCATTTTTTGTACAAATTCATTAAATCGTCTCTCGTAAAGATAGATTCAAAAGGGACGTTTCTTTTCTCAATATTTTCCCGCCCGCCCTCCTGGCGGTCCACCAGGGCAATGGCCTTTATCACATTCAGATTGGACTCTCTGGCTCTATCAATGGCTTCTATCGTGGATTGACCGGTGGTTACCACATCGTCCACAATGACGACCTTATTACCTTCCTGCACGTTTCCTTCAATCCACTTCATCAGTCCGTGTTCCTTTGCCTTTTTTCGCACCACAAAGGCGTTGATGGCGTCATCCTGCATGCCGCTGACCATGGCCGTAGCGAAGGCAATTGGGTCGGCACCCAAGGTCAGACCTCCGATGGCATTGACATGAAGCGGTTTGACTTTGTTGTAAAAAAGATGACCGATCAACAGCATGGCCTCAGGGTCTAACGTCGTAGTTTTGCAATTAATGTAATAGTTACTCATCCTGCCAGATACCAGTTTGAAGATAGGATCTTCACTGTATTTGAAGGATTTTTGCAAAAGAATTTCGAGTAATCGTTTTTCTGCCTTAATTAGATTCATAATTTATGATTTTAGATTTACGATGTGCGATCTTAGATTTAAATTTTGTTAATTAAAATGGTAATTCAATTTTAAATCGTAAATCATAGATCGTAAGTCGTAAATTTAAGTTTTCCCAAAAATATTACAATAACTTATCCACCTGCTCACACAGGGCTTTTACGGCATCGGCAGAGCGTTTTAAAGCAGCCGATTCTTCTGCGTTGAGTTTAATCTCAAAAATCTGTTCAATGCCCTTTGCGCCGAGTTTTACGGGTACACCTACGAAGAGACCGTTAATACCATACTCGCCTTCACACAACGCTGCACACGGCAATATCTTTTTTTTATCCTTTAAAATAGC
>JACPHJ010000069.1 GCA_016188675.1 Planctomycetota bacterium
TTTTCTTTTTTGGCTAATTCATACAATTCCTGTGTCATTAAATCCAGGCCAAGCGTCAGTCCCCGTTCCATAAAATCGTAGTGAACAAAATCCCAATTTTGCTTCCCGCAGTAACTTTTCAATGAATGGTAAAAATTTCTGTGTTCAAACGAAAGGCCCCTTGCCTTATCGCCATAATCATATTTCATTCCAACATATAATAATTTGGTTTTCATCGTTTATTTCGATAGTTGTTGGTATATTCCAAGCAGAGTGGGGTTGTTATAATCTAACTCTAATGCGTCTTCAATATACATTTTTGCATCTGAGAATTTGTCTTGATTCATCAGCGTACGCGCTGCTTCGATATAAAGATTTACGTTTTGTGTGTCTTTGTCAATCATCTTCTGAATGGTGTCAGTATCCCTGACCTTCATGGCTTCTACGTGATAGCCAACCGTAAATTGATCATTAAAGTGTCTTTCCTCTAATGCGAACAGATAACGCGGAATCCATTCTCCGAATAGGTTTTGAATGAACTCAACGTTGTTTCCATGCAGATGCCGGTGCTGCGGCAATGTCCACGCCACCCGTGCACATTCCTGCGCGAGCAATTTGAAAAAACCACCGTTTGGTATGATTTCTGAAATATACAGCCCAAACTTTTTACAAAAGTGCCTGTACCATTCCGGCGTGTAACCGCCGTAGTAATGATATGGTAGTTGATGCAATCCCGCACCAAGCGGAGCGGTTATGAATAGCCGTCCTCCTGGTCGTAATATCCGTATCATTTCCCGCATTGCTTCAATTGGTTCAGGGGTGTGTTCCAGAACTTCGGTGCAAAGAATTATATCGAAGGAGTTATCGGGAACTGGTATGGCGCAGATATCAGATTCATAATCTATCATACCGTATTCCTTTGTTCCCCCAAGTTTTTCTCCCGTGTATCTTTTGAAGTCATGGGTCTTGTAAACACAATGGGCAAATAACGGACTGTAAGGACATGTCCCTGCCCCTATATCCAGAACATGTGATCCAGGCGGGACAGTTAATGCCTTTGCGTGAACCCACCTATCCCGGTCTCTCTGGTTAAAGTTATGAAGTTCATCTATGGATAGTTCCGGTACAGATTGCTGGAAAACCTTCAGGGCGCCGGTAATCTGGGAATCTGTGAATGATTGCACATGATGGGATGGTGCCTTTTGTGTATCTGAAAGTATCGAGCGGAGCTGTTTTTTCCAGATTTCAAAAGTTGGCTGCTCACTGGGAGAAACGGTACTTTCCCATAACAATTCATCAGCAGCCGCAAATTGTTCTGTTATAGTAACGTTTTTTGATTTTACTGCAATTGCCGTAACGTTTGATAAAAATGGCTCGTGCGGCCAGGAGTTTGGCTGTGTCTGTACGTCAATAAATCCCAGTCGGTTCAGGGTATGTTCAAACCTTTCCGGGAACCAGTGTTCGATGTGATATGCCCAACCGGAGGACTGATCTCCGGCAATATGACGGACAACCCCTATTTTTGTCTTCCAGGAAGATTCGGCCAGTAATGTTTTGGCGCTTTCCACAAGATCTGGAGTCTCAATGTGCAGTTTGCCACCGATCTTCAGCCAGTTATGCCATTTGATCAGCATGGCCAGGGCAGTCACACGATTAAAGTGTTCAAAGACATGGTGTAACCTGACCTCGTCTACAGACCCGGCAGGGAAATCTAACTCCGTAATGTTTGCATAAACGTCTGCTTTCACCTGCATGACATTATGCTCGCTTGGCGGATAATCGACATTTACATACCCCTCAAGATATTGTTCCCCGCACCCAAGGTGAAGACGGAGTGGCTGATTGTCACTCCACAAATTGTCTTTCCGGAGTTCCGATAGACAATCATGCGAATCTGAAATTGTAATTTTGTTTTTCCCCGCAGACATGCCTTTTTCAACCATGGGACTTGTCGTGTTATTTTCAACCCAGTCAAGGATTTGGCCGACTAACCTTTCCGTAGTATGAAAACTCATTATTTTGCTTCTGGCATTCGCTGAAATCCGCCTGGCAAAATCAGGCTCACGCAAAATCCGTTGTATATGTTCAGCCAACTGATAAGGATTATCTCCCTTGTACAATAAAATTTCTTTTCCATCCTCAAAGAGAGACTTGGTTCTTGGTCTATCGAGGATTTCACAGCTTATAACCGGTCGTCCCGCAGCCATCCCTTCAAGTACGCGGCTTGCATAACCCTTACCGAATTGCGGTAAATTCACAATCGCTGCCCCCATACTCAGCCCCTTCAGCCAAATGGCAAAGCATTCCCTGCGAATGACACGCAAAGAGTCTATATAAGTTGAAAAGAAATCTTCGGTAACGGCATTGCCTTCTTTTAAAAATACCTCAGAAGCAGCATTCAATTTATCAAAAAGACCAGGCAGATTGGTGGTGTATTCTGGTGAGGCCACCGGGCGGACAAGCAAACCATTCAAAGCGCTGTGTTCCAGCCATTTTTTCCTTTCTCCGTATAGAGCTCCGTAAAAAACCGCACAATTATTGGGTGCAGGTGTTGGCGGAAGTTCCTTGCAGATGAAACGCTCAGGCACTATCCCGGCATCCCACAACCACTTGGCTCTTACCAAGCCATGAGCGTTAAATTTTTCCACATCTTTTTCGTCAATAGCAACGACGTGCGTTAAAAATTTAAGATTTTTTTCAAGATTAGTGCGGCGTCTTTTGGCGCCTTCGGGATTATTTACAAGTTCATCAGGGTGCATTTCCCAGCTTTCCCAGATAAAGCCAATACGAACGGGAGCTATAGTTGTAATCCAATCCAGGAAATCTGCGTCAAACCTGCTGTGAACTATCTCCATCCAGATCTGATCAAAGTATTTTCCTGCGCAGAGTTCGCGTGCGTGATTGAGCCATGATGACTGTTCGGAAGAGGTCGTTTCATAAATAGCAGGAATCGTCAGGAATTCTACCCCGTTGGAAGCAAACCCTTCTTCAAAACCATAATTTCCAGAGTAAGGAAAGTGGCTTGCATTTTGCCACGTCTTAAACTCCAAAGGAATATATAATACTCTCATGCTTGCACTATTTTTAACAGACACTACCAGACTCCTTAATAATGCTTCATTTTAGGAGAGACATCAACCAATTCCTAAATCTCTTTGTGATAAAATTGGATTTTTAATTGGCCACCATATATCAAGTTTCGGATCATTCCATACCAGGGTAAATTGATTGGCGCGATTATAGTAGGTACTTTGTTTATAGCAGAATATAGCATGTTCACTTAAAACCAGATGGCCAATACCATAATTTGGAGGCACTAAGACTTGAATACAATTTTTCTCTGACAAGGTAAAGGATTCCCACTGGCGATATTGAGGAGAATTCTTGTCCCAATTAACCACGACTAAATAAAATTTGCCAGATAGACAGGAAATCAATTTCCATGTCTCGCTATCGCCGTGAATACCGCGCAGGACATGTTTTGAAGATATAGAAATGTCATCCTGGACAAATTTCACTTGTATTCCAGCATTTATGTAAAGTTGTTCATTGTACAATTCAATATACGTTCCCCTGAAATCTTCAAAAATAGTCGGGGGTTTAATTGTTAACACCCCTGAGAGTTTGGTTTGCTTAACTTCCATGTTGATTCTCCCTAAAGTAAATTATTGAACATCTACACTCTGTTCTTTCGTTATTCCGACAGCTTTAATAGTAGCTGCAAGCGCTTTCAATCTGTTAATCAATTCTTGAGTTCCTTCCTCAGATGCTGCTGAAAGACATGCGTTGACAATATCTTCTAATGAAGCTAATGCAGCGCTTGACATATCTTGCAAAAAACGGCATACACCTTCTGTTTCCATTGTCGTTAATAAATTGTTGAGTATATTTGCGGCTTCGCGCAATTGATATTTTGCCAAAATTCCTTTATTAAGAGCGCCACGCACATGTTGGTTTTCAAACAGCATATGCAACTGTATTTTAAACAGTAGCCAATAAAGTCCGGCATGCATTGGCTGTATAATATGTTCCTTTCGGATTGATTCAATGGCGTCTTTATAACGCCCCAGGTCAGACAGAGCGATAGCCCTCGTATAGTGTAAATTGGGAAAAGTTAACGATGCTTTGATTATTATATCAGTAAATTCGAGTAACTCGTTTGATAGGCCTTTATAGTTTAGATAATTACATGCATCTACAACAACCTTGTTCAAGAAGTTAATATCAGGTTCATAGCTGATGGCACGGTTAAGCATGGTTTTGGCATCTTCAAATGCATTCGCATTGGATAATAAGGAACTTATCATCATTAAATGAAAGCCTGCATGTGCACGATAGCGAAGGGCATGAATTGAATCAGGCGTTTCCGTGGCATTACTTATGTGATCAAAAGATCTCACAAGTTCAGGTATCATGCTATATAATACCGAAGGTGTAGAAGATAACTGGTTTTTATGAAAAGAAAATTTAGCCACAAAGTCCGGTATATACAAAATGGGGTATTTAATTCCAACCATGGCATAATAATCATACATAATGCAACCCTTAGGTTCGGTTTTAGAATTATAATATCTATTCACATGATCAAAGAAACCGGCGTCTTTCAGCTTCGAAGTCCTGAAAAAGCTTGAACAATAATTAGGCATTATTTCCCAGCAGAGAAATTTGGTCAAATCCCACTGAGGCGCTGGATTTGGTATCCCTTCTGGAATATTCCCATCAATATCTGTAGCATATACATCACCGTAAATTGCAGCTGCTTCAGGGTATTCTCCTAACTTGGTCACACCCCAAGAGACTGTATGCGGAAAATATTCTTCATCAGCCCAGCACAGCCCAATGATGTCTCCTGTACATCTGCAAAGACCTTTGAAATAGGCCTCAGAAGGTCCTCCCAAATCTGGCTCAGATACTAATTTAATGCGGTCGTCCTTATACTCCTTGATTATATCTAGAGTTCGGTCTGTAGATGCACCATCCTGAATGATATATTCAATATTGGCATAATCCTGAGACAGAACGCTTTCTATGCAGCGCCTTATTGTGCGTTCACTATTCCTGCATATGGTCACAATAGAAGCTAACGGTGGATTATTGGTTGTATGAGTTTCCTGCGGCTTTGTTAAGCAATTTGTCTCCGAGAAACTGAGATTTGGATGAGTTGCGCTAACTTCCTCATTAACAAATAATTTAAATATAACTTCATTTCTCCAATGTATCTTTTCTTTTAATGACAAATCATAACCAAAATAGTTGTATAATTCTACTGATTTGGTTTCTTTAAGAACCAACTTAAAGATAGTTCGTTTCCACTCAGCCCATTGTTCGTATACCTCTATAGAACTCCTCCCGGCTTTGGAATGTTGATTTTTTCTGCCTGAAGAAATTACGCCATGCAGGTATTTTGGCTCAATTTTTATGCTGTTTTGCGTTAAGAGGGGGAAAATAAAACATAAATATTCAACGTCTTTTGCAAGCCTTTCCATGTGAACGTTCAGCAGTCCCTCTATTTGCAACTCTTGAAAATCGCTGCTAATAACCGAAAGTAGTGCCAATAAAAAAATTGAATTGTTCTTTATAGAAAGGTCTACACGTGGAAAAGCAGACTGTACATAATCAAATACTCGTTTATTAAATTCGCTCTGATGGTGTATGTTTCCCAAGCGCCGGCACATGGTTGGGCTGAAAGTAGATTCATAAAACCATTCGTTTGCGAGTGATTCAATCCTCATAATGGGATGTTGAGTTAAGTTAATAACGTGTATTTCCCTGCTCGGTTTATTGGTAATCAATTTAGAATAATAGGTGCCGGCACTATATCCATGCACATTGCCGTATACTTTTGCCAAACCTGCCTTTTCCAGATCATCAAACTGATCGTCGAACGATTTGCTTACAAGGATGCTTTCGTTTTCATGTTGGTGTAAAATCAAATGTTTTTCCAATCTGTCACCATAAGATGTGACGGGCAGGAGTCCGTGGTTACATATAATATATTGATGCATGTTCAAAGTATCCGCAAGCCAATAGGTGGCTGTTCTGCCGAAAGATGTAACAATGAATATTTTTTCATAAATCAGAACACCTTAGATGGTATAGTCGTTATTTTATTCTCTGGTTTCCATATTACATAAGAATGAGAGTCATCATACATGTTGCCAAATTGCTGATGGTGCATTGCCAGTATTCGGATCTTTCCTGAGGTCTCCAATTCCCGTAATCGGGTAAGATAACCATCCAGATAGTTTCTCCGATGATGGTATTTAAAGGCAAGGTAATCTGGCAAGTAATCTTGATTATAAAATTCGCTAATACATTCCACATTAATGCATAGTTCGGGAGATTCTTTCAGCAAGAACTGCAGAAATGCTTCATGATTCCTTCCCACCTGCTCGAGCGCTCCAAAAGTATAAACTGCGCTATTCTCTTCCAAATGCAAATTTACATCAGGGGCAAAGAAATCAAAATGGCGTCCTTCTATCTGCCAGCCAAAATGTTTTGCCAAAAGCCTGATAATTTCCTGTGAAGGTTTCGCCCAGTCAAGTCCATAGAGCTTCTTCTCGGGATAAATATCTGCCAAAAAGGCAAGGTGAGTGGCAGGGCCACAACCGAATTCGTAGATAGAATCGACATCTTTCAAATATTTATTGAATATCCAGTTGCGAAAAATTCTAGTACAATTGAGGACGAAATCAGGATCAACTGGCATCACATACTCACGATTGAGCCGAACCGGGACATTTTTCTTGAAATATTTTGGTACAAGTTTGGATACATCGTATCCGGAATCAATAAAATCATGAAGATTTTCCGCCCATCCTTTTTCCCATTCCGGCTTTCTATCACCTCCAGAGACAATTAAATCGGCAGAATCAATTCTTTTTAGTATATTAAGTGTTACTTTGTCTCGTTCAGTACCTGAAAGTCGTTCATAACGGAAATCCATAGTATCTATAAGCTCTTTGCAACTATCATCAATATCAGCAGCAATTGTGCCGAATAACATGGCAAAATCATCTATAGTCAGTTTTGGCAAATCTCCCTGGCTATGCATGACATCGCTCCAATGATTTCTTCCTCTTATTTTCTGCAAGTAAGGTGTCGAATTTATCCCTGAATTCGCTCAGCTCTTCCATCTCAAGTCTATATGGTTTAATATAAAAACGCTTATTATCAGTGTAATGGAACCCGCTCATGCGCCAAAGGTTATTAATGTCAACTTCTTCAATAAAAAGATTATCCCTCAATGCCTGCTCAAATACCGCCGTACCTGGAAAAGGTATTAAATTAGTTACATACGTCTCATCGATGTTTATTTCCTTGATCATGTTATATGTTTCCATAAGTGTTTCCCGGGTGTCTTCTGGCATACCGATAATGAAATATGCCTTAAAATAGAGATCCCTATATGATTTAGCCATTTGCGTAACCTCAAGTATCTTTTCTCTCTTCAGATGTTTTCCCATGACCTTATTTCGGATGAAATCAGAGCCGCTTTCAATGGCTATTGCTCCTCTCACCCATCCAGCCTGGACCATTACATCCATCACTTCCCTGTCTAAGGCAGACACCATCAACCCATTGGGAGTTTCGAATTGGATGTCGAGATTTCTCTGTATAATTTGTTTACATATTTCGATAATATGCTTTTTATTAATATTGATATTGTCGTCCATAAAAGAAAAATGTCTCTGTCCATATGTATCATAAAGTAATTGTATTTCATCAACAACATGGTCAGGTGTGCGGGTTCTTATCTTTGGACCCATGACCAAAAACATAGAACAAAAATTACATCGCATCGGACAACTCCTGCTGGAAATAATAGGAACCGTCATGTGGAAGGATAACCCTTTTGGATTGTGCCAATGAGATGTGTCGTGATAGTAATCTTCGAAATTAATTAAATTGTAGGCTGGGAAGGGGAGGTCGTAGGGTTTTTCTATAAAAGTTTTTTTGGGATTAACCGTAACTTTTCCGTTATTTCGGTATGCAAAACCTTCGAGTCGCTCAAAAGAAAAAGAATTATTCTTTATAGCGCTTGCCAAAGCTACAATCTGATCCTCACCCTCACCGACTACCACGTAATCAATGGATGGACAATTCTCAAGAATTTCAGACGGATAAATGGTTGGATGCATCCCACCGATTACAACAGGAATGGTGTGAAAGTGATTCTTAATTGATTTGGAAAGTTTCAGTACTGACGGAAATTGCCCGGAAAAAAGGCATCCTATTCCAATTAAGGACGGTTTAAAGTCAGAAATCTGCTCAGTAATAATGTTATTTAAAAATACATCCGTATTATCAGTAACTATCTCCCACGGTTTATAGGTATTCAAATCCAATATATTGACCTTAAAATCCGCTCTCTGTAAAACTCCAGCCAAGTAGAGCAAGGACGGTGGAAGTATAAATTCTTTATTTGGCATATATTCAGGTGTCGGTGGATTTATTAATATAATCCTCATTTGAAATTCCTTCCTATTGAGAGAATATACGAATTTTTCATCATTTTTCCTGATATTATGTTAGCTATTCAATTACTGCATATGACATGGTGGAACCAAAAGGGAACCTTTCTATACGCAGTTTGTTTATACCTATCTCCTGCATTACGGCAATTGTTTCGCCAGGCCAAACCTCGTGGTTTAGTTCGTCAAAGGCAATAATTCCACCTTTAGGGATCCTCGGCATTAGGTGCTTAAGGGCAACAACTGTAGGTTCATATATATCAAAATCCAGGTACACCAGGCTAACAACGAGATGTGGATTTGCCTTCAGATACTTGGGGAGGGATTCGGCAACATCGCCTTTAACCAATTTGACTTTTTCTATATGATTGAGAAAACGGTTTTTGTTATATAAGGCAATGCTTTTTAGAAGATCGTCATACGTGTCTATTGCCAATCCTCCGTTTTTCCCCTGAAAAGCAGTGCCAGTTTTGTCCATTTCAGAAACTGACACAAAACCTGCAAAAGTGTCGAAACCGATAATATTTCTCAGGTGATTTAATGGTTCCAAAATTTCGCTTAACTGCGCCCATGCCATCAAACCACCGCCATAGAGGACCCCACACTCAACGATTGAGCCGTGAACATGCAGAATTTTTCTGAAAAGTTCATGCCTGCAAAGGAATTTCCTCAGATCCTGCGTTGGCACATATTTGGTAAAATTCTGCAATTTCTCCACATGGCTGCCGATGCTGTTTGAATAATAGTCTTCCAGACCAACCCGAAATTGAAGTTCATTCGTTGTTGTTCTTGATGGTTCCAAAAACCGCGATGGATCTTGAAGAGTCATGGTTTACCTTCCTTGTTTGGCAGTTTTGTCATAAAAGATATTGCCTTCATATATCAATTTAATCCTAGCCACTTCTTCAGCATTCAGTGCTTCCAGACTGCTGGCCAGGATATTTTCTCTGACTTCGTTACAATTCATCATACCGGGAATAACTGTTGAAGCGCTTTTATGGTCAAGACAGAACCGCAACGCCAATTGTGTCGGAGTACGATTCTTTCCTTGATTCAGGAACGAAAATAAATCCGGCGCCTTAGCCCATCGTTGCAATTGCTCTACCGGCCAATTTGCTCTGTGATCTATACCCTCAAATTTTTCGTCCCCATGCAACTTGCCTGTTAAATATCCAAAACACAATGGAGTTCGTGCAATAACCCCTATTTTCTTCTCAACGGCCATATCAAACAGGCCGTTCTCAATCGCTCGTTGGTCAATCATGTTAAAATTTACCTGAACTACTTTAAAATCAAATTCCTGGATAGATACGAGGCAATCATCCGGAGATCTTGCAGAAATCCCATAAGAGCGTATCTTTCCAGCTTCTTTTAGGGCTTGCAGTGTGGCGACAATTGCGCTGTCCTCTCTCAGCGTTGCAATAGTTGGGCTGTGCAGGAGATAGATATCAATATAGTCTGACCTTAATCGCCGTAAACTGGCATCCAATCCCTGTCTTATGTATGCAGGAGAATAGTCGCATGGCATATCAAAGCCGGTATGCGGAAGCAAACCAACTTTTGTAGAGATGATGATTTTGTTTCTGACATCGTGCAGTGCGTCACCCAGAACTTCCTCACTATGGCCATTGCCATACAGATCGGAGGTGTCATAAAAAGTTACCCCGGAGTCATAGGCAAAGCGTAAGGCGGTTTTTGAAACATTATCATCAACAGTACCATACGAATTGCCACCTAACCCCCACGTGCCAAACCCGATTTCCGATACTTCTATTCCAGTACTGCCAAGTTTTCTGTATTTCATTAATTGTTCCCAAATAATAGTTCCGGCTCAGTTGATTCTGCTTTTACCCGTCATTCTTATGCTTTCGGGTGATTTCTGATAGGTGTCACAAAACCACCTGACGGTATTTTCCAATCCGGTCTTAAAGGGTATATATTGGAATTTTGAGATACTGATAAAGCGGGAATTATCAACGCTCTTTCTGAATATCCCCTTTGGTTTTGTTGTGTCAAACTCAATTCGACTGGTATCAATATTCAGGAAGCCGGCGATAAGATATGCTATTTCCTTTACGGAAAGCTCCTCTGTTGTGCCAATGTTCAGTATCTGCGCATCATTATAATGGTGCAGACACCACATGAAAGCCCTGGCAACATCCTTTGCATAGGTATATTCCCGAAGGGGAGTGCCATCGCCCCAGATGACTATTTTTGAATTGCCATGCCTGTTTTCATAAAAACGTCTGATAAGCGTTGGAACCATGGGGGCATCGTCATAATTGAAGTTGTCGTTTTCGCCAAATATTCCGTTTGGCGCCAAACCTATGACATTTAAACCATATTCGGCCCGGTACGCCTTGACGGCGGGATCAACCAGCCTCTTGGCAAACGAAGAACCATAGTTCGATTCGTGTGGATACCCGTTGTGAATGTAGTCTTCATTAAGGGGAATCGGCGCATTAGCAGGATACATGCCGGTGGTAAGGGTCATGACAATCTTTTTCACGTTGCACAGCCGGGCTGCTTCAAGAATGTTAAAATTCATCAGCACGTTATCCCGCAATAAAGTTGCGGGATATTTCATACTCAGACCGATACCGCCGCTAATTGCCGCCAGGTGAATGACAGCATCCGGCTGTAATCTACTTACGTATGCAATGGTTTTATCCCTGTTGGTCAGATCGCAGTCCTTTGAACTTATGAAAAAGAACTCGCTTTCCGGATAATCACCGGTTATGGATTTTAAGGCGCTACCGGCCACAGCAGAGCCACCCGTTACTAAAATCTTATGATACACATTTCCTCCATAAAGTATTTTATTTATTCTTCCACAACAAGCGGCAGGTGTTCGCTATTGCATCGGCGTCGTAATTTAGGCGCCGCCTGAGTTCGCCTTGCCGCAAATTACCAAGCGCAAAACTGTCGGGAGGCCCAAGCCGAATCAGTCTGGGCGTAGTTTCTGCGCTTGCATGCCACATGCTCATGGCGGCCCATAGTCCGCCATTAGGCACATGCTCCTCTACGATGATCATGGCGCGGACTTCTTTTGCCAGGGAATTCAACGTATTAGTATCCAAGGGCTTTACTGTGTGCATCTGATATGCAGTTGGAAAAATCTTTTCCGGTTCGAGCAGTTTTAATGCCTTGAGTATCTCGTTGGCTATTTCACCAGTACCAATAACGGCTATTTGCTCTCCCTTACGAAGAAGCCTGGCACGTCCCAGAATTGCAGGTTCAGAGGCTTCATACGACGGCTCCCCAAAGCGGCCTACGGTGAAGTATGAAGGTCCTGGCAGATTAAAAAGTTGAGGGAAAAGTTGTACTACCTCGTTCGGGTCTCCGGGGGCTACTACCGTCATCCCTGGAAGTGCTGTCATTAGTGCGAGGTCATCTGCTGCGTGGTGCGAAACGCCGCTGGTTGAATAAAGATACCCCCTGCCTGCTCCTATGATAACAACCGGTAAATTCGGGTAACTTACACAATAGCGAATCTGCTCGAAAGGTCGGGCTGTTGCAAACGAGGCGATAGAGTATGCTACTGGCCGCCAGCCGACTTTAGCAAGTCCTGCGGCTGTGTAAATCATTTGAGCCTCAGCAACACCAACATTTATGTAACGTGGGCCAAATCGTGCATGAAATTCATCAAAAACCTGGAATCCAAGGTCGCCGGTAACAAGAGCAACACGGGAATTTTGCTCCGCAATCTGAGTGAGTGTATCCGCAAATGCCTTTCTCATGCACCTGACTCCATGCAAACAGGGAATCCATTTAACTCCCGCAAAGCTTTATTAAGATCTTCGTCTGATGGCACTCTGTAGTGCCAAAGTACCTGATCTTCCATAAAACTGGCACCAGCACCCGCTACAGTTTTTGCAATAATTGCAGAAGGACGTCCTTTTTCAAATGGGAATTCATTTAACGTTTCAATAATCTCTGAGATATTGTTTCCATTTATAGTTTTGGCAGCCCAACCAAACGCCTTATATTTTTCTTCCAATGATGTGAAGCCCATCAGATTATCCGATCGGCCTACCGACTGTATCCTATTATAGTCTACAATGAGCAACAGATTATCAAGTCGATTTGCTACGGCAAAAGTAGCTGCTTCCCAGGTGCTTCCCTCGTTGCATTCCCCATCACTGATAAGAACCGCCACCCTTGTTTGTATTCCATCCATACGCAAACCATAACTCATGCCGGTAGCCATACCAAGTCCATGCCCCAGGCTGCCTGAAGAGCACTCAAGAATCGGGAGAGCGTGAATACATGGGTGGCTCGGTAACGGGGAATCATTTTGTGCATACCTGGATATCCACTGTTTAGGGAAAAAGCCACGATCAGCCATTACAGCATAAAGAGATGAACACGCATGACCTTTGCTGAATATGAAACGGTCTCTGTTTATTTTTTTTGGATCTTCAGGTGTAACATTAAGCCAGCAGTTATATAGTCCGACCAGTAAATCAACGCAACTTAACGCACCATTTAAATGTCCCTCTTTACCGTCATGAGCCATTTTAATACAGGTTGCTCTGATGCTTTTAGCTTTATTTTCAAGCATTTGAATATCTGTTCGACGCAAAATTTCTTTATTGAGACTCATAAGCATAATAAAACTCACTTATAAAAATTAAATCTTTTGCAATACCCGGTCGGTATACATTTTAAGTTCCTGAGATGGAATTATAGTTTGACTGCTTCGTTCTTTTTCAAGATATGAATAATCTTCTTCAAAGTTATGATAAATAATCTGGCTTCCGGAAAAATCAAACTTAAAAGGTACGTAAATTAAATTATTCAATATTTTTCTAACGTATTCGTGCTTGTCTGGTGTAACAAAAAGTAAGAGAAATCCCCCTCCTCCCGCTCCAGTTAACTTGCCGCCAATTGCACCCGCAGCAAGCGCATTTTCATAAATTTCGTCAACATGGGGATTAGAGACATTAGAACTCAAGCTGCGCTTGGCCAGCCATGATTCATGCATCAATTCTCCAAAAGCGGTAATATCACTGCCGCTATTAAGGATCGAAATACTTTCTTCTACAAGGTCTTTCATAATACGAAGCTGACGTTTGCGGGTTTCAATATCATTGACATACGTACTTGCAACATCAGCAGCAGTACGCTTTATACCGGTGTAAAACAGCATCAGGTGTGAATTAAGTTCATTAAGTCGCTCTGCTGTCAGGATTACAGGCCGAATTGAGATTTCCCCGTTTGTTAGAAATACAATATGGTTGAATCCGCCATGTGCAGCAAGTACCTGATCCTGTGACCCTACGGTTTCTTTAATAATATTTTGCTCAATAAAAATACTTTCTTCAGCCAACTGCTGTTTGGTGGGCATATAACCTTTAAGGGCGTACAGGGCGTGAAGTAGTCCAACGGTAAAAGAAGAACTTGAACCCACTCCGCTTCTGGCAGGGAGATCGCCCACGTGATGTATCTCAACACCACGATCGGTTTTCAAAAAATCCAAAATATGACGGACAGCAGGATGATTAATGTCGTTAATATCACTACAATTCTCAATTCTTGACCAAATAATACGAAATTTATGCTCAAAAAAGGGAGGAAGATAACGACAAGTAATATAACAATATTTATTTATAGCAGTTGCCAGTATCGCACCACCATGTTTCTGGTACCATGCCGGATAATCAGTTCCGCCGCCGAAAAATGAAATACGAAAAGGTGTTCTGCTTATAATCATTTTTCCCCCTTAATGGATACCCACAATATTACTCTTTAAAAAATGTCCCGCCGCTGCATAATCTTGAGGTATTCCAATATCTAGAAAATTTCCTTTACTCTGAAAGCCGTAAAGTCCCTTGTTAATCCACAATGGAAACGTCTCACGCTCCAATGAAATATTAGTATTTACCGGTATCGATTCCAGAAAGGCATGATTTAAAAGGTACACCCCGGCATTTATTAATCCCGGTCCGGTTTTCTTGCACTTTTCTTCAAAAGATGTAATTTCGCCATCCACCGACAACTGAACAGAGCCGAAACGGCCAACATCTGACACTTCAGTCAGGAGCAAGGAAGCAATGGCCTTCTTTTCAATGTGTTCGTTCAGAAAATAAGGAAGGTTCGTTTTGCAAAATGAATCACCATTTAAGACCAGGACTAGGTCCGATTTTAATAGTGGTAATGCCAGTCTAAGTGCGCCTCCGGTTCCAAGAGCTGACTGCTCCTGAGAATATAATAGTGTAAGGCCTTTGTAATACTCACCGAAAATTGTTTTTACCTGTTCTCCTAAATAACCTGTACATAAAACAACTTTTTTTACTCCTGCCTGGCTTAACTGATCCAGAAGGTAAGCAATAAAAGGACGGTTATTTACTTCTGCAAGAACCTTTGGTCGTCCGGATACCACCGAACGGAGACGTGTCCCAAGCCCGCCGGCTAGAATGGTTGCTGTAATTTCAGATAATTTATTCAATGGTGTCAGTCTGTTATGTCCCGTAATGTAAATCCTTCTTTCTTTAAACATTACTATATCTGCTGTTTGTAATTATTCTGTATCCTTTAATGAGTTCTTTTATTCCCATTTCAAGCGAATAGATTGGCTTAAAACCTGTCTTTTCTATTTTTTCATTTGATACTAAGTAGTCTCTCTTATCAGGGTCTTCACCCACTGGAGACTCTAAATACACAAAATCAGGGACTTGTTCTTTTATCTTTGCACAAAGTTCTAATTTAGATAGATTGGCATCCGATAAACCTACATTGTATGGTTCATTTTTCATGGTATCAAAATTGTCTATGGCATGAATAAATGCCCTTGCAATATCACGAATATGGATATAGTTTCGTTTAAAATGGCCTTCAAAAATCACTACAAATCTGTCTTTGACAGCCCTGTATGTAAAATCATTTACCAATAAATCAATCCTCATTCTTGGTGACATGCCAAAAACAGTGGCTAATCTAAAACTTATGGAATTCCCTTTATCAAGAACAATCTTTTCTGCCTCGACCTTGGCCTTTCCATACAAAGAAATAGGCTTTAAAGGAGTTTCTTCAGTGCAATACACGCCTTTTTGTCCAATGCCATAACCGCTGTTTGTTGTGGGTATGATAATTCTGTGATTTTTTGAGGAAAGTTTTACTATGGAGGCTATTGCGTCTCTAATGGTAGTTGTTGTTCCTATTTTATCTCTACTGCAAAGTGGGGCGCCTACTAATGCCGCCAAAGGTATAACGTAGTCGGCTTTTTGCAGAAGTGGCTTTAAAACATCCTCATCTCTTGCGTCTCCTCTTACAACATCAAAATTTTCATACACACAACACTCAAGCAAAGAATTCTGCTGAAACATAAAATTATCTAATACTGTGACTCTATGTCTTAATTTTAATAACTCAGGTACAAGTATTGAACCCAAATACCCTGCTCCGCCAGTAACTAAAATACTGTAACTCATCAAACTATTTCTCCCGTCACTAAATGTGAGACGCTATAAGATAGGACACTCTTCAGTTCTATTCCTGACAATCTTTGTACCCAACGAGGAGTCTTGAAACGATGAAAACTAATTAATCACAAGGCTGACCCGATTTCTCTTATAAGATGGTTGGGGAAGTTCCGCCACTGCGTCTTTTATGTTCTGTTGTTCCGGGAGTATGGCTAACGATTTATTCCAAACAGCCCTTGCCCTGACTGGATTTTCGGTAATTTTATAACAATGTCCCAAGAGGTTGTAAAGTGGGGCTATTTCGTCTGCATGTATTGTTTCTGACAAAATGGAGTTTATACTATGACTTACCTCATAGGTTTCAATACATTTTTCCATGAAACAAATGGCGTCATGGTATTTTTTTTGATTGAAATAGAGTTTTCCCAGGTTGTGCATTGCACTGAGATGAGAGATGTCAAGTTTCGCTGCCATTACAAAAAATGTTTCCGCCTGTTTATCCATGTCCGATTCAACGCAACATTCACCCAGCAAATTATATGCGTCAGCATTATTTTTATCTATGAGCAATGTTTCTCTGAGGTGTTTCATAGCCTTTAGATACTTTTTTTGTATTTTATAGATAATGCCGAGGAGATAATGTACTTCTGGAATGGACGTATTATTTTTAAGTACATACAAAAGGGTATTTTTGGCAGTTGCACAATCATTATTTTTGATAAGCAACTTAGAAAGGTTTATAGCAGATGGTATATAATCCGGTTTTAATCTGAGAGATTCGTAGAAAAAGGATTCCGCATCCATTATCGTATTTTGATAACTACAACATAGTCCCATAAGGTAGTAGGTTTCATAATCGTCAGGTTTGGCTATTACCACTTCCTTAAAATGTGAAAGCGCTATATTATATTCTTTGCGTAACATATAAACAGAGGCAAGATTATAATGTGCCTCTAATAAAGTAAAATCGATTTGTAATGCTTTTTTAAAATTGTTAATTGCTTCTGTATATTTTTTGTTTCTTGTGTAATAAATTCCAAGGTGATTGTAACCTTGTGCATAATTAGGATCCATTTTTACGGCTGTCTTTAAATATGGATAGACTTCATCCCAGTTACCTTTTTCAATGAGTTTGTTTGCACGGGTGACGTTAGTTTCAAAATCACTATGGTTATTCATGTGATCTTCAGTGATTGGAACCGATTTTGATGAATTATGTTTCATTACGTTTAACATGACTGCTTTCCTTTATAAAAAATTTGAAGAGGAAATTGGTTTTTTAGAATGGGTAATTTCTGTATTTCTTCTCCATCGCGAGGCTACTTCTATTAAATCATGTTTCGAGACTGTTGCAGCTTTCTGGTTTTCTTCCTGGATTTTATCGTAAATTTCTTCCCGATGAACCTTAACAGTCGCCGGTGCAATGATGCCCAACTTAACCTGTTTTCCCTGGCAATCTAATAATGTGACTTTTATTTCATCCCCGATGGTAATGCTTTCTCCTAACTTCCTTGTCAGTATAAGCACAGTGATTCACCTTTCTGAAAGATAGTAAATTAATTCCGAACAAGTGGATGGTGTAAACTGTAAAAATCTTCTGTCAGCACAATCTGTTTTCCCATTTTATTTTTCATGTTAATGAGTAGCGGTCCTTTCAGATTAAGCGTTACATCTTCCGGCTTTTTCCCCAAGGTAACTATACAAAACGTTTCAACGTCTTTTTCTTTTTTGATGTCAAGGGAGGCAAGATCATCTTCGGATAGAGAGGGTTTATAATCCGAGAAAAAGAGCGCCGGGTTAAGGATGGGAAAAGCAACCACTGGATCTTCCACAGAAACCAGCCATTCAAAAGGAAGACATTCTTCGATGGCTACAATGACAAATTGTTTTAGTTCCTCAAATCCCAATAATCCTTGCTCAAGGGTTATTATATTTTCCTTCTCAATGCTCAAGTTGCCGAATCTATTTGTTGATAAATTTACTTTACTGCCTTCCGTCAGTGGTCTTTCTTCCATTTTTAACATGTTTTACTCCTATCGTATATAAGGGTATAAAGAGATAAAATTATTAATGAGATTTAGCAAACATTGTGCCATGAAAATTCGAATAAATTGGTTAAAATGGCAATAAAATCATATTCTATTTATAATCTGGTAGTTAAGAATACGGTGCGTTTATATTCGTTATGAATGAAAATAAGGTTTATTATAAAGAATAAGGAAAATTCTTCCCAGTCGATAGAAAATACCGTGGCGATTACTTCCCTTAAGGCTGGCACGTGGAATATTTTTACACTGGATGATTAATTTTTATGCAATTTCTTATCTGAGGAAATCAAGAAGGGTGGGTTGTATGATTTTTGCACCAGTTTGTAGAGATGACTGCAGGACGTTTTCCTGGTGTTGTAGATCCATAATTAATGATGCCATATCGGCGTCTTCGGTGTATGAGACCAATTCTTTTAACGCTGCCTGTGAATTATCCAAGCTGTTTGCAGTCAACTCTAGCCTGTTTGCCTTTGCACCATATTTGGTAATCTCTGTCGACAGGGCATCTGATGCTGTATTCAAATCGCTTCGCAGGCTTGAAAAGGTGGATGAATCAAAGGTACCTGCTTTGAGATTATCTCGCAACGATATCAATGTGGAGAAAACCTTATTATCCTGGAATAATTTACCTCCAGGCAGGTTTACTTGTATAAATGTGTTGGGACCTATTTGAAATTTAATTTCTTCATTATTTCCACCGTAAGATACGGAAGATATTGTGCCGCTGCTGTCTCGTGTGGCTGCGAAGGCATGTGTATGTGTCTTTGTGCCGGAAAATATGTATCGGCCATCGTTATCTGTATTTGTGAATTGAAGAACAGACTCCGTCAATTCGTTTAACTCGCCTGCAATGATCTCTCTTTCTGACTGTCCAAGGGTATCGTTGCTTGCCTGTATGGTTAGTTCTTTGATCTTAGAAAAGATATCCTGTATACTTTCGAGTGTGTTGGATGTGAAATTTATCTGTTCTTTGGCAGTTTCGGTATTATTTAAAAATTGTTTTACCTGAAACTCTTCTGATTTTAATCCAAGTACTTTCCTGGTGCCAGAGGGGTCATCCGAAGGGCGGTTTATCTGTTTCCCGCTGGACAGCTTTTCTTGCGTCTCCTGCATTTTCTTATAGTTCAAACGGATATTAGAAAGCGTTGTGCGGCTTAAGCTTTCCTGGGTTACTCTGAATGGCATACTGACCTCCTAACCCGACCGAGTCGGAAAGGTAGCGCGGGTGGTTTATCGTTCGACTGAGATCACGACGAAGTCCTCCGCCAAAGGCCGATCACAAGGGATTCAGCGCTACATTTATTGTTAAATTTGTCCTATTAAGTTCCCCTTAATAAAGGGGGGTTCAGGGGGGGGTGTTTTCCCCGAGTTTTTACAACCCCCTTGCCCCCTTTTCTAAGGGGGATTTTATGCCTGCGCCTTTTTAATACTGCGGTAGAAAAGGTGGCGCTAAAACGCAGTTATAACTATAACGTGCCTAATAACCCATCTACGAGTCCGTTAACAATTGAGATATATTTTGCAGAGGCTTGATAAGCCTGTTGAAATCTTACCAGATTGACCAACTCTTCATCCACAGAGACGCCGGATATTTCGTCTCTTCGATTTTCAAGGCTGGTTTCTATTGCAGTATAGCTCTCCTCGGATTTGTAAGCATTGCTTGCTTCTTCTCCTAATGATGATGCAATCTGATGCAGATAGTCAGCGAATGTGGTATTATTTATGGCGCTGGTGTTATCCTGCAATGCTGCCAGACGTAATGCGTTTGTGTTGTTTCCGACTTCCCCTGTTGATGCCGCAATTAGAGAGACATCATTACTTATATTTGTGTCTACGGCGATATTTGAGGCGTCTGTGCCGCTAAAGAAGGAATTTATTCCTAATGCAGCCAGGAGATTTGTTGTATCTGAGTCACTTATAACATCTAGTGTGAAATTGTCTCCGGCGCTAATCGTACCACTGGAGAGAGAAAGAGACACGCCATTTGCAACATTTAACGTGTTCCCCGCTGTGTAAGTGCTTCCTACATCGAGTGTCGCTACAACTGTTCCACCGCTGTTTTTTACTTCTATCTGAAGACCCGATGTAGTTCCAATTGTGCCCGACCCTAAAGCAGTGAACGTATATACATCATTGGTATTTCCGGAGTATACGCCGGATACTGAAGCCGTAGACGTTCCCAATGTTCCTGGATTTGGGTCCAAGGCGTATGAAAAATTGAATTTGTAGCCTGCGGCGGCGCCAATCTGAAGTTTGTTGTCACCCACAGATGCTGTAATATTGCCCGCGGCACCGCTTGTACTACTATTTATTGCATTTTTGACGTCGGTGATGGAATTTGTTGCGGCGTTCACGGAAATTTTATTCTTTGTTACTGCTCCGGTACTTGTGTTTGTTACCGTTATATAAATGCTACCGGTGGAGGGCGTAATTGTTAGTCCAGCAGCATTAAGCGCTGCCGTGCTGCTTGATACAGAATTGGCTGCTTTTATACTGGCAAATCCACCTGATAGACCTACACCCTCACTATGAATACGATTAATGTCTTTTATAAGACCAGCCGCAAGGGTATCGAATTTTTTGTCATAATTAACAATCGTTGTATTATAAAAGTCTTGTAATGCTTTTATTTCTCCGCTTTTGAAAATGTATTTTGACACTTTATTAGAATCCGTAATGCTGAGATTGCCTGATGTATCTACATTATAACTAAGGTTTGTTGTGCTGGTGCCTGAGACTAACGTTCCCCCCGGTGTCAGGACATCCGTCATTCCATTATTTTGTGTTTGTACTGTTATGTTTGTAAGTTTGCTGAGATCGTGTAATAATAATTCTCGCTTATCCAATAAATCGTTGGATTCGAGACCTTTAGTCTTGAGTGACGCGATTTGTTTATTTAAGTTTGCAATATTTATGCTCAGTGTGTTGATATCGGATAATTTGTTTTCTATACTTTGTTTAATAAATGTTTTCATTTGATCCAGTTCACCGACGATTCTTTGAAAGGTGTCGGTCAGTGTGTTGGCGTTTTCCAGAAATGTTGAACGGATACTTATGTTTTCGACGTTTTGCGAAAGATCATTAATGCCTTTGAAAAAGGACGCTAATGCATTATTCAGGCTGGAATCCGAAGTTTCGTTAAAAACGGTTTCCAGTTCTTTAAGATATTGACTTTTTATAGAGGCGCTGCCAATAGACGATGAAATGTCTCTGAGACGGCTGTTGAGGTAGTCGTCCTTGTGCCTTATAATCTTTACCAACTCAACACCTTGCCCGATTGTACCCGCGGATGTAATATTGGGATTGCGTGCGGCCAGGACAGACGATTGTCTTGTATAACCCTTTGTATTAGAGTTTGAAATATTATGGGACGTAACCAACATGGCGCGTTGGGCAGTTAATATACCGCTTAAGCCAATTTGTAAATCGGACATATCTTTCTCTTCTCCCTAGATTTCTGTATCGATTAAAACCATAGGCAGTTTATTTCCCTGAACTTTACCGGACTGTTGATATGTGCTGTTTTGAAAAGCAGAGGAACAAAATATCTTCATGATATCTTCAGTAACATCGAGTGAATAACGGGTCAGGGTGGCATTGGTTTCATTTAAATTCTGCAATTGTTTTAGGGACTGTTTTAATCTGCCTATCAGCATGTTGAGTTTCTCGCCGTGCAGAGTGTCCATGCTGTCTGTTAAAGAATTTAGGGTAATTTCATTCTCTTTGACGTCGCATTCCCGACAGTATCTTTCCAATAAATTCTGTCTTTTGTTTTCGAGGAGCATTATTATCTCAGTCTGGTTCTTTTCTTGATAAAGTAGCGTTTCAAGTCCTTCAATATTTCCGGATATCAGATATTGTTTCTTCGTTTTTGCGGTATCAAGCAGGTTGTCATAGACGACGGATAATCGCTCGAATGTTTCAATTAGTTCGTGTAACAATTTATTCATGATTGTCCCTTATGCTGCATTAATTGTTTGTAGATTGTAGGCGCAATTCCAAGACCTCCCTTTGCTGCGATATCCTGCGCGAGGGCTGTGTGCATTATTTCTGTATATGTTTCCATTCCCGCATTGTTTTCGTCGGATAACTCCGATTTAGGCACGGTTTCCCACATAGCCTTGATTACGTAATTGATCAGGATTGATTCAAAATCCTGAGATGATTTCTTCATGGCGGCATCGTCTTTATTTATGTCTTTTTGCTGATTTATATTTTTGATCGTTTCAACACACGATGGTTGAGAAAGCAATAGAGGATTTATTGAAGAATAATATTCCATAACAAGCTCCGTTATAAGAGAATAATTTCGTTTATTATTACATGATTACAAGTTCAGCATGAAGGGCGCCTGCCCTTTTTATAGCTTGAAATATCGAAATCAGATCTCGAGGAGTCACCCCTAATAAATTGAGAGCACGCGCAACGTCGGATATTGTCACTCCTTCCTGGAGTACAAGGAGTCTTTTTTCTTCCTCGGCTATTTGGATATCTGTTCGTTTTACTTTTTCCGTTTTGCCGGATGACAGTGCATTCGGTTGTGAGACCTCCGGTTTTTCACTTATGGTAATACTCAGATTGCCATGAGCGACGGCGACGGTGGCTATCCTGACATTTTCACCGGCAACGATCGTGCCCGTACGCTCGTTAATGATGACCCTGGCAATGCTATCCGGGGTGATATATAGCTCTTCGATGTTGGCTACAAATCGTACGATAGTGTTTTCAGATTGAAAATCCGGAGGAGGTATAATATTGACAACTGCTGAGTCTACTGCTTTTGCAGTGTTTGGGTACAAATTATTAAGTACTTCAACCAGGCGGTTTGCAGTTGTAAAATCAGGGTCTCGCAAGACGACACTCAAAGATTTCCCATATAAAATGGAAGACTGTATTTCTTTCTCAACAATGGCGCCATTTGAAATGTACCCAGTTGTAGATATGTTTTTGCGCGTAGATTGCGATTGTCCCTCCACATTATATCCACCTATAGATAAAGGCCCTTGTGCCACTGCATATACTTCATTGTCTGCGCCTTGCAAGGCGGTCTGGAGCAGGACGCCTCCTTCCAGACTCTTAGCATCGCCAATAGAAGAAATAATTATATCGAGTTTATCCCCGGGTCTTGCAAAGGCCGGGATGTTTGCAGTGATCATCACGGCGGCAACATTTTTTGAGAAAAAATCAGAATCAGAAATTAGCACCCCCATCTTTTGAAAAATATTTACGGCCATCTGTCTTGTTATTTTGAATATCTGACTGTCGCCGGTTCCTTGAAGTCCAATAACAAGGCCGTACCCATAAAGCTGGTTGTCACGAACACCCTGGATATAAGCGATATCTTTGACGCGAACGGCAGCTTGTGCAGATTTATATGGCGTCGCGAGGAATGGAACAAGTGCGATGAAGAAAGATATTACCGAATATCTTAAGAAAGTATTTATAGTATGGACATTGATTTTCATAAAGTATGTACCTTTTTGTCTAATTTAAAATGGCCACACAACTTCTCTGATACGGTTCCACCAGCCTCGTTTGCCTGCCCGTGTCAGGAATCCTTTGCCTTCGAGAGTTATGCTGGCATTTGCAATGGAAGAAGATTGTATCTCATTGTCAATGCTGATATCGATAGGCCGTACAATACCAGATAATTTAATGTTGTACTTTTCACTGTTAATGTTAACGTCGCGATTACCCTCGATGATCAGATTGCCATTGGCAAGTATTTCTGTAACGACGGCTGTAAGTTCTAAATTAATATTGCGGTTGCTTTCATAATCTCCTTTACCACTGAAATTATGGCTTGTATCGGCTGTAATGTTGGGTAAATATCCACTAATATCTTTTATTTTTGATAAAAAATTAGATGAATCCACGCTGATGCTATGACTATTGCTGCTGTCAGCGCTGGAATCTTCTTTACCGGTAATCTCCGTCGATTCACTAATATTTACTGTTACTATATCTCCGATTCCCCTTGCCCTGTTATCGCTGAAAAGGTTTGTATTCAGCGTAATTCGCTTTTTCCAGATTGAATCCGCCTGTATGTTACTACACAAGATTAACATTGTCATGCCTGCAAAAAAACATACTGTGAATTTGTTTTTCATAATTGTCTCTCAAAATACAATTTTAACGGAAGTAGAATTTTCTACCTTGCCATATAAATCCTTATTAGAATCAATATTTTTGATTCTGATAACCTTCCCCATATAGCCATCCTCTTTTGCCACTCCTTTTGTTACAACATGAAGATTGCCCGCTTGAACGGACACCTTGATAAAATCGCCTTTTTTTATGAGAGGCGGATTATCTATCATCTCGGCGGTAATTGGTATGTTCGGCAGGATTGACCGTACGGCACGTTTTCCGATAAGGTCTTCTGTATTATCAAATGTTATTCCCGCCAGCTTTGTGGTTTCCATCCGTTTGACCACAAGGTCATCCGCTGCCAGGATGTCGTGTCTGTTTATTTTTTTAGTGGGAATTACTATATCCTCGTATGTCCGTATGTTAAAAAATACGGGTGTTTTCACATATTGTTTCTCGTTTATGGATATGCGAACAATGAGTTGGACATTACCCCTGTCTTTGTTGGTATCAATTTGCGAAATCTCCCATCGAATATCACCTCCATTGTCCGGTAACAACTTATCCATAGGCGACCTGTCTGATTCGATGATTATTTCACTTTCGGGTCTTGATAGTTTTGACAAAAGGTATTCTTTTGCCTTTCTGATGATTTCCTCCCCGGTAATGGTTATTGAATCCACAGAGATCAATGATGAAGTCGTACTGCCGTAAGTGATCTCTTTCAAGTCGATGCCTTCATCTATAAAGCGGGCACTAAGAGTGTCTTTTTCTATTTTTCTGACGTTGCCTGGCCACGGCGTGTTTCCAATGGAAATATTATTTACCCTTTCCAAAAGAGATGGATTATTGCATGAAACGTATGCAATATCGCCCAGTACCATTTGCTTTTCAGGAAGTGTTACTTTATCTTTGATTTCGATGTTAATCTTTTCTCCTACAGCAGTGTGTATGATGGAGAAAATTGCAACCGGTAAAATTATTAAGATGTTTAATTTCATATTTAATCTTTCTTTTTGTTTTATCATTATTCCATATAAAAGTTTGCTACTTTATGTGAGGTTGTTAATGGTGGACAGCATTTCGTCACTGGCCTTTATTGCCCTGGAATTAATCTCATAGGCGCGTTGGGCCGTAATGAGGTTAACGAGTTCCGTAACCGTTTCAACATTTGAATTCTCAAGGGAACCCTGATAAGTCTCGCCGGTTCCTTGTTCGCCAGGAGCAGAGACGATAGGTGCCCCTGATGCTATGGTTTCCGCATACATATTCCTGCCAAGATTATCTAAGCCCGCTGGATTAGGGAAATTTGCCAACATGATTTGCCCTACGTTTTGGATAGCACCGTCGGCTCCTTTTACGTATACCGTTCCATCGGTTCCAATTGAAATTTCTTTGGCATTTTGTATGGTAATGTTTGGTGTTACCGGCAGACCCTCTGCCGTTACCAGCTCACCCTTACTATTTAATTCAAATGCGCCATCCCTTGAATATGCGATAGTGCCATCTGGACGGCTGATTTGAAAGAAACCGTTACCTTCAATTGCAACGTCTAAAGATCGGTTGGTGGTCTGTTGGTTTCCTTGCGAGAATACCTTGGTAGTCGAAATCGGTCTTACACCACCGCCCAATTGAATACCCGAAGGAATCTCGAAACCTTGAGCAGATTCGGAACCCGCGATGTATTTTTTATCATAGAGAAGGTCTTGGAAGTTGACCTGGCTTCTTTTGAATCCCGTGGTGTTTATGTTTGCCAAGTTATTCGAAACATTATCCAAAAAAAGCTGCTGTGCCTTCATTCCCGTAGCGGCAGTATATAGAGCCCTTATCATAATGACCTCCTTTTAAGTATGTTATGATGCAAGTTGTATGAGTTTTTTTAACGATTCATCAATAGAGTCGGTGACTTTGTGGCCAACTTGAAAACCCCGCATATTGGCGATCATATTAACCATTTCATCTACTGCATTTACATTGGATTTTTCAAGATAACGGCTGGCGATTTTAAAATCCGCTAAATCCTCCGGTTGCTGTGCATTCTCTGCTATCTTATAGGCACAACCCCCAACAGACTCGAGTGTGCTTAATTTAGAAACTTTAAAAATACGCATCTTTCCAATTTCCTTGCCATCAGCAACAATACTCCCATTATCTTTTATGGAAACACTTTTAGTCTTTTGCGGGATTTGAATCTCGCCTCCGTTGCCTAAGAGAGACCATCCTTCCGGTGTGACAACTTTCATATCACGAGATAGCATAAATTGCCCCTTTCTGGTATACAGGGTATCGCCGTTTGCGGCCTTAACGGCAAAGAATCCATCGCCTTGTATAGAAATGTCAAGGTCATTGCCTGTATATTCCAGCATGCCTTGTGAAAAATCTGTGGCAACCTTACCCAGGCTGCTTCCGGTTCCACTTGCGGTATTAGTTTTTCCTTCAGTGGAACCAGACATATAAGACTGGAAAACAGCCACATTTTTCTTGTACCCGGCAGTGTTAATATTAGCGAGGTTGCGGGCGATAACTGCCTGGTAGTCACCTTGGCTTACCATGCTTGAAGCGCCAGTAAATAGTCCGACAATCATGTTTATCCTCCACATTAAGAACAGAAATTTGTTAAATTATCAAGCAATCCAGATACCAAACACCTGAACAAATGTTCACAATATATACTTCCCTTGTAAGATACCTTGTAACAATGCATTCCGGACGTATTGAAAGTTGTGGATAAAGTATTCAAAAGGGGGTTTTAAGAAACGTGTCAAATAAATCGGATACATATTTCCTGGTAGCCTGAATAAATTTTCCTGGTGACAAAAAGAAATGTTTAAAAAATTTACATGATGTTAAAATATGAAACTATGGGAAGGCAAACCGCAGAATATTGGAAGGACAAAAGGACTCATAAGTAACAATGATTCATAGAACAGAAATGGTAAAGCAGAGAAGTTGGGAAGATAAACTAATTACTTTTCATCTTCCCAACTTCAATTTATAGTTTGTAGTCTTTATACCCATCGACAGTGTGGGTAATTCGGTTACTGTACTATGTTTTTATTATCTCTTTAGATTGACGATATCAGATAGTATCTCATCAGCGGTGGTAATAACCTTTGTGTTGAGCTGGAAGCCTCTCTGCGCTGTAATCAGGGAGGTTAATTCCGTTGCCATATCCACATTAGAACCTTCCAGATAACCACTGGAGACTGCGCCAGCACGGCCTGAATTGGCGGTTACAAAAATAGGTTCGCCGGAGGCAGAAGTTTGCGCATATAAGTTATCTCCCTGTTTTGAAAGACCGTTAAGGTTGCTGAATAAGGCGATTTTCAGTGTTGCAACGGTTTGTGTGATACCGTTGGTATATAACGCATCTATGGTGCCATCCGAATCTACGGATATGGAATCAAATGTGCCGTATTCATAACCGTCCTGGCTTGTAGCGGCGGCTGTTGAATCACCTCCATTTTGTGTAAGACCGTCACTTTTGCCTGATGTGCCAAGATTAAAAGCCACAGACTGCGTGCTGCTAATACCATTAAATTTGAACTGGAGTTGATTTGAACCACTTGTGCTGAATGAACCATCGCTATTGAATGTAATACCAGATATCTTGCTCGTGCTAATTGTTCCGTTGCTGCTATCCATAGAAGCGGTGAGATCCCATTTGTTGTCACCCACTTTTACAAATCTCATGGTAACCGTGTGTTTGGTGCCCTGGGAATCATAGACATCCACAGAAGTGGTATATGTGGCGCCGCGGAAATTATGGTTTGCCCATGTGGTTTTACCAGTGTTGGAGCCGCCGTCAGTTAGTGTGACGGATAAATTATCACTACCTCCTTTATTTGATTTAACGACAATCTTTCCTGTACTATCTATGGAGGCAGTTGCTCCATTTGTAGTATCGGTGCTACTAAAAGCGGTATTTATTTTTGTTATGAGATCTCCAACTGTAGTTCCATCTGTGGTATAAGTAAAGGTTGTAGAGACAGAAGTTCCATCCGGTTTGGTTCCAGTAATAAGAATAGTGTCTCCGCTAACATAATCTGTTGTATTGGAATCCAGACTGTTTAATGTTGTTGCAGAGGTTGCTGCTGTACTGCTTGAAGTAAGGGCGCTGGTCGTCATCACCACTTCTGTTGTTGCGTTTGCTGCTGATGCATCCAGGTTCCCTGTAAGATAAACCTTAGATGTTGCCTTACCAGAAACTGTTGAATTATATGGGATAGTGATGGTCTTGCCGTTCGTGTCAACAACCTTATAACCGGTGTTAGAATCAATAAGATAATTGTCTTCATCGGTATCAAAGGAACCCACCCGCGTAAAAAAGTTCTTATCGCCGCCGCTTACAACAAAAAATCCCTCCCCCTGAATGGCGAAGTCAAGTGCGTTATTGGTGGTTTCTAACGTTCCCTGACTAAAATTCGATGAAATGTTTCCAATTTTTACACCTTTGCCTACCTGCATTGGATTGCCACTGCTGCCGTTAGACATTGTCTGGCTTAGCAGGTCGGAGAACAGCAATCTGGATGATTTGTATCCGTAGGTATTGATGTTTGCCAGATTGTTACCGATAACATCTAACATGTTTTGGTGCGCGCGGATACCTGACACGCCTGAATATAATGCACCGCCGAGACCCATGGTATACCTCCTTTCAAAAAATTAATTGAGATATTTCTCTTATTTCTTGCCAAATAATTTCGATAAAATGTTTGATGATGCTGAGCTTGAAGTTGTCGTTGTGGTTGTGTTATCGACTTCTATAAAATTTGATATGGAAACGGATTCTCCGCCAATGATGAAAGATACCGTTCCGTCTTCTTCGAGTTTTACTCCCTCGACAACGCCAGAAAGGGTATTACTACTGCTGCTGCCGTCACTACTACCAGAGCTACTGTCGCTGTATTTTATGGTCTTACCGATAAACGTGGATGCTAAAGATATTTGATCCAATTGCAAAGAGGCCGAACCGATGCTGCTCATATCTGAAAGATACTCTGTCTGCTGTTGCTCTTGCTCCAATGAGCTAAATTGTGCTAATTGAGACATAAATTCACTGTTGTCTGTTGGGTCCAGCGGGTTCTGGTTTTGCAATTGCGTTACGAAGAGCGTCAAGAAGTTTTCCATGCTGATTTCTGAACTCAAACTCGAAGTGCTTGATGTGCTCATGTTTTTACCTCCTTATATAAGATAGTCAACCATTAAATTAGACGTATTTGCACTGGTTTCTGTTTGTAAGTTATTCGTTATGTCTTCCTCATTTAGTACTTGGTCTGCATCATAACCTTTTTGGCTATGGGTTTGGTTATGATGAGGGTTGTTGGCATTAAAATTTTCTAACGAGTTTTGTTTATTAGCATCGTTGTTTTGTATGTATACCTCTAATTTGTGGATATCAATGCCATTAGATGCCACCGATTCTTTAAGATGATGTTTGTTATTTTCTATGGCAGCCTTGACTTCGGCATTCTCCACGAAGATTTTTGCTTTGATTTCATCATTTTCTTCCATAAAATGAATTTTCATATTACCTAGCTCGGGTGGATTAAGGGACAGTTTTATTTCCGACCTGTCGCCATGGGTTGTTATGCGGATTTTTTGTAAGATTTGTTCCATAATGTTTTCTTGTGCATGCCCTACGTTTGACGTGTCATTGCTGTGAAACATGTGGTTTACGTTTTTGGCATCCTCTAAAGAGGATGATAACGCAGCGCCGCTGTTCGGAGATCCTTGGGTATTTTGCTGAAAGTCAGATACGTTTGATTGCGCATTGCTTGTTGTCGTTTGAGAATCTAAAGGAAAAGGGGCGCCGTTATTTGTTTTCTGTATATGTGCATCAAAGGACGAAGTATCATAGGCTTTTTGTTTCTGTGTATTACTGCCAAACGGATTCCACTCATCATTTGATTGTGATAGACCTGAGATGTCCTGCCGTGAGGGTGAAGTACCATTTATTTTTGATAAACTACTGTCTGTATGTTGTTCTGCTGTATTCTTTGATATACTGTTAATTACAGGGGTTGGTATACTATTTTTATTTTCTGGAGAAATGTTCTGAGCCAATAGTTTGTATGTTTCCGGCAGTTCTTTTATATTGATTTCAGAACTGTCTGAGCTATAAAGGTCTGATTGCTGCATATTATTAATGAGGGATTCGCCTGATACTTGTGGTGTCTCAGTAATATTTGACGGATTTAATTTGAGAGTATCGGTTTTTGGAAGAGTGTTTCTAAAATCCATGTCTTGTATGAATGGTTTTTCCAAATAGAATATGGAACTTGGATTGCGAGTTTCAATAACCTGCTTATCCAAGGGTATACCGATCCCTTTTTGTTCTTCGAAGCCCCATTTACTCCCCCTTTGGGAAAGGGGGGCAAAGGGAGAGTAAGGGGCATCTTCATTGCGGGCATTAGGAAAGGGATTATAAGTAGTTAAATTATCGCTTCCGGCAGTCTTGCCGGTACTGGGAAATAAATTATTGCCAAAATCCTGCATGGTAGATTCGGGATGTGGCGTGGATGTCTTTTGTAAAATGTCTGCTGGTTGGAGAGTGTTTAATATTTGTTCGTAAAGCACGAATGGGTTTGTTTCTATTGCTGATTCCTGTGCCAGTTCGGTGTCGGCTGATTCAACTGCCGGAGTGCTTGGCACGGGTGAATTTGTCGTACTGTGAATACATGAGTTAGACATATGTTGCCCAAGTATTTCCTGGAATGGTATATCATTTATATTTTCCAAATCTTCAGCTTCAGTGTCTGATTGAATAGAATTTATATCAAGTGTTTGAGCACCGGGATTATTCTGGGATGGACGAGTGTTTGCGATCAAATTTGCAAATAGATTATTGTCCGGTAGTCCAACAGTTGTTTCTGGCATGGTCATTTTCCTTTAAATAAAATTACAGTTGTTTATACCATGAGTATCTGAAATTTTAATTTTGTAATTGAGCAACACACATGCCGTGTTTGTTGCTGTGAAGAGACGAAGCAAAAATAATGAGATAATTGTCTCTAAACTCCGGTGAATTGTTTGGTTATCAATATTGATATAAAAATATTTATTTAGAAAATATTATTTTATGGAAATTAGAGATATAAACATTAGGTATTTTTTTCCATGTGGATCGAGTAATATCTTCCGTATTACTCCAGAAGTATTTTAGATTTATTGTATAGGAATTTTCACCTGAAAATCTCCATTTTCATGCCCCCTTGTGACCGTTAGGTCAAGGTGTTTAATTTTATTTGCGCGGGTTTACAGGTGGTAGCAGGCACAAAATCCCCCTTAGAAAAGGGGGAACAAGGGGGTTGTAAAAAACTCAGGAAAAACACAACCCCCTAAATCCCCTGGTTTATTAAGAGGGACTTAAAAGGTGTTGTTTTTAAAGGAACGTATCGGGCCAAACCGATTTATGGAATGCTCGCTGCTTCGATATTTGGTCTTGTACTATAGAAAGGTTTTGTGGAAAACGTTTAACAGATGCCCAAGTGGTGGGATTTAGTATTGGAGTGTTTCTGTTATTTGGTTGGCTACAAATTGAGAGTAGCGCCTCATAGAAAGTAAGATAAGCTTCCAACCGTATAAAGCGCTTTTTTGATGCGTGCTTTCAAAGTATTGTTTTACAAGTTCTGCGACCTCATTTTCATTGCTGTCAAACACACCATCCGCACTCCATACTACCGAACCGGTATCGGTGGATATCATACCGACTTTGACACCGAGTAACATGGGTTCGTATGGCCGGTAGTTGGTTATGTTTCCAAATATGATGGCGTCTGCATCATATTTCTTCTTTAAGGTTACAAGGGTGTTTATATTGACGGATCCCTTGATCCATATTTCATGTTCGGAGAGGAG
Organism: Planctomycetota bacterium; assembly: GCA_016188675.1. Lineage (GTDB taxonomy): Bacteria > Planctomycetota > Brocadiia > Brocadiales > Brocadiaceae > Wunengus. The sequence continues at coordinate 31,876 of JACPHJ010000069.1, forward strand.
TGTTGTTTTATTCCCGGTTGGCACAACAACCTCAAAACTGCCTATTTTCCTCAATTCCACCGAAAAAGCCTCAGTTACCTCGTCTATGACGGCTTCTCTGTCTATGTTGTATTCGAATGGCAAGAGTAATACGCGGCGTATTTGTATCTTTTTGAATTCATCTGATTTATTATAACTCAGCGTTGAAGAACGATGTGGGGGTGTGCTAAAGCACCCGGTGATGGTTAATGAACATAAAATAGCGATACAAAGTGTTAATTTCACTTAAACCCTCCATGTCTTTAAAAAAGGTATTTATTGTGAATCTTGTGTTTGTAGTTTCTTTTTTACAGTTAATTGTTCTATCTTTAGACCGATGAGTTCTTGCTTTGCCCTTGTTTCTTCGATCTGCGCCTTTGTTAATTCCAGTGTCAGTTCCTTAATCTTTTTTTCGTATGGTTCACGGGATTCGTTTAATTGTTTGTTTAACCTTTCGTTTTCGATAATGACTTGTTGTGCCGCTTCTAATTGTTTTTTTGTCTCTTCCAGTTCTGTTTCAAGTGCAGTTTTAATTTTTTTATTATTCACAAGTTCTTTTTCGAGAGAGGCTGCTTTTGCCTTTGATGCCGCGAGCGCCGCTCTTGTTTGTTCAAATTGCTCAAGTATGGAGATTTTTTTATCGCCTTCTCCTGTATCAACTGTTACCGTAGACCCGTTAGCCAAATAGCCGCTCCTTTTAGGCGGTGCTTCGGCTTCGTTTGGGGAAGTACCCGGTCTGGTTTCTCCTGAAGAAACATTGGTCTTGTAAGGTTTTTTATAATCCTTCTTCATAAAGGATTCACAACCCACAATTAATATAAGAAAGCATAAAGGAGTCAAAGAAACCAGTTTTTTCATATTTGCATTCCTGTTTAAAATTGCAACTGTTAATATAAAATTAGAGTGGTATTTAATGATACCGCAAATTGTAGATATATATCTTATCAGTTTATAAAATAATTACTTGTGGTATTTGAACTTGTTTTGAGCTGTTTAAATATCTAAATATCTATTGATTATTTAAGCAAATTTGATACCGTGTAAATAACCAGAACCTAACCTGAATGAGTCGGAATCCGTAGCGCGGGTGGTTATCCCCCGCTTAATGCCGACCACAAGGGATCGGCGCTACATTTTTTGCTTAAAGGGTATGGGTGACGATTTGCGCTTTGAAATATCGTGTCGCTTGTAAGATGTTATCGCTACAAATAATTGCGGAGCAGAGTGCAACCCGTGAACTGCCTGCTAATAATACCTCATTGAGATTTTCATGGTTGATAGCGCCTATTGCAACAAATGGTATGGTAATTTCTCTTTTTACCTCTTTTAAATAGTCAAGACCTACCGCGGGTTCATAGTCCTTTGTTACGGTGGGGAATAGGGGGCCAACGCTGATATAATCGGCGCCCTCTCGTTGTGCCTTTCGGGCCTGAACTATATTATGGGTAGAAACTCCCAATATCCTGTCGCAGCCAATTATCATGCGTGCATTGTAAATATTTAAGTCTGATTGCCCGATGTGCAACCCGTCCGCATCTGCTTTTTTGACAATCTCGGCACGGTCATTTACGATAAAAAGGGTTTTTGATTGCGAGGTTATCCTTCTAAATTCCTTTGCCAGGGCAAGGAACTCGCTGTCGGGCATCGTCTTTTCCCGCAGTTGTACTACATCCGCGCCGCCCTGAATGACCTCCTGTAATGTTTCCAGTACAGGTTTTTTAGCAAGTCCGGAGCTTATAATAACGTACAGCCTTACATCTGAAAAATTTTTTAAGGGGTTTTGCTTAATAAACTTCGTTTCTCGTTGTTGATTCATTGATAATTGTAATTGACACCTCTTTGATGTTTGATATAATTACTCCGTCATGTATTTTCCTGCCAAAAGTATTACAGTGCAAACCTATTCTAAATTTCCATCAAAATAAATACAAGATTTATACGGTAAATATTTTGGATGTCTAAATAAAGCCGGATTATAAAAATATGTCAGACATAAAAGAACATTGCGGATTATTTGGTGTTTATGGTTGTGAAGATGCGGCCGATAAGGTGTATTACGGCTTGTATTCCTTGCAACATCGCGGCGAAGAAAGCGCCGGTATAGCTTCAACAAACGGGAAAGACATCGTTTGTCATAAGGGGATGGGTTTGGTAAGCGATGTCATAAATCCGCAAATGCTCAAAACTCTTAAAAACCCCGCTGCTATCGGACATGTCCGGTATTCCACTATTGGTTCCAGCAACATTGGAAACGCGCAACCCCTCGTTGTTGATTATTATAAGGGAAAGGTAGCCGTTGCGCATAATGGACAGTTAACTAATGCAAAAAGGCTGCGTGAAGAATTTGAGGCTAACGGTTCGATATTCCATACCACCTCGGATACGGAAGTAATCGTCCATCTTATGGCAAAGCCTTTAAATATGATGCAAAAGAATTTATCCCTTGTACTGCAACAATTACGGGGGGCTTTTTCGCTGTTATTTTTGACGCCCGATGAGATGGTGGGGGTGCGTGACCCTCACGGTTTCAGGCCTTTGTCCATAGGTAAATTGAATGATGGATATGTGATGGCATCAGAAACCTGCGCCCTGGATCAGGTCGGCGCTGAGTATATTCGGGACGTTAATCCCGGTGAGTCGGTCTATGTTGGAAAAGATGGGATTCGGAGTGAATATTACTGCCCTCAAAAGCAAATCAAACCGGCTTTTTGTATTTTTGAACTGGTCTACTTTTCCAGACCTGATAGCAAGGTCTATGGTGAAAGTGTACACTTGTTTCGCAAGCGATTAGGGGAGAAACTTGCAAAGGAATCGCCTGTGGATGCAGATGTGGTGATCTCCGTTCCGGAAGGCGGAAACTCCGCTGCGATTGGTTACTCTCATGCGTCGGGGATACCATTTGATCGCGGGTTTATTCGTAATCATTACGTAGGCAGGACGTTTACGATGCCAGAACAGGATCGTCGTCACCGTACTGTAGAACTCAAACTGAATGCATTAAAAGAGACCGTTGAGGGGAAGCGGGTTATTGTTATTGATGATTCCATTGTGCGAGGGACGACGTCAAGGTCCCGGTTTGGGTTGCTGCGGAAGGCCGGAGCAAAGGAGATTCATGTAAGGATCAGTTGCCCGCCGCATCGTTACCCTTGTTATTACGGAATTGATTTTCAACAGAAAGGCGAACTCATTGCAGCAAATCGTTCCCTGGAAGAGATAAGGAAGTATTTAAATGTGGAGAGTTTGTGCTATCTCAGCGTGGAGGGAATGATGAGTTGTGCGACGCAGCCTCGCCAATATTTTTGCAATGCCTGCTTTACAAGCGACTATCCTACCCCTATTGAAGAGGAGACAAAGAAACTTACCGAGAGGGAAGTTGTCAGAGAAGCAGAAAAGGTTCATTAATTAACAATGATTAAAAACCCACTGTACCTCATAAAAGGCGTCTTTGGCAGGACCTTTTATGTCTTTCCACAGAGACCTGAACGTATCCAGATTGAGATAACTAATCGTTGTAACTACACCTGCGGCATGTGTCCGCGTGAATCCTTTAACCTGCCCGAAAAAGACATCCCCTTGGATCTTTTTAAGAAAATTATCGACAGGCTTGCCCCTTTCTCCGAAAAGGGGATAGAAACACCCTATAATGTTACCCTTACCGGGTGGGGTGAACCGTTATTGCATCCCGCACTCCTTGACATGATTACCTACACAAAAGATAAAGGGCACAGCGTGGGTGTGACGACAAACGGCTTGTTACTTGCCCCCTTTATCGAAAAATTTACCGAGAAGGCTTTGGATAAACTAACCATTTCCCTGGATAGTGTCGAAGAATCAGGGGAAGTAAAAGACGGTCATCCCACTAATAAGGTGGTTCAGAAGAATATTGAAATCCTTATTCGATCTCGTGGTGATAACAAAAAACCGGTTATTACCATTCAGATAACTATGCACGGCAAACAGCAATGCCTGGATACGGTCAAATATGCTGGAGAGGTGGGGGCAGATCGCGTATATTTGGTGCGGTTAAACGTACCTATGGGTATGAACGGATTTGAAAGGCCGAGCCTGGAAGAAGAATTGGAAATTTACAGAGAGTCCGAGGAAATAGCCAAAAAATACGGCTTGCAGGTTGATAACAACTTCACGGCATTTGACAATCAATTACTCCGGTATATGTATAAAAAACTGCGTCCCATGATGTATCGGCATGATAAATATTGTCCAAAGCCTTACGATTATTTGTATATCAACATTGATGGCAAGGCCACTCCATGCTGTGACCTCCCCCGACATGAAGTCGGGAACGTATTGAAGCAGAGCGTTGAAGAAATCTGGCACGGCGAGAACATGCAATATTTCCGCGAACACCAGAACGACGTTTGTGGCACGTGTGATGCCTTGAGGCTAAAGCATTTGAATTAGTTTTGTTTTGTAATGTAAAAAAACTAATTTAATGTTTAGAAATTTTAATGTTGTAGTTGTAGTGGCAATTCATGAATTGCCACTACATGCATACAAAAAGAATTTCCGAAGGTCTAATTTTCCTTTCCCCGTTTCTACGAGGACAGGTTTATGTCATTCCCGTGTAAACGGGAATCCAGATGCATGAAAGAGATTCCTGGATTCTCACTGGAGGTTACTCAGCGAATGCAGGGGCGGGAATGACACATGAAGGGAGTTTCAGCTGAAAAAAGTATTTGTGCTTTCCAATAAATCACTGGAAATCATTAAGACCCTTGCCGGAAAGTATCACTTAAAGCTTGTTATCCTGTTTGGCGGTTTGGCTCAGGGAATTTATGATGACAAAAGCGATATTGATTTGGCGATACTGCCGGAAGATAACTCATTTTATGAGAACGAGTGCCTTTCAAAATTGATATACGATTTGATGGCTGTGGAAGATATCGAAAGGCGTGAGGTGGATGTCGTTCCCATAACCTCTGAAAATCCTTTGCTCCTGTATCAAATCGGAAAGTACGGAGAGCCAGTCTATGAGAAAGATGAAGAAACCTATATTCGCTTCTTAAACTGGGCACGGTTTACATACGAAGACAATCTGAGGTTTCACAGGGGGTTGGACGAATTGATTCTGGAAGACCTGAAAAAACTATGATTGGTTTTTGACAGGATGAGCAGGATGGATAGGGTGGAAAGGACAAACAAGTTTGTCCGTCTTAGGCGAATAAGTCTATGGATTTTACAAAAAGAAAACTGAAATTTATAACAGATCAATTGAATATTTTAGAACCCTATAAAGGGAAACCATCCAGGAAATCAAGAAAGATTACAAGGAATTGAAATTTATTGAAAAGGTTATACAAGAGTTGGTTGATTGCGCCTCCGATATTAACGAATATATTATCAAGAAAGTTACTAATGAAAAACCCTTTTCCACAAAGAGGGCATTTCGTGATTTACAAGAAATATTAGAAAAACACAAATTAGCATGGGATGAAGAAAAATTAAAATTGTTTATAGATACAGTCTCTTTCAGGAATGAGATAGTTCATTCGTATGATGTGAACGTTTACATGGTTTGGAGTAAGAGAAATATTAATGTGATAATTCAGCTTTATAAGGAATACACAGAGAAAATTCTTTTGTTATTGCAAAAAGTTAATTTAATATAGAGGAAAAAATTGTGGTTGTGTGAAGCAGAGCGCACCCAACCAAAAAACGATGATTTTTTCTCTGTGACCTCGGTGTGCTCTGTGGTTATTTTAAATTAAACATTATGAAGATTACCTTTCTCGTACCACCACCCATTGATGGAAATATTCCTGAGCGGGTTGCCGGGTGCGCCTATCTGCTCTATTATGTCCCAAACATCTTTCTTCTCAGCGCCGCTGCCGTTTTAGAAAAAGGGGGCTACGAAGTTAAATATATAGAATCCACCATCAAAAAGTGGGAACAAAAACAATTCCGTGCATTTCAGAGGGAAGATTTGAGCGATATTTACAGCATGTATTCCGTCAATCTGTCGCAGGAAGCCGACATGCAGGCGTTAAACGATATCCGTGAGATAAGAGGCGATGTTCCAATCGTATTTTTTGGTCCTGCGCCTTCTGACAGACCGGCAGAATTTGTAGTGGATGGGAATTCCTATGTCGTCAGGGGTGAGCCTGAATACACGATGCTTGAATTGGTAAAGGCGCTTGAGGCCAAATCGACTATCAATGGTATAAAAAGCGTGTCTTTTAAAACTTCAGACAAGATCATCCATAATGCCAACAGAGAGCCGATAGAAGACCTGGATGTACTGCCATTCCCTGCCCGACATCTCCTTGAAGAAAGGGATGTCTATTACAATCCCAAGTTGGGGATGCGCCCTTTTACGGCCATTTGTACATCTAGGGGTTGTTCTTATCGGTGTATCTATTGTGTTCCTTCTTCCCTGAGCTTTTCAAGGGAACTCGAATATAAACATCATCTGGGAAAGAAACCGCCGGTACGAAAACGGTCGCCCGAAAATATCATTGAGGAATTCAAGTTATTAAAATCCCAGGGTTATAAGGCCGTGAATATACAGGACGACCAGTTTGTGTGGGGTGAGGAACGGACAATCAAGATATGCGAGGGGATCAGGAATCTGGACATTGTGTGGGGTTGTTCGGCTAGATCAGATCACCTGACTGAACCCATTGTAAAGGCTATGTCGGAGGCACACTGCAAGTTTATTGACCTTGGTGTTGAGTCTTTTAATCAAGAGATACTGGATTATGTAAAGAAGGATATTGACGTAAAGAAAAATGAAGAGGCTATCAAGCTGGTGAAAAAATACGGTATTTCGGCCAAGATCAATATCATGTTTGGGGCATCGCCGCTGGAAACATCGGATACCATTAAAAAGAACATGGAAGAGGTGAAACGATTGAAGGTAGATCAAGTGATGTATAACATTGCCAATCCTTTTCCAGGTACGGAATTTTATAAGATTGCGAAGGAAAACAAGCTCTTTGTTTACGGGGATTATAAGCCGGTAAATGTGGCAAAGGAGGCGAATATTGCCTATCCGCATCTTGGCAAGACAGACCTTGAAAAGGCTGTACGCCGCGCCAACTTCGAATTTTTTCTGACACCCCGTTTTATCCTGAAAAATGTCCGCCGGCTGGGTTCTCTGGCTTCCTTAAAGGCCATGTTCAGGAAGCTCTTTTAGAAATGAAATTTTCGATCCTGGTTCCAGCATACAATGAGGAACAATCTATCTCTTCCTGTTTGAATTCCCTTGTTTCAGTGGCTTATGACGATAAAGAGATTATTGTTGTTGACGACGCCTCGACAGACCGTACGGTTCAGGCAATTGAAAAATTTTTTAACAAAGGTGTAATATTAGTTGAGCGTGGGAAAAATGGTGGAAGGGCTGCTGCCTTAAACTCAGGGTTACAACGAGCTACTGGCGATGTTGTTATCACAACGGATGCTGATACGGTAGTGCCTTCCGATTGGTTGCAAAGGTTTGAGTCGTGTTTTGAGCAGCAAGGTGTTGTCGCGGTAGGGGGGGCTTACCAGGCATATAATAAGGACAAGCCGCTTGTTAATGCAACCAGCATTTTAGATCAAATATTGAATGGGGTATTTAGGAAGTCGCTGGTTCCCAATAAGCTGTCTGGCGTAAATTCTGCCATACGCCGGAATGCGTTGCTGCATTTCGGCGGTTTTAATGAAAATTCATGGTGGAGTGAGGATTCAGAGTTAGGATGGAAATTGAAGAGAATAGGCAAGGTTGTTTACGATCCTGATAACATCGTGAGTACACAATATCCGGAATTGTGGTCGGATATCTGGAAAAGGAAGTTTTATTGGGGGTACGCAATGGGCCTAAAGTTTCGGGAGCAGATGCCGTTCAATATAAAATTGTGGATACGTCCCGCGATATTCATGGCGCTATTTATAAGTCTTTTGACATTTTTGGCGACAATACCCTTTGGGCTAAATGTGTTTCTTGCACCTGGTGTAATATTCTTAATTTTATTATGCTCGTTGACGGTTGTGTATGTTCCATTGGGTGTGATCGTCATAGCAAGGAACAAAAGAGAGCGTATGTCGTTAGGAACGTTATCCCTGCTGGCAGTCTTACCTATTGTGCGTGAATTTGCTTATGTGTATGGCATGTTTCTTGGTTTTTGCAAGGGACGGGTGGGGGCAATAAGACCTTCTTGGAAAGAAAAGCAAATCACAGTGGACACAGAGGTCACTGAGGAAAAACATTAATTTGATTTTTTAGGGGCAAACGGCTGTTTACCATTACTTTTCTATGGATAACTTATGAAAAAGAAAATAACAAAAGGGCTATCTTACAGAGATTCTGGTGTTGATATTGACACGAAAGGTCAATTTACAACGGATATTTACTCAAAGATGCAAACAACATTCAACCAGCGGGTGATTGAAAATCCCGATGGATTCGGTGGGCTGTTTGCTTTAAACTCGCGTCTTAAGAAATATCGCCAACCCGTGCTCGTTTCTTCTACTGACGGTGTAGGCACAAAATTAAAGATCGCCTTTATGACAGGGAAACACGACACCATTGGAATTGACCTCGTAGCCATGTGCGTCAATGATATTATAGTTTTGGGAGCAGAACCTCTATTTTTGCTCGACTATCTGGCAAGCAGTAAGATTGTTCCAAAAGTTTTGCATGATGTGTTGGATGGGATCGTGGAAGGGTGTCGTCAGGCGGGTTGCGCCCTTATTGGAGGTGAAACACCGGAAATGCCGGGATTTTATCACGAAGGTGAATATGATATCGCAGGTTTTGTTGTTGGTGTTGTTGAAAAGGATAGGATTATCAACGGTAAAACAATAAAACCAGGGGATGTGGTTATCGGTTTAAGTTCGAGGGGCATTCACAGTAATGGATTTTCCCTTGTACGAAAGGTTTTCTTTGATAAGGCAAAAATGAAAGTAACCCAAAAACTTGCAAAGTATGGATTAAACACCAGTCTGGGAGAAGAACTTATAAAACCGACCAAAATCTATGTAGAGCCTATTCTGAAAATTTTAAATAAGCATAAAACAAAAAAGATTATAAAAGGGATGGCTCATATTACCGGCGGCGGGCTAGTTGAAAATATACCGCGTATATTGCCTGATGGCTGTGCTGTTACGTTGGAAAGAAGTAAATGGAATGTCCCAGAAATATTTAATATCATTCAGGACGTAGGTAACATTGACGATCAGGAGATGCTCCATGTATTTAATATGGGTATTGGTATGGTATTGATTGTATCTAAGTCGGATGCAAAAACAGTTTTAAATGATCTCAAAAGCGCAAAAGAACCCGGAACTATTATTGGAGAAGTTGTAAGAGGGAACAAGATTGTTCATATTCTATGAAGAGATTTGCTTAAGATCAAATAAAACCGCCCCTTCTTGCTTATCTTTCTCAGTTGAGGAGACCTTATGAATGTCGATATGGGAAATATTGAGAAGGGCATAAAATTGTTCAATGAGGGCAATTTCTTCGAGGCCCACGAAACATGGGAAGACCAATGGCGTGGGATTGAGAAGTCACCTGAAAAGTATTTCATCCAGGGATTGATAATGACGGCTGTGGCGCTCCATCATTATAAAAGGAAAAATTATACAGGAACTTTAAGACTTCTTGAAAAAGGTATCAAACTCTTAAGAGAATCAAAAGTGCCAGAAATAAAATTGGACATGGAAAATTTCTTGAGAGAAATAGACTTGTTTCAGGAAGAATTTAAATCAACAAGAGAATGTATAACAACGAGGGAATTCCCGAAAATTACCAAACACTAGAATTAAAATATATTCCTGAAATTATGTTGTTGAGTACCCTTTTCTGAGTTTCTTGCCTTTTACAACTCCATACATTGCACAGCTTATCAAGTAAATACTTAACGCCGTAGATAGCGCTAATTCAGGGGTGATTACGAAGAATAAGATGGCGGCGGAAAATTCTAATACCATTGGAAGGATACCTTGTTTGATGCCGATCTTGCTCGTAACGTTAAAAAACGGTATTTTGCTGACCATGAATATGCCAAGCGCAAAAGTAATAAAGGGTAAGAGTGTCGTGACTATATCCGTTCCAAATCTTACTTGTATAAAATGATTCAGGATGACAAGCTGTGCAACCGTCCCACCTGAGAGCGTTGTAGGTAATCCAGTGAAAAAATGACTGGGAGTCGTTGCGACTTCGTCTTTTTGCGCGTTAAACCTTGCCAATCTGAGGGCAGAGCAAATCATAAAAAATAATCCAATGCCCCACAAAAAGACATTTGGTAAATTTGTGCATGTCTTTGCCATGAGTAACGCAGGTGCAATGCCAAAGGTTACAAGGTCTGCCATGGAGTCTAATTGAGCCCCCATTTTACTTGTTGTCTTCATCATGCGGGCCAACCTTCCGTCAAAGGCATCCAATGCCATAGCCGCCACTATCAACCACGCTGCGACTTCAAACTTCTGATTTAAAATGCACAGGATAGAAACAAAACCACATATCATATTCCCCATCGTTACTATGGTAGGCAGTGTTTCTTTTTTTATTTTCAATGAAAAACCTCCAATTGTGGATTTTGGTAAAAATTCAAAATATAAATTTTATATGTAGTAAGAACTACACAAAAACGATGCCTGGTGTACAGAATAACAAGATTATATTGTATATAATTTCTAACCTTTGGGTATTGCAATAGTTGTGAGCATAAATAGATCAAACTGTAAAATCGGTGTTTTTATTTATCTTGAAACAATCGCAGTAAATATACTGCATTGTTTAAGTATTATTACTGCATCATGGAGTTAACGCTCGTAGGCAAGTATAGAATTTTTTTATAAGATCGGATATTTTTCTTATGTTGGTTTTGTTGTTATACAATAAATATTGATTTTTTTGAATCTTTTTACTTGACAGTGTTATTTGATTGTGCTAACTTGTTACAAGATTATGTCCTTTACCTAGTTAAGTATATTTGTCAAATTTGAAAGGAGGTGCTTCACCGATAAAAGTATTTTTAAAAAAACTGTATATATAGGATGGGCAAATTAGCAAAAAGCGTTTTTATTAAAGTTTGATCAGGTACGTTAAAGAATCACAAGCGTATAAATGTATAAATGTTCTTGCTAAGTCTGAAGAAATAATTTAGTTAAAATATACGGGAGAAAACGAAATGAATGCGTACAAAAAGTATATGGCCGAGTTTGTCGGGACATTTGCGCTGGTGTTTATCGCGGCTGGTTCTGTATGCGCCGATTTTTATTTAAGGCAGGCAGGTGGGCAAGGACTGGGTCTTTTGGGTATTTCCGTAGCATTTGGTATCGTTGTAATTGCCGTTATTTATGCGACAAGTTATGTGTCCGGTTCTCATGTCAATCCCGCGGTGACGGTGTCCTTTTGGATTACGAAAAGGATGGAGCCCAATACCGCAATTATGTATATCATCTCCCAAATTGCCGGGGCTTCATTGGCAGGGCTTGCATTAAAAACCCTGTTTCCTGATGCGGCTAAGACTGTATATCTGGGGACATGCATGTTGGCGCCGGGAGTTTCTATTGCACGTGGTGTTTTGATGGAATTTATTATTAGCTTCCTTTTGATTTTTACCATTTACGGGACGCTTGTGGATAAAAGGGCTTCGGCTGGATTTGCCGGAGTAGCTGTTGGATTGGTGGTGCTCTTTGGAGCAATGATTGGCGGCACGATCAGCGGCGGTGCGATGAACCCTGCCCGTGTGTTTGGTCCCGCCATTGCATCAGGGCAGTTCACTCATCATTATGTCTGGTGGATTGGCCCTATTTTGGGAGGAATTGCAGCAGGTTTTGTTTATGATAAGCTCTTCGCAGAGAAGAGAGGTAAAGCGTAATTTACTGCAAAATTAGAGTCATGTTTTTCTTCTAACTGATAAATACATGACTTCTTGACAGTCAGAATCAAATAAGCGGCAACGTGTGAACGGAAATTTGCACGTTGCCGCTTTTTTATTGAGGGTTTGGAATTGTTTGACATTGATGCCGTACTGAGGATTATCAGGCGAGAAAACAAACGCTTTATCGAGCCTATCGTCACCACTATTTCCCGTGAAAGAACTCCGTTTCATGTCCTGATCTCATGTCTCTTAAGCCTGAGAACCAAAGATCAAACTACCAGCGAGGCTTCTCATCGGCTCTTTGCTGTGGCGGACAATCCAGAAGAAATGATGAAGATTCCAATTCCAGAATTAGAAAAACTCATCTATCCCGTAGGATTCTATCGGACAAAGGCAAGGAAGATCCAGGAAATTTGTAAAATACTAATTGGAGAATACCACAGCAGGGTACCAAACGAAATTGATGAGTTATTGAAACTGAATGGTGTGGGGCGCAAGACGGCGAATCTGGTCGTTACTTTGGGGTACAAAAAACCCGGCATCTGTGTGGATACGCACGTTCATCGGATTACCAATCGCTGGGGGTATGTCAAAACGAAGAACCCTCACGAGACCGAATTTGCACTCCGTGAGAAACTCCCGAAAAAGTATTGGCTCACCATCAACGACCTCCTCGTTACTTACGGCCAGAACATTTGTGTCCCCGTTTCTCCCAAATGCAGCATCTGCCCTGTGAACAAGTATTGTAAAAAGGTGGGGGTGACAAGGCATCGCTGACCTGATGTAAGGAATTTCAAGACGGTCTGTAGTGGCAAGGCGTGCCTTGCCTTTACAATGTTATAGAACAAAGCGATTGCTTCATTGACGGGCGAAGTGGCACTTCGCCCTACACTATCAAAAAAACCACCGGAGGCCTGATTTATATTATCGTTCCGTCTCTCTGCGGTGAACTATCTTTCCATCAATCCTTAAAGGTTCCTTGTATGATCTTTATCATCTCCCGGTGAACCCCTTCAGAACCGGCGATGACGTTTCCGGTTTTCAAATACTGATTGCCGCCACTAAAATCAGTAATCTCGCCACCAGCCTCCTTGACTAAAAGTGCGCCTGCCGCGACGTCCCAGGGCGAGAGTCCATATTCGAAGAAACCTCCAAAAATGCCTTCTGCGGTATATGCAAGGTCAAGGCATGCGGAGCCGCACCGCCTGATGCCGGTGGCATTCATGAATAGTTCCTTAAACACCCTGAGATAGTCGTCAATAACATCCTTTATCCTGAAAGGGAAACCCGTTGCAATGAGGGAAGTGCTCAGTGTCTGTGAGCGTGAGACGTGAATGCGTTTGCCGTTTTTAAATGTTCCTCCACCTCTGATGGCAGTATAAATGTTTTCCCTGAGCGGTTCGTAAATGAGGCCAACCGCCAGTTCCCCCTCGATTTCCAAGGCAATGGAGACGGCGAACGCCGGCAGGCCGTGAATATAGTTTAATGTGCCGTCCAGGGGGTCAACGATCCACAGGAAGGGGGAATCGTTTCTTGTCTTTGGAGATTCTTCGGCAAGTATATCATGATCGCAGAAATGAGACCGGATGTGGCCTTTGATGATTTCCTCTGATTTTTTGTCCACCTCGGTGACGAAATCGTTCTTTGCCTTTTCACCGATCATGGAAGGGTCAAGTTTTCTGAATTGTTCTTTTAAAATGATGCCTGCCCTGAGCGCCGCTTCTTTAGCAACTTCGAGATATTTGTCCAGATTTGTTTGAGCCGTTGTATGTTGAGTCTTTGAGAAAGTTTTCAATGACATATTTACGCATCCTCTGATTAAAACATTAAAACAATCGTGATAATCTTACCGTGTACTCTGAGATATTTCAAATTAAAAGATTGATTGAACATTTGGTTTCCCATAAATTAGGCCTTCGGCGGCTTTTTCAAGGTAGAGCGACGAGGCTCGTCGCTCTACAACCGCAGCTTTGAAATTCCTGTACATTAAAATAAGGCTGACTTATGCGCTCGCCTGAACCCAAAAAGAGAAAAATCGGCTTCATTGCCAGGGAGCGTCCTGCGCAGTATAAAACATACCGATGCAATGAGAAGCAGCCCATCATTTAAAAAGCAAGACCCGCCTATTGTTTCAATCATCTTGACAGCCTATAGCAAGTGTGATTAAATACAGGTAAGAAAAAAAACTGCAAAGCGCTTTTTTATAAGTTGTTTTTTTAAGGCAATTGAGAGTATAATTTTTAAAGGAGGGCGCTCTATGGGACACAAAATAGCAAAAGCAATAATAGAAAATGGCAAAATAAAATACATAAATAAAGAACTGCCTCATAAAAAGATTGAAGTTCAGATTATTTATAACGACTTAGAGGAGCCCCTTATAACTGAGGATATAAATCAAATTGTTAAAGAGACTTCAGGAATATATAAAGATATAGATGCAGAGCATGAGGCAAAAAGGATAAGAGAAGATTGGGAACGAAATGTCCACAAATGAGCATCTCATAGATACGAATATCCTCATTTATCATACCAAAGGTTCGCAGCATACCATAGCCTTTATAACTGACCTCATTAATAAACATGCCTTTAATATTTCCATACTGACAAAGATTGAATTTCTCGGATGGGACAAACACACGCCTGATGGCTATGAAAAATGCAAGAGACTGCTTGAAAGCGCAGTTATTTATCCATTAGATGATGCTATTGCAGACAAGGCTATAGAGCTAAAAAAGAAATTAAACATTAAACTTGCTGATGCAGTCATAGCAGCAACAGCAATTTTAAATAACCTAAAGCTGTCAACAAGGAATGTGGATGACTTTAAGATGATTGACAGGCTTGAGGTTATAAATCCTTTTGAACATAATGAGGCACTTTAAAGCCGAAACAAAAACCAATACCCGCTTAATGTTCCAATCATCTTGACACCCCATAGCAACTGTGGTTTAATGCACGCACTATAAAAGGATTCTTAGCTTTTATATTGCAGGGAACAGAAAAAACAGGGAATTAAAACGACACTTCAATGGGTTGACTCTTCTACCTTTGGCAAATAGATGAGGATTAATAATTGTCCAATCAAAACCCTGAACAGATAGCAAGAGACAATATAGACAGGCAGTTGAAAGCTTGCTGCTGGGTCATTCAGAATAAAACAAGGATAAATCTGAATGAAGGGATTGGTGTTGCTGTCCGTGAATACCAGACTGATGTCGGGCCAGCCGATTATGTCTTGTTTGTGGACGGGAAACCGGTTGGCGTTGTTGAGGCGAAACGGGAAGAGGCGGGACACAAGCTCGCAGTCCATGAAGACCAGGCAGAAGATTATGCCGCAGCCAAACTAAAATACCTGAACAATGAAAAACTTCCCTTTGTGTATGTCAGCACAGGAGAAGTAACCAGCTTTACTGACTTCCGCGACCCGAAGCCAAGGGCAAGAAATGTCTTTTCTTTTCACCGCCCCAAAACCATTCAGGATTGGCTGAAGAAACCAAAATCGCTTCGGACATCTCTGCTTGACCTGAATGAACTCCCCACAGAGGGTTTGCGTGATTGCCAGATCAACGCTATCAACAATCTTGAAAAATCGCTTAAGGCCGGTAAGCCGCGGGCGCTCATTCAAATGGCAACAGGTTCGGGCAAGACCTATACTGCCATTACCTCTATTTATCGTCTGCTGAAATACACAAATGCCAAGAAGATATTATTTCTGGTGGATACCAAAAACCTCGGCGAACAGGCAGAGCAGGAGTTTATGTCTTATCTGCCGAATGACGACAACCGCAAGTTCACTGAACTATATGGCGTCCATCGCTTAAAATCCAGATACATCCCTGATGACAACCATGTTTACATAAGCACCATTCAGCGGCTTTATGCCATTCTGAAAGGGCAGGATCTGGATGAAAGCGCAGAAGAAGTAAATCCAAACGAGAAATGGCAGCCCAAAGAAGTGCCGCCTGTTGAATACAATGAGAAACTGCCCATTGAGTATTTTGATTTCATAGTAATAGATGAATGCCACCGCAGCATTTACAATCTCTGGATGCAGGTGCTTGATTACTTTGACGCATTTCAGGTGGGTCTGACAGCAACCCCTGATACGCGCACCTTCGCCTATTTTCAGCAGAATGTGGTTTCCGAATACTCGCACGAGATGGCTGTGGCCGATGGCGTGAATGTGGGATACGATGTGTATATAATTGAAACGAGAGTAACCCAAAAAGGGGCTACCTTATGGAAAGGTGCCTATGTTGAACATAGAGACAGGCTCACCAGAAAAAAGAGATACGAGCAGCAGGATGAAGATGAAACATACACAGCCCAACAGTTGGATAAAGATGTTGTAAATCCCAATCAGATCCGTATCGTCATCAAGACATTCAAAGAACACCTGCCGGAGATATTCACCAACCGATACGATAAAGAGGGCAATTTTGAAGTGCCCAAGACCCTGATATTCGCCAAGACCGACAGCCATGCTAACGATATTATTCAAATAGTGCGGGAGGAATTCAACGAAGAAAACCGCTTTTGTAAAAAGATAACCTACCTTGCAAATGAAGACCCCAAATCAGTGCTGGCGCAATTCCGCAATGACTATCATCCGCGCATAGCAGTAACCGTGGATATGATAGCCACAGGCACAGATGTAAAGCCTCTGGAGTGCCTGCTTTTTATGCGCGATGTGAAGAGCCGCAACTACTTTGAGCAGATGAAAGGCCGCGGCACAAGGGTAATAGATTATGATGACCTGAAAAAGGTATCGCCATCGGCAAAGCTCGCCAAAGACCATTTTGTAATAGTGGACGCCATAGGTGTAACAAAAAGCCTGAAAACCGACAGCAGGCCTCTGGAGAAGAAACCGGGTGTGCCTCTGAAAGACCTGTTGGGGGCAATTGCCGTTGGAGCAAGGGATGAGGATTTGTTCACTTCTCTTGCCAACCGCCTGACCCGTTTGGACAAGCAGATTACAGAGAAAGAGAAAAAGGCATTTGAAGAAAAGGCAGGAGGCAAAACAATTTCAGAGGTGGTAAAAAACCTGCTGAATGCCTATAACCCTGATACTGTTGAAGGCATTGAACAGAAGGTGCGCAATGAAAAAAGCGGAGAGGCGCCAGCAGAGATTGATAGGGTGATAAACGCAGAGCTGGAAAAGCTTCGTAATGATGCCGCAAAGGTCTTTACAGGCGAGCTGAACGAATACATTGAAAATGTCCGCAAGGCGCATGAGCAGAAGATTGATATGCTCAACCCTGATGAGGTAGTCCATGCTGGATGGGACAAAGACAACAAAGAAAAAGCCCATGCAATGGTAAATGCATTCAAAGAGTGGATTGAAGGCCATAAAGACGAGATAATCGCCTTGCAGATATTTTACGGACAGCCTTTCCGCAGACGTGAGCTTACATTCAAAATGATTAAAGAGCTCGTTGAAAAGATTGTCATGGACAAGCCCGCCATTGCCCCTTTATATGTGTGGCGCGCCTATGAACAGCTTGAAAATGTAAGCGGACAGCCAAAGAATGAGATGGTGGCGTTGGTTTCATTAATCCGCAGGGTTGCAGGGATTGATGATGCATTGACCCCTTACGAAAAGACGGTGGATCGCAACTTCCAGCAATGGCTCTTTAAAAAACAGGCAGGAACACTGAAGTTCACCAAGGAGCAGATGGAGTGGCTCTATATGCTCAAAGAGCAGATCGCCACGTCTGTCCATGTGGACTCCGAGGATTTGGATTATACCCCCTTTGACGCCAAAGGCGGCAGGGGCAAGATGTGGCAGCTTTTTGGCGATGAGATGGAAAATATTATTAACGAACTAAATGAGGCATTGGCGGCGTAAGATGGGTGAGATAAAAGAACTCCCGAAAGGGTGGGAAAGGGTTGCCCTTGATGATGTTGCTGAAATAATAATGGGTCAATCGCCATCATCAGAAACGTATAATTCAGAGGGTATTGGTTTGCCTTTTTTTCAGGGCAAAGCAGAGTTTACTGAATTACATCCGGTAGTCGAAAAGTGGTGTAGTGTACCAAACAAGATTGCGGAAACAGAAGATGTTTTAATTTCAGTTCGAGCGCCTGTTGGTGCTACAAACATAGCAAATCAAAAATGTTGCATCGGTAGAGGGCTTGCGGCAGTAAGATACAGACATAGTCATAAATTTTTTTTTTATTTTTTAAGGTTGATTGAAAAGACTCTTGATGAGCAAGGAACTGGCACAACATTCAGGGCAATTTCTGGTGATGTAATTAGAAATACAGAAATATCGCTCCCTCCTCTTCCCGAACAGCGCCGCATTGTAGCCAAAATAGAAGAACTGTTCAGCGATCTGGATAAAGGGGTCGAAAGCCTGAAAACCGCACAGCAGCAGCTCAAGGTCTATCGCCAGGCCGTGCTGAAGTGGGCGTTTGAGGGGAGGCTGGTTACTCCTGAAAAAGAGTTAGAAAAATGCAGACTTGGTGAATATTCAGAACTAATCACAAAGGGAGCATCTCCAAGATGGCAAGGTTATAACTACGTAGACGATGAATCTCAACTTCTTTTCGTTACAAGTGAGAATGTAAGAGAAAATTATTTGGATATTTCAGAACCAAAATTTCTGAGTTTGGATTTCAACAATATACAGAAAAGGTCTATACTTAAAAACGGTGATGTTTTGTTCAACCTTGTAGGTGCTTCTATAGGCCGTGCCGCAGTATTCAATCTAAACAGAATGGCTAATATTAATCAGGCAGTCGCTGTTATTCGATTAAAGGGAAGTGTCAGCAATAAATACCTTTCTTATTTTTTAAATTCTGAAGTAGCAAAGCAAAAGTATCTTGAAAAAATAGTTGATGTTGCCAGAGCAAACGTCAGCTTGACTGATGTGGCGAATATTGAAATTCCGCTGCCATCCCTTGTCGGGCAACACCGCATCGTTTCTGAAATCGAAGACCGTTTATCCGTCTGCGACAAGCTGGAAGAGAGCATCAGCCAAAGCCTGCAACAGGCCGATGCCCTGCGGCAAAGCATCCTGAAAAAGGCCTTCGAGGGGAAGCTTGTTCCGCAGAATCCGGAAGACGAGCCAGCAAGTGCGCTGCTGGAGATGATAAAGGCAGAGAGGGCTGTGCAAAAGAAAGAGCCGAGAGGTAAGGTCAAGGCATGAGAGGCCCTATTCAGCCTGACAACTTTGCGCCATTCCCCAAGAATCCGCTGATATCCAAATTCTTCATCCAGCTTGGTCGGGTGGATGAGCTTGGCTCCGGCATTCTGAATGTGAACAAATATCTGCCGGTTTATGCACACGGCAAGAAGCCTCAATTTATAGAAGGGAACAGATTTAGGATGATTATGCCGTTGGATGAAGCTCTCATGGCAGAGTTTAAAGTTGAGGGAGCTATTGAGGGAGCAACGAAAGGAGTAAAAGAAAAGCTTGTTGCTCTTTTAACGGCTATTGTTGCGAATGAAGGCAAAAGGGTTCCTGATTATAAAGAGGCTACCGGATTAACAGGCAGCAGTACAGAACGATATATTAAGCAGTTAGGGGAAGCCGGTTTTATAGAATTTAGAGGAGACGCAACACAAACCGGCGGATATTATTTAACAAAAAAAATGAAGGTGAAATTAAAATGAGCAATGAAATCAACAATACATCCAGCATCATCAGCAAGGTCTGGAGTTTCTGCAATACCCTTCGCGATGACGGCGTGGGCTACGGCGATTATCTGGAACAGCTTACCTATCTGCTGTTCCTGAAAATGGCTGATGAGTTCAGCAAGCCGCCGCACAACCGAAAACTGCCTATTCCCAAGGACTACAACTGGGAAAGCCTTATCCAAAAACGCGGCGCTGATTTGGAAACGCACTACACAATATTGCTGCGTGAGCTTTCTCAGGCAAAAGGTGTATTGGGACAGATTTTCTTTAAGAGCCAGAACAAGATACAAGACCCTGCCAAGCTCTATAAGATTATTGACATGATAGGCAAAGAGCAGTGGAGCACCATGAGCGCTGATGTTAAGGGCGCAATTTATGAAGGCCTGCTGGAAAAAAATGCAGAAGACACCAAAAGCGGTGCCGGGCAATACTTCACTCCAAGGGCATTGATAAAGGCGATGGTTGCATGTATGCAGCCTAAACCCATGAAAACCATTGCCGACCCTGCCTGCGGCACTGGAGGTTTTTTTCTCGCTGCTTATGATTTCATAGCAAACCCAAAAAACTATTCTCTAAACAAAGAACAGAAGGAGTTTTTAAAACACAAAACATTTTTTGGAAATGAAATAGTAGCCGGCACACGAAGAATGGCATTGATGAACCTGTTCCTTCACAACATTGGAGACATTGAAGGCGATACTTTTATTTCTTCTACCGATGCCCTGATAGCTGATAGCGGTCTGCGTGTGGACTATGCGCTGGCCAATCCGCCCTTTGGCAAGAAAAGCAGCATGACCTTTACCAATGAGCAAGGTGAGCAGGACACTGAAGATTTAACTTACAATCGCCAGGATTTCTGGGTTACCACCAGCAACAAGCAGTTGAACTTCCTGCAGCACATACGCACCATGCTGAAATCAGATGGCCGCGCTGCTGTTGTCCTGCCGGATAATGTTTTGTTTGAAGGCGGGGCAGGGGAGACCATCCGAAAAAAGATGCTGGAGACTACCAACCTCCACACCATTCTGCGCCTGCCGACAGGTGTTTTTTACAAACAGGGCGTAAAGGCGAATGTGCTGTTCTTTGACAACAAGCCTGCTGCCAAAGCCCACTGGACAAAAGAGGTATGGTTCTATGATTTCAGAACAAACATCCATTTCACTCTCAAGAAAAATCCTTTGAAGTTTGACGACCTCAAGGAGTTTATTGATTGTTATTACCCGGCTAACATCAACAAGCGCAAAGAGACCTATCACCCTAAGACAAACCCTGAAGGTCGCTGGAGAAGGTTTACCTATGATGAGATAATCAGCCGCGACAAGACGAGCCTTGATATTACATGGATAAAAGACAAGAGCCTGACAGACCTTGATAATCTTCCTGACCCTGATGTTCTGGCAAATGACATAATTGAAAATTTAGAGGCAGGAATTGAAAGCTTCAAAGAAATTATGTTGACGATAAATGGAAAGTAATCCAGAGGGGCAAGGGGTTGCGGCTACGCCCTTCACAAGGCTTATAAACAAACCGCAGGTGGGGATATCAAAAATTGCTTTTTAGAAATTATGCCTTCCGCCAAGCGGCAGTTGCTCTTGCTATGTCAGGCTTTTCCCTGTGAGGGTTTTATAAGCATTCAGGTACTTTTCAGATGTCTTTTGTATGATGTTTTGGGGGAGGGTTGGCGCGGGTGGCTTCTTGTCCCAGTGGATGCTTTCGAGATAGTCGCGGATAAACTGCTTGTCGTATGAGTGTTGCGGCACTCCGGGCTTATAACCTTCAAGCGGCCAGAACCGTGAGGAATCGGGCGTAAGCGCTTCGTCTATTAAGATTGTTTTATTGTCCTTTGTGATACCCCACTCGAACTTGGTATCGCAGATGATAATGCCCTTGTTTCTCGCATAATCGCCGGCCTTGAGATAGACCTTCATGCTTTTTTCCTTTAATTCTTCGGCGAGCTTTTTGCCAATTGTATTTACAACCTTCGAAAATGGGATGTTTTCGTCATGCCCACTGGTCGCCTTCGTGGAAGGGGTAAAGATGGGTTCGGGAAGCTGTTCGGATTCTTTAAGCCCGGGCGGCAATTTTATTCCACAAATTGATTGAGTATTTTGGTATTCCTTCCAGCCAGAACCCGCCAGATAACCGCGAATTACGCATTCTACAGGGACTACCGCTACCTTCTTTACCAGCATGGAACGGCCTTCCAGGACGTTCTTGTGCTGTGTAATAATGCTATCATGCATGTGTTCAATCTTGGTGGTAATGAGGTGGTTTTCAATAATATTTTGGGTATATTGAAACCAGAATTCCGAAAGTCCTGTAAGCACCTTTCCCTTATAAGGAATGCCGTTTGGCAGCACGACGTCAAAGGCTGAGATACGGTCTGTGGCGACGATCAGCAGTGAATCGTTCATTTCGTAAATATCGCGCACCTTGCCGCGGTTGCAAAGCTTGAGTTGTGGAATATTAGTGGTAAGCAGGGTGGTGGCTTCTATGTTCATGTTCAGGAATTTCAACCTTTTGTGATTCCCCTCTAGAAAGAGGGGATAAAGGGGTGTGTAAGTTTTCCGCGACACACACCCAGCCCCTCTTTCTAGAGGGGAGCTTAAAAGTCGCTGCCAAAGGCAGCCTAATTTATATGGTTAAGTTTGGTATATGTTGTCTGAGTTTTGTCTTGATTTTATTTAAACCTTGAACGTTAGGCTTTAATGATAATGCAGTTTTCAGGTGTACAAGGGCATTTTCATAGTCTTTTAATTTGAGATAACACTCAGCCATTTTTTTATAAATAAAGGCATTTTCATTTTTGTTCAGCTTAAGCTTTAGCACCTTTTCGTAATAGCTCAAAGCCTTTTGTGGCGGTGCAGACCTTGTCAGTTTACGACAATAGATGTTTCTGATTCTCTCTTTAATTTCGGTGACAAGATGGCTGCGGTGATGGGCGCCACTTCCTCTCTCGTAGATAAATTCATAAAATTCAATCGCAACCTCATATTGTCCGAGTTTTTCATATGCCTCAGCCAGCAGGAATTTGCAGTCAATATAGTCGCGGTGTTTTAAATGCAAAAGAAATTCTGCATCAGTGTGATCTTTTAATAAACGTTCATAATTATTTACAGCGTTCTGTGCATAGCCGTTGAGAAGGTCGTCAAAAACAAGACGTACCCGTGCGCGAATGCCTTCGTCTTCTGTCTGTGTGTTTTCCCTTTTTGTGTGTCTTCTGGTTCTACTATCATGGAGGTGACGGCTGTAAAGTCTGTCGTATCGTTCGCGAGTTGCCGAGTCAGAGAGCGTCTTGTACGCCTGTATAATAACCTTGGTCTTTGATTCAGCCCATAGCTTGTTCAGTCCGTGTATATCGGGATGATATTTTTTGATAAGCGTTCGGAACGAGCGTTTTATTTCTTCTGTGCTTACTTCCTGATGTACTTCGAGAATGTCGTAATAATTTACCACGGTTGAAATCATTTGGAATATAACAATTACCAGTAGCCTGTCTCATAAATAACTTTACTTTTCCGGTCATTTCTTGCTTCAGGCTTCATCCCTTGCATGGACGGTCTAAAGAAGTGTTAAGAACAGTACACCAGATATTTATGATACAAATTTAAAACGGATTTAAGAAATAATGCTAACAGCTATTTTGTTCTGTGTCAATAGGCTTGATAAAAATCAGTGTAAAAGAAGACTATTCATAACGCAAAGTTTCTACCGGATCAAGCCGGGCAGCTCGTAAAGCAGGATAAACACTAAATACCACACTGCTAGCAATGGCAATACCTGCGGTAAATATGATGCTGCCTGTATCCACAACCGTCGGGATCTGATTAAAATAATATACTTCTGGCGGGAATGGCCTCCAGCCTGTGGCGTTGTATAGAAAATTTTCAAGCCAGTTAATCCTGAATACAATGGATAACCCTATGGCAACTCCCACGCTAGCGCCAATACTGCCGATAAGCAGCCCATTTAAAAGGAAGATAGACATGATACCCCGTGTGGTTGCCCCAAGGGCTTTTAAAACACCAATGTCCTTGGACTTTTCAAGGACGATCATGGTGAGAATGGCAAGGATATTAAATCCTGCTACAACAATGATGAAAAATAATATAAATGCCATTACGCGTCTTTCCATCATTACTGCCGTTAAGAAGGTTTTTCTTGCATCTTCCCATGTTTGCACATAATATTCAAAGCCCAGTTCTGCCTGCAGCTTGTCTCGCACCTGATTTGCGTAACGATAATCATCTAATTTGACACTGATGCCGGTGACGGCGTCCTTTTCTTTCGAACCGACAAGTTCTTGCGCTATAGCAAGGGGGATGTACACATAATTTTTATCAAAGTCATACATCCCTGACTTGAATTTTCCGGCAACAACAAAAGCCTTTACGCTGATTTTGTCCCATTCTTTGAGTGTTACCAGCACAACCTGCTCACCGTTTTGGATAAAGCTTCCCGGGTCTTTTTCTGGTTCACCCTGTCCGAGCCTTAGCAATTCTGTACCGCCAAAGGTGCTTGCGGTATTTTTTTCTCCGTGTGTTTTTAGCAAGTCATCAGGCCGGTTTCCGAACGGCGTAATATATGATTCAAAATCGCCCACGCTTGCCTCTGCGTTAGGGTCAACTCCCTTGAAGTAGACGAATTCTTTCCTGCCTCTTAATTTTATAAGGGCCGGGCCTTCCACGTAAGGCGCACAGGCAGTTACATGTTCAAAGGTCTTTGCTTTTTCGATGACCTGTTTATAATCCTCGAGTCCGTACATGCCGCCTTTTAAGATGACGATGTGTGCCAGTGTGCCCCGTATTCTGCTGCGGAGTTCCTGATCAAACCCGTTCATTACCGACATGACGACAATCAGAGTCATTACCCCGACTGCAACTCCGGCTATAGCAAAAAAGGATATCTTTCTGCTCCGTAAATAGCGTAGACTGACGAAAAGTTTGTACATAAGGATAGAAATTACATTGTTATTTAACGTTGTTAAATATATAATTTTGCGATTCTAGCATAACTAAATTATTATAGGCAATGAAATAATAAACTTACTCATATTGGATTGGAGACGCAAGATGTTATATTTTAAGACTGCGGGAGAGTCGCACGGGAAATGCCTGATTGCAATAGTTGAGGGATTTCCGTCTGGGGTACTTATTGATGAGGCGGTGATAAACAGTGAAATGAAGCGGAGACAGGGAGGTTTGGGCAGGGGCGGGAGGATGCAGATTGAAGAGGATCGTGTTGAAATCCTTTCAGGCATTAGAAAAAACATAACCCTGGGCAGCCCGATTTGTTTGATGATCAAGAATAGGGATTTTAAAATTGATGAATTGCCAGCCGTTACAAGACCACGGCCAGGTCACGCTGATTTGGCAGGCGTTATAAAATATAATCAAAAAGATGCACGAAATATATTGGAGCGGGCAAGTGCAAGAGAAACTGCTGCAAGGGTAGCGGTTGGCGCACTGGTAAAGATTTTACTCTCCCAATTTGGAATAGACGTATTTGGATACGTAAGAGGGGTTGGGGGTATTAATTCGGATAAATTTCTTGGAGACATAAGCGTTGGAAGGGAAATTCGTGAAAAAAGTCCAATGTATTGCGTGGATCGGGAAATAGAAACAAAAATTGTTGAAAAGATTAAAGAGACGAGTGTTGAAAAGATTAAAGAGACGAGAGAAAAAGGGGATTCCATCGGAGGCATTATTGAGGTGATTGCGGATGGATTGCCTATAGGATTGGGGAATCATACGCAATGGGATCTGAGATTAGATGCGAGGCTTGCCGGTGCATTGATGTCTGTCCAGGCAATCAAGGGAGTTGAAGTGGGTTTGGGTTGTGATGTGGCCAATAAATTTGGTTCAGAGGTGCACGACGAAATATTTTATGAAAAATCTACGAAGAATAAGCTGTTAACCGGTGGCTTTAAAAGGATCACGAATAATGCAGGAGGAATAGAAGGCGGTATAAGCAATGGGGAGCCGATCGTTGTCCGGGCTTATATGAAACCTATTCCTACGCTGATGAAACCATTGAGGTCTGTTGATTTCCTGACGAAAGAACCTATTACGGCTACGTATGAGCGGTCTGATGTGTGTGCGGTTCCCGCGGCTTCCGTGGTATGCGAGGCCATGGTTGCATTTGAAATCAGCAGGGCTTTCCTGGAAAAATTTGGGGGTGATAGCCTGGATGAGGTTAAGAGAAATTATGAGGGATACGTTTCAAATATTTGATATAACGGTGACAAATTTTTCTTGAATAATTATAACGTTCTGATATGATACCTTGCTTTCTACGCTAGCGTAGCTCAACGGCGGAGCAGCGGTTTTGTAAACCGCAGGTTGTGGGTTCGAGTCCCACCGCTAGCTTTAATAGAATTGCACGTATGTGAAAAATGAAAGGGTGGATTCCCGAGTGGCCAAAGGGGACAGACTGTAAATCTGTTGGCATAGCCTTCGGAGGTTCGAATCCTCCTCCACCCACCACTTTATAGTTTTTATTGTAAGCCGGTTAAGTAATTAAAAGAGTTATTTGTCAACTATTTGTCTTTGCGGGCGTAGCTCAATGGTAGAGCCCTAGCCTTCCAAGCTAGTCATGTGGGTTCGATTCCCATCGCCCGCTTTAGCTTGAAATTAAATAAAAAATATATTTATATTTGACATTCATAATATTACTGTTATAATAAAAAACTTCACGACTGGCGAGGTTGGTAAAAATACAACGCTAACCTCATATATATTAAAAGTTTATAACTTATATTGAAAAAAGCGAATTTTGTTTTTGCTGCTGTAGCTCAGTGGTGGAGCACGTCCTTGGTAAGGACGAGGTCATGGGTTCAAATCCCATCAGCAGCTCCAGAAAATAAATAAAATAATATATAACGCAAAAACAGTACGATAATTAAAAAGAGGGATGGGGAACGATGGGTAAAGAGGTATTTAAGCGGACGAAGCCGCATGTGAACGTAGGGACGATAGGGCATGTGGATCATGGCAAGACGACGTTAACGTCGGTGATAACGCATGTGTTGGCGAAGCAGGGGTTGGCCAAGGAGAGGGCGTATGATACGATAGATAAGGCGCCGGAGGAGAGGGAGCGAGGGATTACGATAGCGATATCGCATGTGGAGTATGAGACGCTGAAGAGGCATTATGCGCACGTGGATTGTCCCGGTCATGCGGATTATGTGAAGAACATGATAACGGGTGCGGCGCAGATGGACGGAGCGATATTGGTGGTTAGTGCGCCGGATGGTCCTATGCCGCAGACAAGAGAGCATATACTATTGGCCAGGCAGGTAGGTGTGCCAAAGATTGTGGTGTTTATGAATAAGGTGGACATGCTGGAGGATCCGGAGCTGCTCGACTTGGTGGAGCTGGAAGTAAGGGAGTTGCTGAGCAAGTATAATTTTCCCGGAGACGAGATACCAGTAGTGAGGGGATCGGCGCTGAAGGCGAATGAGTGTGGTTGTGGGGCGGCGACGTGTGTGAATTGTGGTCCGATACTGAAATTGATGGATGCGGTGGATACGTATTTGCCGAATCCAGTGAGAGAGATAGATAAGTCGTTTTTGATGTCGATAGAGGATGTGTTTAGTATAAAGGGCAGGGGTACGGTAGCAACGGGAAGGGTGGAGCGGGGTAAGGTAAAGGTTGGAGATGAGGTTGATATAGTGGGTATCCGGCCTGAAGTCAAGAAATCGGTAGTGACGGGAGTGGAGATGTTTAATAAGACGCTGGATGAGGGTCAGGCGGGAGACAACCTAGGGGTGTTGTTGCGGGGTATAGAGAAAGAGGATTTGGAGAGGGGTCAGGTGTTGGCGAAGCCCGGGAGTATTACACCGCACAAGAAGTATGAGGCAGAGGCGTACATATTGACGAAGGAGGAAGGTGGTAGGCATACGCCGTTTTTTAACGGGTACAGGCCGCAGTTTTATTTTAGGACGACGGATGTGACTGGGGTGGTAAGTTTGACGGGTGGTGCGGAGATGGTGATGCCCGGTGACAATGTGAAGGTGAATGTGGAGTTATTGACAGCGGTGGCGATGGATGAGGGGCTGCGGTTTGCAATTCGTGAAGGTGGAAAGACCGTAGGCGCCGGTGTGGTTACTAAAATCATAGAATAAA
>JACPHJ010000060.1 GCA_016188675.1 Planctomycetota bacterium
AAAACTCAGGAAAAACACAACCCCCTACGTCCCCCTTTGTTAAGGGGGATTTGGGGGGTTGTTCCCCCCTTATTAAGGGGGACTTAGTAGGACTAATTTATAAGTTGCTGACAGTTTTGTGAAATGCCAAATGTTTAGGTTCACTCGTGGACGAGTGAACCGGCTAAAAAATACTTAGTGTCTTCGTGACTTTGCGACTATTTTAAAATTCCTGTACTATTAAATTAATTATGAAACTACCGGTTATATCACTAAAAGCAAGACGAAACTCCCTCCATCCCTGGATATTTGACAGGATGATACGTCATCCCCAGAAAAGCCTAAAGCCGGGTACATTGGTAGAGGTGGTCTCTAAAGAGGGCGACTTCATTGGCAGAGGCATTTACAATCACAAAAGCAATATCGGCATCCGTCTGTTAACCGAAAATATTTCTGAATTACTAGACCAGGAATTCTTCTTGAAAAAACTTGAGCAGGCAAAGGCGCTTCGCGAAGAAATCCTGCAAATTCACAAGACTTCGAACTGCTACCGGCTTGTTCACGGGGAAGCGGATGGCCTTTCGGGATTAATTATAGACAAGTTTGCCGACACATTCGTCATAGAACCGTACTCGGCAGGATACGTAGAAACGATGAATTGGCTCGCATCATCCTTGCAGTCCCTTTATCCCGGCAGCCGAATTGCCGTCCGTCCGGACGAACGAACCGCTGCTAAGGAAGGGATGGATTTTTCAAGGGTAGCAAAGAATTATCCCGGCCCCGATTCCCTTGAAATTAAAGAAAATTTTCTAAAGATGAAGGTAAACCTCAAAACGGGACACAAGACTGGATTTTTTCTCGATCAGAGAGAGAACCGCCTGGCTCTTTCACAGTATTGTCGTGACAAGGAGGTGCTTGATTGTTTTTGCTATACCGGCGGATTTGCTATTTCCGCAATGCTGGCTGGCGCGCGGTCGGCAACAGGAATTGACCTGGACGAAGATGCGCTGGAGACAGCGGAGGAGAATGCCCGTTTAAACTCTGTAAAAGCAACGTTTCAGCACGTCAATGTGTTCGACCACCTGCGCATGATGACGAGCAAGGGTATGCAGGCCGATGTTGTGATCCTTGATCCGGCAAAACTCGCCGGTTGTACCGAAGAAATCAAACGGGCGCACCGAACCTATGGGGATATCAACCGGCTCGGCATGCAGGCTGTCAAACCCGGCGGCATCCTGCTGACGTGTTCCTGCTCAGGTCTGGTCTCAGAGAGGGATTTTCTTTCCATCCTGACCCGTTCTGCTGCAGAAGCTGGTGTTGTACTCCAAATCTTCAAAATCACCGGAGCGTCATCGGATCACCCATTTTCTAGCGTATTCCCCGAAGGACGATACCTCAAGGCCGTCTTTGCAAGGGTTTTCCCCTTTACAAAAAAGGAACGTAATTTTTCAAAAAACGAAAATGTAACGAATAATCCCTAGCGCAGCGTAGCCACAACCAAAGTGAATAAAGGTGACGTGTGGCAAGTGGCAGGTGACGTTTTTTCTCGTCACACGACACCCGACACTCGTCACTTAAAAACCTTGCTAAAAAAAGAGGTTTTTACAAGGTAATACTATAAGAAGACATATCACGGGAACGCATGAAAACTATTTTAAAGTCTGGAAATTCCTGATATAATGCTGCAAATTGTAAATCAATAATCTTATCTCAGAAGGTAAAATAAAAAGGAAGATAACCCAGGTGAAGATTTTATTACTCAATCCGCCATTTCTCAAAAAGTTTTCACGCCCGCAGCGAAGCCCGGCCGTAACCAAGAGCGGGACTCTGTACTTTCCTATGTGGCTGGCTTATGCAGCAGGGGTTTTAGGCGAAAACGGATATGATGTCGACTTGATAGATGCTCCGGCAGATGGCTGTTCTATTGACGAAATCATCGGGAAAACTAAGAAGTTTCAACCGTCCCTCATTGTCCTGGACACCAGCACACCGAGTATTTATAACGATATTGCCGTTGCCGTCCGGTTGAAAGAAATATGTCCGTCATCTTTTATAACCCTTGTAGGAACTCACGTCTCGGCGCTTCCTGACGAAACCCTCAATATTGATAAGAAGGTCGATGCTGTAGCGCGCTACGAATATGACTATACCCTGTTAGACCTCGCCAAAACACTTAATACTCAGGGGAATTTGAGAAACGTATCCGGACTGTGTTTTCGTGAAGGCAACACCATTATTCATAACCCTGCAAGATCATATATTGAAAACCTGGACGAATTGCCATTTGTAAGCACGGTCTACAAAAAATTCCTGAAAATAGAGAATTACTTCAATCCAAACGCCCTTTATCCCATGGTGACTATTACCACGAGCAGGGGATGCCCGTTCCCGTGCACCTTCTGCGTTTATCCGCAGACCCTGATGGGACGCGGATTCCGGGTAAGAAGCGTGGAAAACGTGGTTGCAGAGATGGAATACATCAGAGAAACCTTCCCGCAGGCAAAGGCCATCTTCTTCGAAGACGACACCATGACCGTCAATAAAAACCGGTGCAAGGAATTAGCCGAACTCATAATTAAAAAGAAGCTCAGCATCTCATGGACTGCCAATGCACGAATCGGCCTGGATTATGAAACAATGCGGATTCTGAAGAAGGCAGGCTGCCGCTCGTTCTGTGTGGGATTCGAAAGCGGAAGCCAGAAGATTCTGGACAATATGAAAAAGAAGGCCAAGCTGGAAGAGATGGAATCTTTTATGGCAAACGCCAGAAAGGCCGGGATACTAATCCACGGCTGCTTTATGGCGGGACTGCCAGGCGAGACGAAAGAAACCCTCCAGGAAACTTTAAATTTAGCCAAGAAGCTCAATCCCGACACCGTGCAATTCTATCCCGTTATGGTCTATCCAGGAACGGAGGCGTATGCATGGTACAAGGAACGCAACTTGATAAGCACCTCTGATTATAAACAGTGGATTACTCCGGAAGGGCTTCATAATACCGTCATCAGCACAGATACCCTATCATCCGAGGAACTTGTCAGGTTTTGTGATCACGCACGGCGCGAGTTTTACCTAAGACCTTCATACATACTACACAAAGCAATTCAAATGGTCATTTCTCCAAGAGAAATAAGAAGGACCTTTAAGTCTGCACGGACTTTTTTCAAGTATCTTATTCGAGGCTCTGATCTGCCTGAAAAGGTATGATTGGCTTATTTCAAGACAAATAACAGTATCGAAATTGGAAACTCATGAACTCATAAAAAAAGAAACATCCTTCTTGCGTTTCTGAGTTCTGGATTTAAAAAGAATTAAAATGGGACTCTATGCAAAATATATCTTCCCGCACATACTCGAATATGCCATGTCCAGTCCTATCCTTGCCGCTTGCCGCAAGGATACCCTGTCAGAGACAAAGGGAGAGATATTGGAAATTGGTTTTGGCACAGGAATGAATTTGCCATATTATCCTGTGCATGTTCAGAGGATTACATGTGTTGATGCGAACGTCCACATGCACTCCAAGGCTGAAAAAAGGTTGAAATCTTCTGCTATTAAGGTAGACTACTATCCTGTAAACGCAGAGTCTTTGCCTTTTTCTGACCGTACATTTGACACTGTAGTCAGTACGTTTACCCTGTGCAGTATTAATGATATCCATCGGGCCTTATCAGAAATTGATAGGGTTCTAAAACCCAATGGACGATTCTTTTTCGCTGAACATGGCCTTAGCCCTGATTATAAAGTACAGAAATGGCAGCATCGGTTGAACCCGATCAATAAGGCGCTTTCCTGCGGCTGCAATTTAAACCGAAATATCAAAGAACTCGTGGAATCCTGTAATTTAAAGATTTTAAGGCTAGACCAGTTTTACCTGGAAAAGATCCCAAAAATATTTGGATATATGTACAAAGGTATCGCCGTCAAAAATTCTGTGTAAAATAGCGCGCCCATAAAGGATGCGGATGCCATTTTGAAATTTATGAACGTTAAATTAGTCCTACTAAGTCCCCCTTACCAAAGGGGGATTCAGGGGGTTGTGTTTTTCATGAGTTTTTACAACTCCCTTGCCCCCTTTTCTAAGGGGGATTTTATGCCTGCTACCACCCGCAAAGCCGCATAAATAAAATGAAAATTCCTATACAATCAAGCTAAACTACTGTAAGCCCGAAGGGCAGTTAGCGTATAGCCAGGGGAGAGGCCCCTGGGAGAGAAATAGAAACAATGAATAGCCCCGAAGGGGCAAAAGGAGGAGTATTTTGAAAAAGATTGTAAGCATGCTTATCGTTACCCTATTCTGTGTTGCGCAGGCTTCATGGGGTGGCCCGTCCAATCCGCGTGTTCTGCTGGAAACCAGTAAAGGTGTTGTTGTCCTGGAGCTTGATTCAAAGGCAGCTCCGAAGACGGTGGAAAATTTTCTTGGCTATGTGCAAGAAGGTTTTTATGACGACACGACCTTTCACCGCGTAATCAAGGGATTTATGATTCAGGGTGGAGGTTTCACAGAAGACATGCAGCAAAAATCTACACACGCTCCAATCGATAACGAAGCTGACAACGGACTTCAGAACAAACGCGGCACCGTGGCTATGGCACGCACCATGGATCCCCACTCTGCCACTGCCCAATTCTTCATCAATACAGTAGACAACTCCTTCCTCGACCACAAAGGAAAGACCTCCAGCGGCTGGGGTTACTGCGTATTCGGGAAGGTCGTGGAAGGCATGAATGTAGTGGACGCCATTGAGGGCGTGTCTACCACATCCAGGTCTGGACAACGCGATGTCCCTGCTACTCCTGTAACTATTGAACGGGCAATAGTGAAGAAATAGGACTGATCCAAGATACACAACGACTATGAATGTTTCCATAATTGTTCCGGCTTACAATGCCCAGAAAACCATTAATCAGTGCATCGAAGCCCTTTTAACCCAAAACTATCCACGTGGAGATTACGAGGTGTTTGTAATAGATGACGGTTCTACTGATGGGACGGCAAACGTTGTTAAGACATATCCGGTAAAATACATTTATCAAAAAAATCATGGCCCTGCCACTGCCAGAAACGTCGGGGTAAATGAAGCACAAGGAGAAATAATCCTCTTCACAGATTCCGACTGTGTGCCTTCCAATAACTGGATTGAAGAGATGGTCAAGCCGTTCGAAGACAAAGAAGTAGTGGCCGTGAAGGGCGCTTATAAGACCAAACAAAAAAGTATGATGTCGCGGTTTGCCCAGCTTGAGTTCGAAGAGCGGTTCGAAATGCTGAAGAAGGCCAAATCAATTGACATGGTGGACACCTATTCTGCGGGTTATCGCAAGGATATATTTTTGCAGATGGGCGGCTTTGACCCGTATTTCCCGGTCGCTAACAATGAAGATACGGAGCTTTCGTACAGGATGTCGAAACTGGGCTATAAAATGGTTTTTAATCCTGACGCCATCGTTTATCATCTGAACCATCCAAGCACCATCAGGAGATATGCGAGGCTGAAATTCTGGCGGGGCTATTGGAGAGTTGTCGTATACAAAAGATTCCCGGACAAGATGCTGAAGGATACCTATACACCACAGACCTTAAAACTGCAAATTCTTTCCCTACTCCTTCTTATTGCAGCCATCCCATTTGCAGCCATTTCATTGAAGGGAGCGTATCTTTTGATCGCCATGGGCTTGTCTTTCTGTATCTTGTCGCTTCCTTTTATTATCTTAGCGATGAGGAAAGACCCATTCATGGGGGTATTTGCCCATTTTTTCCTACTTATCAGGGCTGCTTCTTTAGGATTTGGGACGTTATGGGGTATTATCCGTTCTCTCAGGACTTAAATGTAGAGCGACGAGCCTCGTCGCTCTACAACCGCAACATTGAAATTCCTATACGTTGAATTATTGCTCAAACTGTTACATCAATACTGTCTTCAGCCCCTTTTGCGGGCGGTGGTTGATAAGCCAATATATTGTAGAGCTTCGTCAATGGATGGGCAGCGTTAAGTTCCTCCCTATCCGCATTTCCATCACCGTTTGCGTCAATCTCTTTTAGAATGTCTCCGGTAACACCTAGTTCTTCACCACTCAAGACCTTGTCGCCGTCAGTGTCCTTATCTTTAATAAGCTGTAAGGTAGGAATGTCTATCTTGCTTATAGGATAGTAGGCGTTAAGTTCCACGCTGTCCGCATTCCCATCACTATTGGCATCAATCTTTGTAAAGACGTCTTCAGAGACATTCAATTCTTTAACACTCAGGACACTATCCCCATCACCGTCCTTGTCCTTTATCATTGCAAGCGTCATCTTGTTTAACTGATAGGGGTTCTGAATATTGAAGTTACCGATTCCTGCAATCTTATCCATTTCGACCTCCCCGCTAAATATAGTTGATTTAACAGCCATCCCAAAAATGCTGTTACTAATATGCATATGACCATTTTAACCCCCTTTATTCAAAACAGTTGGTTTAATAGCCACCCCAAAAACGCCGTTCCTGTCAGGTATACAATCATTTTGCACCTCCAATCAAAATAGTTGATTATCGGACTTGAAATGACATATACTTAATATCGGCATTTTTAAATAAAACTTTAATTTATGGAAAAATATCTTGCCATTGTTTTTGTTCTTTATCTTCTTGTAGTCTTTTCAGGTTACTGGCTCAAGTATCTCAATCTTTCCTATCTGAAAAAGCATGGGGCATCAATCCCGCCTGAATTTGAGGGTCACATAAACCAGTCGCAGCTCAATAAAACGCGTGACTACGTTGTTGAAAATACAAAGTTTGAGGTTGTTTCATCCGTTTTTCATACAGGAATCATCTTGCTCTTTCTGTTCGGCAACCTGCTTAATGTCTATAATTCGTGGATTGTCTCCCTAAAACTGCCCTTCATCCTTTCCGGGTTGGTTTTCTTTTTTCCCTTGCTCTACGCCGAAACGTTGCTGGCAATCCCCTTCAGTCTTTATCACACATTCAAAATAGAAAACAAATATGGATTTACCACTACGACACTGAGATTGTGGATTAGCGATTTCATCAAATCGGTAATAATATCCACTATCTTATTAGCTTTGGTAACATCCGCTGGACTATGGATTATTCAGGCAAGTCCCCATTTATGGTGGTTGTGGATATGGTGTCTTTTCCTCGGTTTTAGTATCGTCATGATGTACCTCTTCCCCTATGTAGTAGAACCTCTCTTCAACAAGTTTACTCCTGTTGAAGATGAAACGCTCCGGGAAGGTATTCACCATCTCATGCAAAAAGTGGGTATACAGGTAAAGAGGATTTTCAAAATGGACGCCTCGAAGAGGACCAAACACACAAATGCCTATTTTACCGGCATTGGAAAGGTGAAAAGGATAATTCTCTATGATACCCTGCTTGAGAAGATGGACAACGATGAAATCCTGTCAGTCCTTGCACATGAGGCGGGACACTGGAAGAAACGGCATCTCTTAAAACATCTCATTGTCTCTGAGCTTATCGCATTAATTGCGATGTATCTGTCCTTTAAGATATTTCAGGGCGATTCCCTCATTCATCTCTTCCATTTGAAGGAGAGTACCTTCTTTGCGAAGGTAATTCTTGCAGGTTTTATCGGCTCCATTGCCGCCTTTCCTTTTACACCGGTATTCAATTACTTTTCCAGAAGGCACGAAATCGAAGCCGACCGTTTTTCGTATAAGCTGACGGGAAACAGCCAAAGCATGATCAGCACCCTTGTAAAACTTTCGAAGGACAATCTCTCGAATCTCCATCCCCATCCCCTCTATGCCTCGTTCTACTACTCGCACCCGCCTGTGCTGGAAAGGATAAGCAAACTGAGAGAAATGGCCAAAAACAAGGCCACATGACAAATACCCCTAGCGCAGTATAACCGCAACCAAAGCCCCCTCTCTTTCCCCCCTTCGCAAGGGGGGACACAGGGGGGTGTTAAAAATACTTTTCGTAACAATACCGTATTTTTAAAAATTTCAATAACAACATTCTACCGCACGTGTAGGGGCAGGTTTGAAACCTGCCCCTACGGTGAATACGATGAATGCATGAATGTTGATTTTCAAATAACTAAATTGTTACCATAATCTTAAGTTTCTTTTTTTGCATCAAATCCAGAGATGCTGTGTTTGATTGATGCATTCTATACTCTTTTAAAAATCATTGTGCTTGTACTGTTCATAATGAATTTAAAAAAGCTTGTAATCTGTTTCCTTTTTGGTTTAATATCGCCTAAAAGGGTAAAAGCATTTTCCTATTATCTTTATCTCGCATCGATATCCGAAATTGCATATTAGTCATTTGCAAAGCATAAGGAAACCCGATAGATGCATCAATCTTTATTTTTCTTAACCGGTTATGAATATAAAGGTTGCTCCCGAGTCAAGCAAAACATAACCAATCAGCTTATCCGACGGGGACTTCTGCGTTAGCTATAAATAATTATGATAGGTACTTGCCAACTTTGCAGAAAATCTAAAATATTACGAGAAAGTCACATAATTCCAAACTTTGTTTTTAAATGGCTAAAAGATACTTCTGCTACTGGATATTTACGTCCTGGAAGTAACCCCAATAAAAGATCTCAAGATGGAGTAAAGCAATATCTTTTATGCGATGATTGCGAACAATTATTTGGAAATTGGGAAAATAAGTTTAAAAATTCAATCTTCTTACCTCTTAGTCATGGTAAAGCAAATAAATTTTCATATAGTTCTTGGCTTTTAAAATTTGCAGTATCAATTTCATGGCGAGTTCTAGCTTCATGCTTTAAACAAGACTTGTCTCGCTTTTCAACTATCCATCTTGACAAGGCAAACAAAGCTTTAGAGGTGTGGAGAGAATTTCTTTTGGATAAAAGACCTCATCCAGATAAATATCAACAACATATTTTGCCAATGGACTTGATAGAAAATCACAATGATCCTAATATGCCAACCAATATAAATAGTTATATTCTTCGAAGTGTCGACATGGACGTTGTATGGTTTAAAAAAAGAGCTTTCGTTTATTCTAAAATGTGTCGCGTAATAATATTAGGGTTTATTGATGAAGATCGACCTAACTATTGGGAAGGAACTAAAATTCACGTTCACAAGGGGATAGTTGGTGAAACATTACGGTATAGAATTCCTGAAAATTTTATTGCTTACTTAAAGGATCGTACAAACAAGGTAAGAAGCAGCCTTGAAGGAATTTCCGAAAAACAATGGGATCGAATTGAACAAACGTATTCAAAAGATATGGATCGCGCAATGGCGTCTGAGACATTAAAGGCAACATATCAAGATGTTAAAATGTTTGGAGATAAAGCTTTTGTTAAAAATAATTCAAAGAAAAAATGAATATACAGCTAACAAGCCTATCAAGCTGCCTCTCGCTCCGCTACACTTCGTTCGGGCAGCTTATGGGCAGCGTTAAACCTATGATAATAAAAAGTCTAAAACAATTTGATGAAGAAATAGAGCGTGTTATTAAGGCAGAACATACTAATCGTTCAGTAATTCTGTACCGTGGACATGCAGACTCCTCGTGGAAGATTACATCATCATTGGAAAGAATTGGAGTAGAAGAGATAAGTTGCAAAGAATACTATCAATACATCGACAGTTTGAAACCGTTAATCAACCCGCTGATTATAAACAAATTCATCAGAAAAATGACGTTAGCAGGATATCCATTTAAATTTGATAATTATGGACCTGGCTCATGGAGTCTTCCTGAAATGGAATATTTAACATACTTGCGGCATCACGGATTTCCGACACCAACAATTGATTTTACGGAATCTCACTATATAGCTCTGTTTTTCGCTTGTGAGAATTTTGTAAATAGTAAAACAAATGGAAAGGTATTTATTTATATCGACAGAAAGAATGCGGGAAAAGTAATGGGAAATGATATTCCTGATCTCAGGAGAATCGGAAGATATGTAGAAACTGACAAAAGACATTTTGCCCAACAATCCCAGTATTTGATTCCCGTGATATTTGAAAAAGAATGGAAGTTAATTTCTTTTAAAAGAGTAATCGATGATAACAAAAGTAAATATAATTTTTATGAAATTGAAATAGCCAATGAAGCCAAAAGAGCAATAGTAAAAGACTTAAGACGGATGAATATCAATAGGTTCACAATGTATTTAGATGAGGACTCGTTGATTAGAAATTTTGCTGATGAATTCTCTCTTGAAAAAGGCATTTTTGGTAGGACAGGCGGAGTAATGCAAAAATAAACTTAATGATCCAACCAATCGTGTCGAGAGGGTCGCTGAAAACCGCGCCCCTCACGCGCGTCGTTAGACATAATCATAAAAACATTTACGCAAGTTGCGGGGGTAAGCATGAAAAATAGATTAGTTTTCCTCTTAGTCGGTTTATTAAATATGATAATTTACACCCTTGGCTTATCAGCAGAATCAGCACTGCCAAAGCAGAATATCAAGGATTATAGGTATTATTGGGAAAAAGGAAATCGTGGTGAACACATATCAACAGAGGAATTTAATCTCTTGATGTCTGAACTAGAAAAAAAGCTCACAGATTTAAAAACTGCATTTTCTAAAGTATCGATTGATGGGGACAACTTCTCGTATGAAACGGGCAAAATATGGGAAATTGAGCTTCAGCAAGAAAAAAAAGACATAGATGCGGCCTTCAAATATATGAATGTTGTAAACAATAATCCCAATTCCATGATCTTATCATTGGTTTTGTATGTCGTTCTAATGGACATTAAAACGACTGCTTATGACTTCAACAGAATAGACCACTTCGAAAAGACACTA
This sequence comes from Planctomycetota bacterium, assembly GCA_016188675.1. Taxonomy (GTDB): domain Bacteria; phylum Planctomycetota; class Brocadiia; order Brocadiales; family Brocadiaceae; genus Wunengus. The sequence continues at coordinate 10,756 of JACPHJ010000060.1, forward strand.
AATAAAACGCACGTATATTTAAGCGCTTGGTGTACCGCCTTCCAAAAGGCACACTTAATTCCTTTGGCTGCTGCAAAAGATAAGGGCGTGGACCTATATGAAATGAAAAAATAATGCAGCGATGGCGCAATGGGATATGAAAGGGAATCCTGCTAACAAATCACTCCAGCGGACGGCGTAAAACGCCGTCCGCTGAGTTTGGCGTTACTTAAGAAATGCAGACTATGTATCATATTCAGCGGGCAAAAATAATGAGTTCTCTGTTAATCTTTCTGAATAACAGCATAGTTGATACTTTACTTTGTACTAACCATGGAGTTGTGCTAAATTTGTGCTAAAACGAATTGAAATAGACAGAATTAATTGAAACTACTAGAACAGATATAATGCTAACAATCACTTAATTTTCGTGTTAAACAGGAAACTAGCCCACTATCAAGGACTTAAGAATTTTTAATATTTCACTCTTGCAGCTCGAACCGGATGTTTCGAACCGGGGACATGGGTTTAAACCGGTAACGCCGTGAACAGTGCCAAACGTTTCGGTTCAATCGTGGACGATTGAACCAGCCTCACGCCGGGTTCAGGCTTGAAAAAGGTTTAATTTAAACCTGCAAAATGGAGTCCGCCAGAAGGCGTTAAGTTCGTCTTCGAAACGGTTAGTTTAAATATCTGATTTCCCCGCTGCCCCTTTCACGGACTCCTTTGTGGATAATCAGCTTTTTCCCTTGGGATACGCCCGAATTATAGGCATCCTGACAGGTTTTGGAATACCTGGAAAAGGTTCGTGTGCGTCTGGGATTCCTTTGACGATAAAACTCCCTGAGCCGGGGGTCTCCCTTCCATACCAGTTTCTGGGACACATTTTCCAGCACCCTGCCTTCCAGTTTATGATAAAAACCTTCTAAGAGGCCATAGATAAAAGTCCTCCGATGCCTGTTTTCCCTGATTTTGTTTTTCTCCTTGTACTCCGCCCATAAGAGTTCCGGGACGTTTTGAAGATAATGATACACGTATTCCGCCATCTCGACATTTTCCGGTGTGCCATAAATTTCCAAAACCCGGCCGCACCGGTTTCTATGCTGGTCGTACCCGAACACCCAAATAGACTCTACAAAAAAATATTTGCAAAGTATCGCACTGATTATGGACTTCGTGGGGTCTCTCCGCCCTATTTCGCCGACTTGCTTATGAATGTAATTCCATTTCGCCTGAGTATCCAGGAGCGACAGGTTGTGTCTTAATAACAACTCATGTGCCTTAGCCATGGCAGTCTGTGCCTCGTGTTCATTGGGGCTTTGGGCCAACGCCAGCAATTTATGAACCTTATCCAGTATCTGGTGGTTTTCCGAACTCACGGTGTATCTGTTTTTTCGTTTTTCTATCCATAGGTGAATATCACCCGCAGCCGCCGGATCAATTCCCTTTTCACGGCAAACTCCCTTAAAAGACTCTCCGTGTGGAAGCTCCTCACGGATTCCTAAAACTTCCTCCACGTATTGGTGCGCCATTTCATGGTAAAGCACCTCCTGTACGTATTCCCAGGCATACGTATTGATCAGAACAATGCTGATGGAGAGACGCCGGTGACAACCGCCTTCCCACCTGCCCAATGCCGCCCCTGAACATGAGAGTTCAAAGTTTGGGGGGCGCATAGAGTCTTTAAAGTAAAGGAAATTTGCCGTCTTCCAGTCTTCCTTCAATTGCCTGATCCAGGCGGTCTTTATCTTGTCGTTTAAATCAGTCATGAAATAAGATTATTCCTATTATAGGGAAACAAGGGGAGTGTCCCCTATTTCCAATGAATGCCGTCAGGGTATATGCAACAAATAATACAAATTCGGCTTGAAATATAGCATATATATTCATAAAATATCAATGCTAAAAAATACAATAATACGCTGGAGGAATTATATGTCAAGAACTACCATAACACTGCCCAATTCTTTGTTAGACGAATTGATGTCAGAAATTGAGGCAAAAAGCAAAACGGAAGCTGTCGTAAAGGCTATTAAAGAAAGATGGAAAAGATAAAGACTATGGCTGGCAAGATGGAGTTCACAAAATCGGCCGAAAAACTCAGGCATGAAGATGAAAGACTCCGATAGGATACTGGTCGATACATCAGCATGGATCGAGTTCTTCAGGAAAAAAGACCCTTATTATAAGGTTATTCTGGAATTAATCGATACTAACAAGGTCTGTTGTTTGGGAATTATACTTGCAGAGTTGTTACAAGGGGCAAAATCCCAAAAGGAGCTTGATGTTTTAAAGGAATTTCTGCATGTGTTTGATTTTCTCCCGGAATCTAC
>JACPHJ010000062.1:0-1433 GCA_016188675.1 Planctomycetota bacterium
GGTCTTTATGATCTTTACATCAAACCTCATTCTTGGAGAAAGGCTGGACAAATTCGGGATCATCGGTATATTACTTACTGCAGTTGGGGCATACTTGCTCAATATAAATACCGCAAGACAGGGCATATTAGAGCCATTTAAAGCTATACGCAGGGAGCGCGGCTCCCTGTATATGATCATCGTTGCCTTTATATACAGTATTACCTCTAACCTGGGGAAGATGGCAATATTGCACTCAAGCCCGTTATTCTTTGCCGCCGTTTATTTCCCAATTCTCTCTGCAATCCTCTTTCCTGTTTTGATGTGGAAGAACCATGGCGAAGTTAAACAATTATTTTCTCAATTTACACTATTTGGTCTGATTGGGCTGGTCGTCGCTTTTGCAGTAATTACCCACCTTTTAGCGGTAAGTATTATTGAAGTCCCCTATGTCATTTCTGTGAAGCGCACGAGCCTCCTTTTTGGTATCATGTATGGCGCCATCTGGTTTAAAGAAACGAATATTAAGGAACGATTCATTGGCGGTATTATCATGATTATTGGGATAAGTATAATTACCTTATTTTAAAAAATGCTTATTGAGTTGATTTTGATTTCCGCAATGTATCAAAACATACATACAATGTCATCACATCATACGGGTACTTGTTGAGGCAACTCAATAAGCATTTTTTAAAATGAATAGAATTATCGAATGTGTTCCAAATTTCAGCGAGGGCAGAGATTTTGGGAAAATAGCGAAGATTGCCGGTGAAATCGAGAAGATTAAAGACGTTACATTACTGAATGTAGAATCCGACGCAGACTATAACCGCACCGTTGTCACCTTTGCGGGCAAGCCAGAGGCAGTCAAGGATGCGGCCTTTTATGCCATCGAGATGGCTGCAGAGGCCGTTGATATGTCATGTCACAAGGGCGCACATCCCCGCATTGGGGCTACCGATGTCTGTCCATTTGTTCCGGTATCCAATGTAACAATGGGCGAGTGTGTCCGGATTGCGCGCACGTTGGGGAAGGAAGTAGGAGAGTGGCTTGGTATCCCCGTGTATCTTTACGGAGAGGCTGCGGTTATACCCGAACGTCGCATCCTGTCTGACATCAGAAAGGGTGAGTATGAAGGTTTGCCGGAAAAATTGAAAGACGAAAAATGGCGGCCCGACTACGGCCCGGTTGAGTTTAATGAAAACGTAAGAAGGACAGGCGCTACGGTAATTGGCGCGCGGGAATTCCTGATTGCCTATAATGTGAATTTAAATACCCAGGACATTCAAATAGCCAATGAAATTTCATGGATTGTAAGGGCTTCCGGAGTTATACAGGTCAATGAAAAGGGTGAAAAGGTGCGTGTTCCCGGGCTTTTAAAATGTGTACAGGCGATGGGTGTTTATCTAAAGGAACATAATATTACGCAGGTCTCCATGAACCTGCAGAAC
>JACPHJ010000062.1:1460-3669 GCA_016188675.1 Planctomycetota bacterium
GTTCCCGGGCTTTTAAAATGTGTACAGGCGATGGGTGTTTATCTAAAGGAACATAATATTACGCAGGTCTCCATGAACCTGCAGAACTACAAGGTCACTCCGCCGCATGTGGTCTTTGAGGAGGTGAAAAAACAGGCCGGAAAATTTGGTGTGCATGTCACGGGAAGTGAAGTGGTGGGTCTCATCCCAAAAGAGGCATTGCTGGCCGCCGGGAGGCTTTATTCAAAAGAATTATCTGAAAAGCAGCTTATTGCCGTTGCTGCGAAAAAATTGGGCTTGAGCCAGTTAAACAAGTTTATTCCAGAGAAGAAGGTGATTGAGTATATGCTTATTGAAAAATCAGTGTAAATCCGGCAAATCAGCATCCAAATGCATTTTTTAGGTGGTTTGCAGTTTTTAGGTGTAAATTTATTCTTCCAAAAACCATCGGTCTTGATTTTCTTCGTAGAAAAGCTTAAAAGTAAGTCCCTCATCTGTTTTTATAGTGTACCTTTTCCTTAATCCTTTGCCAGAAATTTCTTCGTAGGTTTGGTTTATTATTTCTCTAATCGTATGCGTTTTTTCTTTGAAGGCAAACCTAAGCGGTCGTTCGTCCGCCTTGTAGCCTGAGTAGGTACTTACGTGAACATTATGGAATATCATTGTTTCCAAGTAAGTATTCTGTGGATTTACTTATAGTTCTGTAACCAGATTAATCTATTTCTTATAGAATCTCTTGTATTGGAAGATAGAAATTTAAGTGTTCGTCTCAAGAGTTCATTAAAAGGGATTTGCTCAGAAACAATGATACCAAAATATTTTTTCCTCTGTTCCGCATAAGATTTGGATAGGATGATGTAGTCTCTGACGTTATGAGTCAGCATGGCCATCTTGTGTCTTACAGCGTAGACGAGTTGCTCACTATCACTTTTACCGGTTCTTCCAATTTCAAGGACATGACAAGCATCATAACCTCTGTTGCGTAGCACCTCAGCTAACAATACCCTAACATCTTCATCAAGATATAACAATATTTCAGACATTATTAGGCATTGCCTGTATTTTTAAATCACACTCTCTTAAGGATAGTTCTTTGTCTATTTTTTCTCTGTTTTCGTAATAATAGGAAAGGGCATCATAGACCTGCGGAAGAGCGAGATGAGAAAACTCTTTTACGAATTCTTCAGGTGTCATACCCTGCCTGAGAATATAAAAAACAACGGATCGAACGGGAAACTTAGTACCGGCAATTACAGGACTTCCACTGCAATGCGTTTTGAGGGAAACAATATAAGGATGTTTAGTCCTCAGTTTTTGGGTTAAAGACATATTGGTATTCTCCTTGTATGTTAAACCATAAAATACATTATATCTTGGTACGGTATGGCCGCAATCAAATTCTTCTTTCTTAGAAACTGAATTTGTTAAAGAGGTAAAAGGATTTCTCGTATTTCTTCATTCATCTTAATCACAGCCTCCTGGGCGGCGTCTTTCCATCCATTTACGCCGTATTTTTCCTTCCAGGGTGAATTATTGTAAGCATAGAGGATTGAGCGTGACGCATTGATAATGGCGCCAAGGCCGTTGGAATTAAAGCAGTATTTTATATCGCTTGCCGTAGCGCCCTGGGCGCCGTAGCCGGGCACAAGGAAGTATGCCGCTGGCATGATTTCCCTTAAAAGTTCAATTTCGTGTGAATAGGTTGCTCCCACAACCGCCCCAACGGCGCTATAGCCTTCCTTACCTACCAGGTCTTTTCCCCATTCGTTGGTTTTTTGCGCGATGATTTCGTGAAGTTTTCTTTCTCCGCACATGAGATCCTGGAATTCGCCAGAGAGGGGGTTTGAGGTTTTTACCAGGACAAATATACCTTTGTTATGCTTTTTTGCTGTCTGGATAAAGGGGAGTAAACTGTCTGACCCCAAAAACGGGTTGACGGTTATGGCGTCTGAGGCGAATGCGGTTTCCACAATATCGTCTATGTGGACTTCTCCAATATGCGCCTCGGCATACGCCTCAGCCGTATTGGGGACATCGCCTCGTTTGACGTCTCCGATTACGATCAATCCCTTATGTTTGGCGTATTTGATGGTTTCTGCATATGCCCAGACGCCCCACCAGCCATACAGTTCATAAAATGCAATTTGAGGTTTGACGATGCCTACATGGGGTGCAATGAGGTCAATTACTTGGAGGTTGAATTCCAGAATGACACGCGCGGCATATTCAA
>JACPHJ010000063.1 GCA_016188675.1 Planctomycetota bacterium
ATACTCAAAATAGAACATCTCATTGGAAAAATACCGGCATGGCGAAACCAGTTCCGTCATACTTATCGAAGGGTATAACTGGCATAGCCGTTGTTCTCTGACCACGCCCACAGGACGTGGTTTTCTACATTATTAATAAAATCATATTTAAGAATCAACCTTAATATATGGTAAACGCGAATAAATGTTCTCAAAATAATCTTGTAGATTATGTAAAAAACTACATGCAAAATGAGGAAAAGGAGATTGTTGACCTTGCCTGCAAATTAATAAATGCAAAAACAGAAAACCCGCCCGGCGACGAAATCCTTGCGGTACGCATTGTAGAGAACTTCTTTCAATCATTGCAAATTCCATACAAAATATTCGAAAAGACAAAAAACAGGGCAAATATCGTTGGATACATAGGAGCTAATAGTGAACGGTTGCCCGCCCCTACATTGCTGGTGGCGTGTCATTTAGACGTCGTACCGGCAGGCGATGACTGGAAAAGAAACCCCTTTGAGGCGTGGATAGAAAACGGCAGGATCTATGGGAGAGGTTCATCTGACAACAAAGGACAAATGGCCTCCATGATGGCCGTAGTAAAATTTCTCAAGGAAAATGAATCAAAATTGAAAGGTCAATTTATCCTGGCAGGCGTTGCCGATGAAGAGCGAGGTTCAACGCTGGGCTTGGAATATTTGATCAGCGAATGCGGGGTTAAAGCCGATTTTGCCATCATTCCCGACGTTGCTCATAATATGCAACTGATTGACGTAACCGAAAAGGGCACGCTGTTTTTGGAAATCACCTCGCACGGCAAACAGGCTCACGGTTCAAGGCCGGAAATGGGTATAAATGCAATATGGAATATGATTCCCCTGTTGGAACGTATAAAACAATTAAAATTCAGGGAGGTATCTCACCCACTCCATACCCCGCCGACGTTGAATCTTGGCTCAATCCACAGTGGAACAGCGCCCAATATCGTGCCAGCCGTCTGCAAGGCACAATTAGACATCCGCTACTTGCCGGAAGATTCATCAGATAACATTATCAACGACATAAAAAATATCATCAAAGAAGTTGAAACACATTGTCCTCAAGCGCGTTTCGACTTAAAAATTATTTCAAACCAGCTACCAACTGCCGTCCCTATCAACAATCCGCTGGTAGAGTTGATTTCAAAACACACGTTATCTGTACTGGGAACCAGTCCTCAACCGAAAGGAATGTCGGGCGCAACGGTAACCAAGCAACTCATCCAGAAAGGTATAACCGCCGTTGGATTCGGCCCTGGCGATGAGACTGAGGCGCATGCCACAAACGAATCGGTCAGTATTAAGGAACTGGTTGACTTTGCAAAAATTATGGCTTTGATTAGTATGGATATATTATCGTAACTATTTGATATATGAAATATTCATGTTTGCACTTTACGCAAAGAAGCGGAGAGATATTTCACCCTCTCCTTTCCTCTCCCATCAAGGGAGAGGCATATCGATAGGGCAAGTTCCCTCTCCCCTTGTGGGAGAGGGTTGGGGTGAGGGGTACTTTTAGATGAAAACGTATGTAATGATTCCAACCTATAATGAAAGAGAGAATATAGGAAATTTAATTCGGGAGATTTTAAGCCTGAAAATCCCAAACCTGCACATAGTTGTGGTGGATGATAATTCGCCTGACGGCACAGCAGAGGTCGTAAAAAATTTATCCGCAGAACATGCAGAGGTTGAATTGCTTCTCAGAACAACCGGAAGGGGGCGCGGTTCTGCCGGTATTGCCGGCTTCAAATATGCCTTAGAACGCGGCGCTGATTGTGTGGTAGAAATGGATGCGGATTTCTCTCATCATCCTAAATATATACCCTCATTTCTGCAAGCCATACAGGAAGCTGATATGGTTATAGGTTCCCGGTTTGTTGGCGGAGGCAAGGATATCAACAGGGGCATCGCCCGCAGAATAATCACATTTCTGGCAGGTATCTATGTGAGAATCTTACTCGGTTTGAAAATCAAAGACGTTTCCTCAGGTTATCGCTGTTTTAAAAGAAAGGTATTGGAAGCGATAGAACTGGATTCCATGGTCTCCACAGGGCCATCCATTGTGTCTGAGGTGTTTTACAGGGCGCACCTGAAGGGATTCTCAATCAGGGAAATCCCTATAGAATTTGCGGACAGGACTCACGGTGAAACGAAACTAAATTATACAATCCTCATTAAAACTTTGCTGATGGTCTTGAAATTCAAACGGCTCAATAAAAAGGGACTCTTGTTTAAGAAATAACTATTTTATTGCATTACAAATATTAAATATTTACACTAAAACCATGATAAATCAATTTACAAAAAATGTTAAAGCGGCTTTTATCTTTGCCGCAATATTGTGCCTGTGTATTAGCGCCTATGCCAAAGAAGACGTACAGCGTGAACGTCCCGGTAAACTTTTCAGCCCTTCAAAAATACCGTTACTTGAAGATGCCGGACGTGATGAATGGCAAAAACCCAACGAAATATTGAATGCCTTAAATATTAAAAAGGGACAGACCGTTGCGGATATTGGCGCAGGGTCAGGATACCTTGCCGTAAAATTATCTGAACGGGTAAGTACAACGGGAACTGTCTATGCCGAAGACATTCAACAGGAGATGCTCGACTATATGAGCAAACGATTGACAGAAAAAGAATTAAAAAATGTAACCCTTGTTTTGGGCACTATGGACGATCCCAAACTTCCCCAAAATAGTTTGGACGTTGCCATTCTCTTAAGCGCGTACCATGAAATAGCACAGCCCATTGATTTCATTAAAAAAGTCAAGCTGGCCTTAAAACCACAGGGGATATTGGCTATCATGGAATTCAGTGACGAGAGTCCCATTGGCCCTCCCTTACGGGTTCGCCTGCCAGAAGATTTGGTTATCAACGAGCTAAAACAGGCTGGTTTTACACTATCACAAAGGCATACATTCCTCATGCCGTATCAATACTTTTTGGTTTTTAGTCCATAAAATTAGTTCTTTGGCAGCTTTTTCAATGTAGTGCGAACTTCAGTTCGCATAGGATATAAGCGAACTAAAGTTCGCGCTACAATTGCTATTTTGAAACAAAGGAGAAATTAATCACTATGAAATTGGTTAAACGAAAGAGTATGTTTTTTTATATCATGTGCATCGGCATTCTATTTATGAATTCCTGCGCACAAACACCTCCTTATGAGGAAGCGATAAAAATAATTGTAACACCGCATAAGCTCAGTGTCTGTTCCGGTTCTGAGGATAACATATTTGTTAAATTACTGGATAGGCAGGGAGGGCCTCTCTTTGGTATGGAAGTCAAGGCCGTAAGCACCTCCCCCACCGTTGCAACCATCACGCCAATGGCGCTAACGGATGCGACCGGTAAGACAAGTTTTACAGTAAAAGGTATTTCTCCCGGCGCCACCACCATCGTCCTGTCTGTTGCAGGTCACACTGCAACCATGGAAGTCATTTTCATAGAACACTAGCCAACACAAAGCAATCAGTGAATGAACTCATGAAGATTTGAAATACGGAACGAAGGTTGCTTCATATTAATCTGCGCAAACGACATAACCTGAAGGTTACGTCTCCCAGATAGCCCGGAAACCCGCTTAAACTGCCGAAATTTCCTTATAGCAGAGTTATTCAACGAAAGGTGTTTTTTTAAATGAAAAAACTCAAGATGATGAAAAAAATAGCATTATTTTCTTTTTCAGTGTTGTGTATTTGGACACTCAATACCGGTTATACAATTGCAAAACATACTGGCCTGAGTCCCGACATCAATAAAGAATTCAAAAATGCAGGAGAACTCTATAACCGAAGGGAGAATCGTAAAAGTCTCCAGTCGGCCATAGAAATATATCAAAATATCTTAAAGCAAATTCCCGGACAAGATGAACCCTGCAATAAAAAAAGGGCAGAGGCACTCGTCGAATTATCCAGATGTTATTTTAAAATGGCAGAGTACCACGCAAAGGACAACAATGAAAAGGCATCGTGGTTTGAAATAGGTGAAAAATGCGGAAGAGAAGCAATAGCGTTTGACCACAACAATGTGGGAGGGTATTACTGTATGGCGCAAAACCTCGGCAAGCACGGCAGCATTAGTAAACTATACCTCTTGAATAAAAAGTGTGATTTTGAAGAGGCTTTAAAAAAGGCAGAGACGCTGGATAATCCGCAAAAACCTTATGATTACTCCGTCGTTAACAGGACACTAGCCGCTTATTATACCCCGCGATTCATGTGGGGAAATCTCGACAAGGCGCTGGAATATGCAAAAAAGATGGAAGACAGCCCAAGATACCTCAACAACCTGTCAGTACTGGCAGATCTCTATTGGAAGGCCGATAAGGAAAAAGCAATAAAATATGCAAAATGCGCTATAAACGCCGATCTATCCCAATTCCCGGAGAACAAATTTGAAAACTCATTCCAACAAAAGGATTTGGCTGTAAAATGGGGCAAGTTACTGGAATAAATCTTGTGAAATTAGATTCTTAGCTCCAAATATTCAAATCATAGGGCTTCTAAAAAGAACCATTCTATGGGTGGTCTCTGAATGGCTTTTTTCGTTAGTAAGGGGTTTGAAGTAAATTACGCTTCTTAGAAGCCCCAATTATATCTAAACGCATTACTCGTCACAATTTTATCTTTAGTACGCTGACTGACTCAACTGTCCCCTATATCTGGCAAACATGACCTGAAGTTTCTGGAAGATTTCCCTGACCAAAGTGGCATTATTCATATAGACAGCCCAGGTAAATTGATCTTCTTCGAAGGCTTCTGAAAACCTCGGCGTCATTTCATCTACCACACTGTCTACCTGATTATTCCTTAACATCTGCGTCGGCACACGTCGCTCTCCCTCCGTAAGCATTTCCACAGGTATAATACCATTCCACTCCTTCGAAAAACCTTCCACTATATACGGCCTCCCGCGCTTATCAAACAATTGATACCACACATGGGCAAAGGCAATCGAATTTTCCTTGTCTACAACCCAGCCCCATATGATGTCGCCGTCTATATCCAGCTCAGAAAGCTTGGAGAAGAACAAGAACACGGAATCCTCGCAATCTCCCTGTTTAGTCCGTCTTGTTTCTACCGGCGTCTGCCAGTGGTCTGTTTTTGACGGTTCTGCCCGATAGTTTATCCCAAAGGCTATTTCCTTATACGCCTCGTAGATTTGTTCGCCATTTCTGAATGTATTTACACACCATTCCCTGTAAAGCTGATTATCTGGCATGTCGTTACTATCGGTAGGATATGTGATCGATGGTTTTACCGGCCACGACTCTTCGACAGGCTTGTAACCCCTTCCTGCCAGAAACAGGTCGGCATACGAAACATCGGCAAACGCCTCCACGCAATAGATACTCGCCAGGATTATTGAGGTTACAAATGTTAAGAGGTATTTCATATTTTCAGTTATTATTCTAATTAATAACCAGCAACGCCCTCTATATTTTTTTAATACAACACAAACTAATTTTACTAAGAAGTTTTAAGCACCATGAGGTCCTGTTTTACGGTGGTATTCCCGCGCTCTTCAATGGTTTTAATCAGTTTTTCTTTCGTCGTCCATCCCCGATAAAAGCTAACCTTTACCTCATTATTTTCGATATCAATATCTGAATTAGATACCCCAAATACACCAAGGAGGTATGCACGCACGTCATGTGCCTCAACCTCCGTCATACCCTCCGTTTTGAAGGTAACCGTATCCACAGGGACAACAGCCTTAAAACCGTCGTCTTCCAAAGTCTTGATTATCTTTCTGGCAAACCTGATCCAGCCTTCGTAATAATTAATTGTGACCTCTTTTGTGTCAAGGTTGATACCGCTGGTCGTAACTCCTGGAAGTTCGTCCAATGTTTGTCTCAGCCTTTCTCCGTCTGAGACATTTATAAGATTATCAATTTTGAAACTAAGATAACCAGGCAGCGAGGCGTCACAGCCTGCATCTTTGATTGCTTTAATAATCTGTTCTTCCGTAATTGCCCCCGGACAAAGGATGGAAATACATATTTCTGTCTTTTCCGGGCTGATATTTGCGCATTTGATAGCCTCGTTCTTCTGTAAAGTGGCCTTTAACTTAATGGCCTCGGCAAGATTACTCACTCCCCGTAATTTCAGGGTAATCCCGTCGGGCGATGAGCCCCCGCCCCCACACGCAGATGCTTTATCAGAAATCGTATATGCCACTGCTAAACTTGCCAATAAAAACAGCGCCAACGTTATGTGCTTCCATGATATCTTCATTATGTGTTCTTTCCCGGAGATAATATTTAAAGATAGTTTTCTAAAAACCGAGTGACCCGCCGAAACGGTGGGTCACTCAGTTTAGGCTTGTTTTATAACGCCTTCATGAACTCAACCAAATCATCCAACTCTTGCTGAGTCAAATGTGACGTCCTTCCATGCATATCCTTCTCATTTACCGAGTTGTTGATCGTGTCTATCAACAGCCTGGCGCTACCATCATGGAAATACGTTCCTGATGCATAAATATCCCTTAATGTAGGCGTATCAAATTCCTTCACAAGGTCTAATCCAATAATCGGCGTGTCGCTCTCCTCACCATATGGATCCTCACCTGCCTCCAATGCCTTCAGGTTATATACCTTACCAGGCGTTGACCTG
>JACPHJ010000059.1 GCA_016188675.1 Planctomycetota bacterium
CCAATCACATCTAAAGATAAGAGGGTAAAAAGAATCTATGAAGAAGATGCCTCTTACCATTGAACTGGAACCCGGCACGTATCACTGGTGTGCATGCGGGAATACGGAAAATGAGCCGTTCTGCGACGGTTCACATAAGGGAACGGATAAAAAACCTCACCCGTTTAAAATTGTGCTGAAAAGAAAATATGTAATTTGCAACTGCTATTTAACAAAAAATCCCCCATTCTGCGACGGTGTCTGCCGCAAACTCAAAGAGCGCGAGGCATAAATGGAATTAAAATATGGTTGATTTATCCAACCAAAAGATGTATTGTTTCCGTTAATACTTGGCACATTCAACATGCCATAACAATTCAAAATTTCAGTTGTCAAAATCCGCTGTTACAGCAGGAAACGCACAGGAGGATTAGAAATTGGTCAAACCAAAACGAATCCTTGTTGTGGATGACGATGAGCAAAACCGGGAACTGTTGGTGGCGATGCTGGAAGCTTTGGGTTACGAAACCGAAGATGCTGTGGATGGGTTTGATGCGTTGGGCAAACTGAGCTTGGATATTGACCTGGTGTTATTGGACGTAATGATGCCAGGTATGGACGGATTTGAAGTAACACGCAAAATTCGCAGCACCCCCCCTTATAGCGATTTACCAGTCGTTATGGTGACCGCTCTGACGAGCAAAGAAGACCGGATAAGAGCCGTTGAAGTTGGCGCCAATGATTTCATTTCAAAACCCATTGATAAAACAGAGCTCACGGTGCGCACGGTATCACTTCTCAAAATGAAGGAACACCAGGATACCATAAAACAGTATCAGAAAGAATTGGAAGACAAGGTTGAAAAAAGAACTGCAGATTTACGCACTGTCCTTTCCGAAAAAATAGAGGCTCACCGGAGAATCTATCAGGCGCATTTGGATACAATCAATCGGCTTGTAATAGCCGCTGAATACAAGGACGAGGATACCGCTGACCACATTAAGCGTATGAGCAGTTATTGTGCACTCCTGGCAAAGGCGCTCAAACTAACCCCACAGGAGATAGAGGTTCTTTATTATGCCAGTTCCATGCATGACGTCGGCAAGATAGGTATTCCGGATCACATCCTTCTGAAACCCGGCAAGCACAACCCTGAAGAGTGGGAAATAATGAAGCAGCATACCACTATTGGAGGCTATATTCTTGACAACTCTCCCTCTGAATTACTGCAGTCAGGAGAAATTATTGCCCTATCGCATCATGAAAAATGGGATGGAAGCGGGTATCCGAAAGGGCTGTCAGGAGAAAATATTCCACTTCTGGGACGCATTTGCGCCGTAACCGACGTCTATGATGCGTTGACAAGTAAACGTCCGTACAAAGAGGCATTTTCGAATGAAAAATCCCTGGAAATTATGAAGGGAGGAAGTGGCAAACATTTTGATCCAAACCTTATCGATCTGTTTTTCAAGAATCTTGACGAGATCTTTGCAATCCAGAAAAAATTTAAAACAGGTAGCCTTCTTAAAGAAAACGAGAGGTTCTCTCCTGAGTACCCGGAATTTCTGCGGCAGATCATGTATCATGTATGAGGCAAAAAGAGGCAAAAACCGTTAATTAATATGAAAAGCAACGACGATGGATTAAGGCTGCTCCTGTCGAAAATATATGAAGAAAGGGGGTTCGATTTCAGACAGTATAACACCGGTATGCTGAGACGCAGATTGGCAAGGAGATTGTCCACGACCGGGGCTACAACATATCTGGAGTATGCAAGAGTACTGGACGTTGATTCGAGTGAATACGAGAAGCTCTTCGACGACCTCACCATAAATGTAAGCCATTTTTTCAGAGATCCTTTAGTCTTTGAACTCCTTTATAAGGTTGTTTTGCCTGAAATGATCGCTTATAAAGCGCAGCATGGGGATACATATATAAGGACATGGAGCGCCGGATGCGCCCAGGGCGAGGAACCTTATTCCGTTGCCATTCTGCTGACCGAACTGCTGGGAGGGCAATTAAACGATTATCATGTAACCATATATGCAACCGATATTGATCGTAATGCACTCGATAAGGCAAATATTGGGGAATACCAGGAGTCCGGTGTTTTAGAAGTAAAGAAAGGTTTCCTGGACAAATATTTCTCTCATAACAGAAGTTACAAGATCAAGGAATCTATTAAAGAATTGGTTGATTTTAGTTTTCACGATCTGGCGTCTGAAAAGTTTATAGCCCCGCCAAGAAGCGTCTTTGCTAATTTTGATCTTATTTTATGCAGAAATGTGCTTATCTATTTTACCAGAGAACTTCAAAGAAAGGTACTCAGCAATCTTGAAGCCATGCTAAATAAAAGAGGTTATCTGGTGCTAGGAGAAGCCGAAACATTACCCATGGATATGCAAAAAGATTTTATCTGCAAAGATGGCATGTGCAAGATTTATCAAAAATTATAAAAAGCCATAAGAGAACAAAATGTAAGGAATATCTGCCATGAACGTGAAAGAATTGGTAGGTGGCGCTCTGTGGAAGAAACTGATGATGCTATTTTTGGCCATTTCAATCGTGCCCATTGGCATTATCAGTTATTTGGCTTATCGTTCAGCCAAAATAGACCTGAAGCGGAAGATTTACAATGAGCTTACTGCAATCGCCGCTGCCAAAAAAGACCACATCTCACAACTCATAAAACTGCGTCAGGAACAGGTGCTGTTGGTTGCCAATAGCCATCTCTACCGCACAGCTTTGGTGAAAATAAACCAGAAACACCCGGATACATACCAGCTCAAAGCAGATATGAAAAATGCCTTAAAACAACAATCGGAAATTGTTGAATCATTTTATAAAGTCTCCATTACCGATGCAAACGGAAAAATAGTTGCATCATCTCATACTAAGGATGTAGGGAAAGATGTTTCAAAAAACGACGTCTTCATACATGGGATGAAAGGCGTTTACCTGAAAGATTTTCATTTTGAACCGTATATAAAAGAAAAGATGCCTGTATATACGATTGCTGCGCCCATAGTTGACGAGACAAATGATAAACCACAAGGGGTAGTGATTGCCACAATGAAGGGACATGTCATTACTGGAGTTTTAACTGATTATTCAGGGTTAGGCAAAACAGGCGAGATACTTTTGCTAAAGAAAATCGGTGATGAGGTAGTATTTTTAAATAATCCAAGGTTTGACCCCCATGCGGCACTCAAGCGTAAACTATCGATACATGCAGAACACGGATTGCCAATAATTCTAGGCGCAAGCGGGCAGGAGGGCATTATGGAAACAACTGACTACCGTGGAGTAGCGGCACTATCGGCATATCGCCATATTGCCGCTGGCAATTGGGGATTGGTTTCCAAGATTGATGCCAGTGAGGCATTTTTACCACTCACCGCTCTAAGAAATCGGATATTGTACTTAGGCATTGCAACGATACTTATCGTTGCGACAATTGCCTATTTCAGTGGTGTCAGAATTACAAAACCACTCGTGAAACTTGCCCTTGCTTCTGAAAAGATAAGCGAGGGCGATCTGAAGGTAAAATTGGACGTGGTAAATACCCGTGATGAAATAGGTATTTTGTCGAGGTCTTTTTCTGTAATGACGGTGAAACTCAGGGAATTATATGCGAGCCTGGAGAAAAAGGTAGAAGAGCGCACCTATGCGCTGGAGGCGGCTAATAAGGAATTGAAAAAGCAGCAGGAATTCGAACTGGCGTATAATGAGATTGTGACGATAATTAATGCCTCAATGGGAACGGAGAAATTGTTATCAGAGAGTCTGAATAAGATATCCTCCTTTAGCGATTCGCAAACAGGGATTATCTACCTATACGATGAGAAAGAACGTGTGCTCAAAGTGGGCGCCGGATATTCGATTTACGATAGCGATATAAAATCGAAAATGTTTGGTCTGGGCGTAGGCATCCCCGGACAGGTTGCGCAGGAAAAGAAGTATCTTCTGATCAGGGATATTCCTGCAGATACTCTCTTTAAAATAAGAAGTGGCATAGGAGACGCTTTACCACGCAGCATAGGCTGCTTCCCTATCGTTCTTCAGGAAAGGTTACTGGGAGTTCTGGTATTAGCGAGTCTAAAAGATTACCCTGACGAGATGATTGAATTTGTAAATACAGTAAGTCAGCAATTGGCGGTAGCCGTAAGTAATTTACAGGCATATCAGCTTATCCAAAGACAGACAGAAGAGCTTCAGCAAAAGAATGAAGAGATGGCTTCACAAAATGAAGAGTTACACAGTCAGTCTGAAGAATTGCGCGTGCAGCAGGTGTCGCTTGAAGAAAAGAACCGGGAAGTTGATATGGCAAATCGGGCGAAATCGGAGTTTCTCGCAAATATGTCACATGAGCTGAGAACACCGCTCAATTCCATAATTGGTTTTTCTGAAGTGCTTGAGGACCAGTCGTTTGGCACGCTGAATGAAAAACAAAAGAAACATGTTCGAAATATTCATACCAGCGGAATGCATCTTTTGCAGTTGATTAACGACATCCTTGATTTATCCAAGGTTGAAGCCGGAAAAATACAATTACAGTATGAGGAATTTTCTCTGCCCGAGACATTACACGACATCAAGTCCCTTATAAAGACGCAAGCAGACAAAAAGAATATTCTCTTTGGCATAGAAACAGATGAACGGGTAATTTCGATTGGCGCTGACAAGCAGAAATTCAAACAAATTATGCTTAACCTCCTGAGCAACGCACTAAAATTTACTCCAAAAGGCGGCAAAATTACTGTAAAGGTACGGAGTGTGAATGGATATGCGCAAATATCGGTTTCCGATACGGGCATCGGAATAAAACAAGAAAACATAGGGCGCATCTTTGAAAAATTTCAGCAGATTGATAGTAAAACAGCCCGCGAGTATGGTGGAACAGGACTGGGACTTGCGCTATCCAGGAAGTTTGTGGAAATGCACGGCGGGAAAATATGGGTAGAAAGCGAATACGGAAAAGGAAGTACATTTACCTTTACCATACCTTTGAAACTCATAAGCAAGACACCCGCCGAAGAAATAACATTAGTAAAAGAACGAGAACAAGAGAAGGAAAATTCTCTCATTTTAGTGGTGGAAGACGACCCAAAATCCAGTGAATTATTAAAAATCTTTCTTACTCAGAAAGGCTACAAAGTTGCAACGGCTTTTAATGGAGATGAGGCAATTACGAAAGCAAAAGAACTAAAACCCATGGCAATAACTCTAGATATTATCCTCCCTCTCAAGAGCGGCTGGGACGTTTTAAAGGAATTAAAAAAAATACCGGAAACTCAAAACATACCGGTTATTGTCATTTCAATTATTGACGAAAAGAAACATGGGTTTAGTCTTGGAGCCCTTGATTATCTTATGAAGCCGGTCAATAAAGAAGAACTTCTCATGAAATTAGAATACTACGGTTTAACGGTAAAACCAGAAGGCGGGCTAATGGATATCTTGGTTATTGACGATGAGCGCGAAACAGTAGAGCTGGTGTCCAACATTTTGGAAAGCCGGGGTTATCGCGTTGGCAAGGCTTATGGAGGGCACGAAGGGATTTGCCTCGCCGTTAAGAAAAAATTTGACCTGATCATTCTTGACCTCATAATGCCAGAGATAGACGGCTTTGATGTCGTTGATGAACTAAAAAAACATGACATATCGAAGGATGTGCCTATTATCATTTTTACGGCTAAAGACCTTATAGAGGAGGATTATTTCAGATTGAGGCAAAGGGTAGAACTCATTGCGCAAAAGGGTAAATTTTCTAAAGAAGAATTGTTAACGCATATTGAAAAAATCAAAAACATGCAGGCAGAAAAGACAAAAGAGAGGGAAAAAATATAAAAAGGGAAAATAAATGTCCGAAGGAAAAATTCTTATAATAGATGATAACCCGATGAATCTGGAACTTGTATCTGACCTCCTGGAATTACGTGGATTTCTCGTAATAAAAGCAGAAGACTCCAAAACGGGGATGGAACTCGCACAAACGGAGAAACCAGACTTGATCCTTATGGATATTCAACTGCCGGGAATAGACGGAATTGATGCCACAAGAATATTGAAAGAAGACACAATTACAGCCGATATTCCTATCGTTGCGCTCACAGCTCATGCAATGAAGGGGGATGAAGAAAAAATACTAAAAGCGGGCTGTACGGGATATATTTCAAAACCAATAAATACCAGAGAATTCCCTAAAATAGTACAGAGTTATCTAAAGAAAACGACTTAATTGATAGCCCCCTAACCCGACGTTCGCAACTCGCGCTAAAAAATGGTCATTTTTAGGCATACATCGCCAAGAAACCCTTGATTTTAGTGGGATGTTTTCCCAAAACGGCTTGTAGTGCCGACCTACCCTATTGACGCTTCCGATAAAAACTGGGAAAATGTCTTCATATTTTTACGGGAAAAGTCACGGACGAAGGATAGAAAAACGCACTGTTATTGGAGCGTGGCAGAGAACCATCGGGTCAGGGGGGAGGTGTGGTACAGCGGCGGCAGGTTCTTTACCTGCCAAGTATTTTCTTGAATACTTCCTTACCTGGTATCGTCTTTATTTTACCGCTTTTTATTTCTTCAACCCTTTTTTCTGCCTCCTCCGCCCACAATTCGTCTATTTCTTTCCGTGTAGGATGAAGGCTTCGTAAAAGTTTATCTACAAGTTGCGTCCTTATCTCAACGGGTAGTGAAACTGCTTCGTCAAAAAGCTCTTTGGTCTTTATCATATTTAACCCCCCACATAAAATATTGGTAACTTCTGCGGCTAAAACTGATCTAACAGTTCCTTTTTCTTTTCATTATAATCATCTTCTGTGATTAAACCTTCGGATTGGAGGTCTTTTATCTCACGTAATTGTTCCTTTACGCTCATATCGCTCATGGCTTCTCTGAGCATTTTGGCCTTTTTGTAATCATAATCTTCTTCTGAAATAACGCCGTCGTCTACCAATTCGCGCAGGATAATAAGCTTGTTTTTTATTTTGCTCTCGCTGTGAATTTCCCTTGCAGTGCTTGTCGGTTCAAGCTCTTTGGATACTCCGGTATTGCTTAACCTTTCCTCCAACCTTTTTAAGCGAGTATCCAGTTCGGATGTACCCGTTTTTATCTTTTCATCGACCGTTCCTACCCTTTGGGCTACAGGCTGTTGGTACATTTCTTCAGATAAGTCTATAACAAGCCAGTTTTCATGGTCAGGCTCCAGCCTCTGTCCCGCCGATGGAACCAATTTCCAGAATCGGCTGTGGTTTATTGCCGCTGGATTTTCTTTCAACATCGTGTTTCTTTTCTTCTCCGACATGGAATCATTATACGTTTGAAACATGTGAATGCGACTGAAGGCAATATTTAAGCTATGTTCCTAAATGAATAAAATGCAATAATTCTGCTGGTCAGTTAAAAGCATGCGTTCAGAATATGACGAGACGGCAACAACCTGTGTTGGTGTTGCAACCGAGAATGCCTGCACGATCAAGGGAACTAATTTTTTTATTTCATCATCCTGAAAAACCCTTAAGTTCCCTTTCTTTTTTAACAACCCTCTTTCTTCGTAATAAATATACGATAATGCATTCGTGATGACATTTCCCACCATTTCATAAGGATGGTTAAACTGAATACGATGTCCGTCCTTTTTGACAGGTGATTCTCCATGTTTTACGGTAATCATACCGTCTTGGTACGTGTCCGCATGAATATTCCATAATCTGCAAGAAAACATCATGCAGATAAACCCCACAATCAAAATCGTCCGTTTCAATATGTGTTTTTTCACAAATTTATCCTATAATTTCTACTGCCTCAGAAAGATAACATACCTCGATCAATTCTATTCCAGAATCCTTGCCCATACCTTTTGCATTGTCCTTTGGAATAACGGCCTTTTTGAAACCCAATCTCTGCGCCTCTTTTAATCTGATTTCAATCTGGCTCACACTGCGAACCTCCCCGCCAAGCCCTACTTCTCCGATAAATATGGTGTCCGGAGATATTGACTTGTCTTTAAAACTTGATGCAATCGTCATGGCAATACCGAGATCGGCTGCCGGTTCATCGACCTGAACACCACCTACGATATTCACAAAAATATCCTGTCCGCCAAGCTTTAACCCTATCCGTTTTTCAAGGATGGCCAGGATCATCGAAACCCGATTATAATCGACGCCGCTAACTTTTCGTTCTGGTATGCCAAAGTTTGCCCTTGTAACAAGCGCCTGAATCTCGACCAATAATGCGCGAGTTCCTTCCATGCATGAAATAATAGCGGAACCGGCGCTGATTCTTCTGCCTTGTGAAATAAAGATTTCAGAAGGATTATCTACCGGCTGTAATCCATTTTTTCGCATCTCGAAAATCCCGATTTCATCAGTAGAACCAAACCTGTTCTTGACCACCCTCAGGATGCGATAGCACTGGAATTTTTCTCCTTCAAAATATAAAACCGTGTCGGCCATATGTTCCAATACTTTAGGACCGGCAATAATCCCCTCCTTGGTTACATGTCCCACAAGAAAGATGGCAGACCC
>JACPHJ010000058.1 GCA_016188675.1 Planctomycetota bacterium
ATTTACGGCGTGGACATTGACCCGCAGGCAGTAGAAGTAACCAAGCTTTCACTTTTGTTGAAGGTGCTGGAAGGCGAGTCTGAGCAGACACTGGCACGACAACTCAAGCTCTTCCACGAACGTGCCCTACCCGACCTCGGCAACAACATCAAATGCGGTAATTCGCTCATCGGCACTGATTTTTATGACATCAACGTAGGGGCAGGTTTGAAACCTGCCCCAACAACGATAGACGACGAGGAACGTCGCAAGGTCAACCCATTCGACTGGGAAACAGAATTCCCGGAAATCGTGAAAAATGGCGGGTTTGATGCGGTAATCGGGAATCCGCCGTATGTAAGACAAGAAGGCTTAGGCGACCTGAAAGAATATTTCCAACGTAAATACACGGTATATCATGGGATGGCCGACCTCTATGCGTACTTTATTGAGAAAGGTGTTTCGTTGCTCAGGGATAAAGGGATTTTTGGCTACATAGTCGCAAACAAGTGGATGCGGGCTAATTATGGTGAACCACTCAGAAAGTGGTTAAAGCGACAATGTATTGCGCAAATTGTAGATTTTGGAGATTTGCCTGTATTCCAGCAAGCTACAACGTATCCCTGCATCCTCGTCATCGGGAAAGATAAACCTCCATCTGCCTTTATCGCAACCCAGGTAAAGACACTTGAATTTGAAAGCCTGGAAGGCTATGTAAAAGAAAACCGCCATTCTGTAAAACTATCCACCCTTAATGACACGGGCTGGTCGCTTGCAGATGAACGAAGCGCTGCGCTGCTTAACAAGCTGAAAAAGACCGGAGTTCCTTTAAAGGAATATGTGAAGGGTAAAATCTACTATGGTATCAAGACAGGACTCAATGAGGCATTTGTAATAGATGCAGAAACAAGAAATAGGCTTGTTTCCGAAGACCCTAAAAGCAAAGAGATTATAAAGCCATTCCTGATCGGGCGGGATATTAAACGCTATCAACCGCTAACGGGCAAGCAATACTTGATTTTTATTCCCAAGGGTTGGACATCTGCAAACTTTGGGAATGTAAGTGACGTGTGGAACTGTTTCCAAAAAAAATATCCAGCCGTTGCCAGACACCTACTGACTTTTGCCGATGATGCTAAGAAACGGTGTGATCAAGGAGATTATTGGTGGGAACTGAGGGCTTGTGAATACTACGCGGAGTTTGAAAAACCGAAGATATTTATCCCAACTATTGTGCAAAATGCCTCATATACACTCGATATTTCAGGTTTTTATTCAAATGATAAAACATCTATTATTGCCACGGACGATTTATACCTGCTTGGAATATTGAATTCAAGAGTGGCCGATTTTATAATGCATTCGATTTCCTCTACCAAACAGGGAGGTTATTTTGAATACAAACCAATGTATTTTTCACAAATTCCCATTCGCATAATTAACTCATCCAACCCATCGGACAAGTCGTACCACGACAGTATGGTCGCACTTGTTGACCAGATGCTTTTGCTTCACAAGCAATTAGCGTCGTCAAAAACGGATCACGACAAAACCGTCATCCAACGCCAGATTGACGCCACCGACCGCCAGATTGACCAGTTGGTGTATGAGTTGTACGGATTGACGGAGGAGGAAATCAAGATTGTTGAGGAAGGTTCGCCATAAAATATTTTTATATTTTTTAAGTGATTTTAGGTCATCATGAAGAACATCATGAATAGTAACATGTTTTCGCAGGGCAAGAATTATTTGAAAGAAATTGCTCCAAATGTGTGGTTAATGGATGACCATAAGTGGGCTTTTCTAGTATGGTGGTCTTTTTTTTCTCGGAATGATTACAACGTACCTGTTACGCTTATGCATTTGGATTACCACTGGGATGCGATTAATGGTTTCCAAAACGATAAATCCATTCAAGAATTGCTGCGTGCAGATTATCAGGGAATTCGAAGCTTAATCGGTAAAGGCTGTATCAGTATGGATTCATTTATAGCACCTGCAATCATAAAAGGATATGTCAATCAAGTGCATTTCTATTGTAAACAATACGACGAAGAAGTTGGTTTTTATCAACCATTCTTAGAAAAGTATAATGCTGCCCAAACTGACAACCAGAATCTGGATTTTGTTCAAAACATAGCTTCTCAAGATTCTATTTTATTCGATTTAGACCTCGATCTCTTTAACAGATCCGATATGTGGTCAGAAGGGGACTTGTGGCATGTCGATGAAATTTTCGATCTAATTCAAAAATGTTCGGTTGCCATCAAAAATGCTTTAGTGATTACAATTGCAATGTCATTTGGATATTCAGGCACCGAACAGGATACTGTCGAACTAGTACGTCAGATTATACCGCGAATAATCACTATTAGAAATAACGAATGAACCGTACAATTATAAATGTACATCAAAGTTATGGAGTGGAATTTATTGACGGCAAACCGCACGCAAGCTTATTTGGCAATATCTACTTTGATGAGAACTTTGGATGGGGTTTTGTTCCATAGGCATAAAGTTTCAAGCCCTTAAGCGGGTTCAAGTTTGCAACTTGAACCCGCTGTGGGATTAAACCGGCAAAAGCAGTGTGGAAACAGCCACCATTTTGCATAATTTAATTCCGGCACACAATGTGCCTTTTCTCGTATATCTCGCTTTTAGCAAGATATACAGGTCTGTATAACAACTTGTTAGCTGGTCAAACTTACTCGTATCGGTGGCACATGGTCGTGGAGAAACTGTATAATAACGTGTTAGACAAAGAGGATAATAAATATGAAATTGAACGATGCCTTAATATTCGAAATTGATGAACTAGTTGTAATTGCTGAGAAGCTTTCGAGAGATGCATCACGGTCGGATAGTAATCTTGGGCCTGAGCGTATTGAAGAATTAAGTGCTGTCGCATCAAGAGGTGGACAACTTATTCGGCGTCTGTATGGGCAGGATAGTCAGTATAAGCATAACTTACAGAAAATTTTGGACAGACCATATTTCACATCAATGCACAGCAATGACTTTAAACATATAAGTGAACTCACCGGCATTTTAAAAGGCGTTCAACACGACATCAAGTCAGGGCTACTATCTGATCTGCGGCGGCTCCTTAATGCAGAAATATTTGCCGATTTCCTTGATATGTCTGAGCATCTCCTAAATGAGGGATATAAGGATGCGGCTGCTGTCATTCTTGGAGCCGTCATTGAGGATTCCCTCCGGAAACTGGCAGACGGCAACGGGGTCTCGACTACCACGGCGAATGGAAAAAACTTAACAATCGATCCCCTCAATGTTGCACTTGCTAAAAAAGGAGTTTATGGTCCCCTCGTACAAAAACAGATTACGACATGGGCAAACCTTCGCAACGACGCTGCACATGCCCACTTTGAAAAGTACGACGCTGACCAGGTGAAGCAAATGCTTCTCTTTGTTCAGAAGTTCTGCGCAGATTATTTACAGTGATTTGGGTCTGACTTGACTATTGATATTCGAAATAATAAGCCTAACAAAGCAATCCAGCGGACAGCAAAAAACGCTGCCGCTGATTTTAGGTGTTATGCCCCCCGCGGGTTCACGTTACAAACCAGAATCCGCGATGGGGTAATGTTTTTCCAACGGTAGTTGAAAATGGTATTTACTCCTGAAATACATTACCAGTGATCTGTACGATTAGAGAAGATACTCGAACTCCATAAGCAATTAACATCGGCAAAGACGGATCACGACAAGACCGTCATCCAACGCAAGATTGACCAGTTGGTGTGCGAACTGTCCGGATTGACGTAGGAGGAAATAAAGATCGTCGAGGAGGGTTCAACATAAAATGCCTTGTATAGTCACGCTGTTGCGTGC
>JACPHJ010000064.1 GCA_016188675.1 Planctomycetota bacterium
AGAGAATTGGGAAATAAACAGCGGCAAAGAATAACGGGCTTGAGTGCAATATTGCCATCTTCCCCAGGTTAGATGTAATACTGT
The DNA here is from genome assembly GCA_016188675.1 of Planctomycetota bacterium. GTDB lineage: Bacteria > Planctomycetota > Brocadiia > Brocadiales > Brocadiaceae > Wunengus. The sequence goes on from JACPHJ010000064.1 coordinate 85, forward strand.
ATATAAAGGCAACGACGATCATATACAAGGAGCCGCGCTCCCTGCGTATAGCTTTAAATGGCTCTAATATGCCCTGTCTTGCGGTATTTATATTAAGCAAGTACGCCCCAACAGCAGTAAGCAATATACCAACGATACCGAATTTGTCCAGCCTTTCTCCAAGAATGAGGTTTGAGGTAAATATCATAAATATCGGACTCAACGCTAAAAAAGGTAATGTTATGGATAAAGGCGATAATTTAATAGCCTTCGTATATAAGATAAGGGCGGTGATTTCGAGCGGCAGTAAAATGATTACGACAATAAAGAAATTTATGTCTAATCTGGGAATTTCTATAAAGGGAAGAATTAATAGCACAAAAGGCGCTGCAAACCCAACATGCACCCAGGCAACGAGGTACTCGTTACTCTTAGCAAGCGATTTCTTGGAAAGCGCATCGGCTGATGCTGAAAAAAAGGCACAAAGCAGAGATAATATGAACCAATTCAAAGTTTGTAACCGATTTTACGGAGGAACTGCCTGCGGTTCTGGATATCCTTTTCCGTTTCAACACCCTTTGGACTATAACCGTCAATGACGCCCATTACGCCCCTGCCTTGTTCGGTTTCAGCAACGATGACTTGCACGGGATTTGCCGTTGCGCAAAAAATGGAACACACCTCCGGACAAGCCTTGATAGAGTTTAATACATTCACGGGAAATGCATCTTTGAGGAGGATGACAAATGTATGGCCGGCTGCGATGTTACCAGCATTTCGAATAGCAATTTCTTTTAAAGAACAGTCGTTCCCTTCAGCCCTAACAAGACATGGACCTGAGGCCTCACAAAAGGCAATGCCGAATTTAACACCCGGTGCGGCGTTGACCATGGTCTCGTATAAATCCTCCGCCGTTTTGATAAAATGGGTTTGGCCAATAATGATATTAGCCCCTTCAGGTATTTCTATGGCAACGGTCTTGATTTCCATCATTGGTTATTTTAACTCTATGACATTAACCTTTCCAAAACTGTCCAGGGGTTTATCGAACTTTTCCTTATCGCCAACCACAAGAATCTTGATCTCGTCCGGATGCAGGTATTTCCTGGCAACCTTCTGAACGTCTTCCTGGGTAACGGCCTGTACGTTCGCTATATAGGTTTCGAGATAGTTTAAAGGCAAATCTTCGTATTCAATATCGACCTTCTGCCCTACAATACTGGCGCTGGTCGTGAATCGAAATACAAATTGGTTCATAAAGGTTTCTTTCGCCTGCGTCAGTTCTTCTTTTTCAATCGGCGTCTTGCGAATTTTTTCAAGTTCTTCAAGCGCAATCGCTATAGCGCGGTTGGTTGACTCTAATTTGGTCTGACACGACACAAAAAATATTCCAATATCCCGCGCAGTTTGAAAAGCGCTAAACGCAGAATAGGCAAGTCCCTCATCCGAACGAATCCTGCCGGGAATGCGCGCCGTAAAGCTGCCGCCGCCTAAGATAAAATTCATAATCATGACGGGAAAATAATCAGGGCTCTTCCGGTGAATTCCCAGATGTCCCATCATTACATTCGCCTGGTTAATATCTTTATACACATAAAACACATCCTTCTCGAATCGTCTATCTACTTTGGGTACTTCAGGAAATTGAATGTCCTCTTTCTTCCATCCTGCAAATATGGCGTTCAGCTTCCTGACAATTTCGTCTTTGTTAAAATCGCCGGAAATACCCAAAATAATATTATTGGGATGGAAATACTTTTTGTGGAATGCGACCATATCGTCCCTGGTAATCTTTTCGATGGATTCCAATGTCCCTTCAACCTTTCTGCTGTATGGGTGTTTGCTGTCATACATAATCCTGCGAAATTCCCTCTGCGCGATTTGTGTGGGGTTGTCATTCTCGCGCCGAATGGATTCAACAACCTCATCCTTCCGCATTTTTATCTTGTCATCAGGAAAGGCGGGGTTCATAAGCACGTCGGCAAATATTTTTAAGCCTTTATCAATGTCTTTCTTGAGAGTGGACAAACTTGCACTGCCTGATTCGCGGTCAATGGATGTTTCAACCGAAGCCGCCATGAATTCAAGTTCCTCATTCATCTTGTCATCCGGCATGGATACGGTACCGCCGCTCCTCATCACATATCCCGTCAGACTGGCCAGTCCTGCCTTTTCAGGTGGTTCATAAATTGCGCCTGTTCTGATACGGGCGGTAATATTAAATATGGGCAAATCGTGGTCTTCCAAAAGATACAAAATCATGCCGTTTTCCAGGACAACCCTGTCAACTTTTGGAGGGACAAAATTAAGCGGTTTGAACTTGAAACCAGAAACGATCTTTGCCCCTTCGGACTCCGGCTTTCCTACTGCCGGAGCAATTACCCGTTCGTGTCCTCCCTGGGGCTGTGCATAGAGATTAGAGGCACAGGCAAAAGAAAATACGGATGCTATGAATATAACAGGAAATACAAAATATTTATGCATGTTCACTTTACAATCTCCCAAGTATCAAATCTTTACTATATAGTCTAATAGTATCGAAAACAAAAAATTAATATGTGGCGGTTGTTTTTTCCGGTTTATTTTCTTCCTTCACTTCTTTCGGCTTGTTGTTATTTTCTTTTTTTACCAGTATAGCCACAGTACGATTGCTCTTTGTTAAATATTTTTTTGCGACCCGCATCACGTCATCCGCAGTCACCAGCGCTATCTTGTCCATGAAGGTATTAATGTATCGCCAGTCTGAAAGTACCTCAAAATGCCCTATTTCATTCGCAAGCCCGGAGGCAGAATTCAGGTCGCGGATAAAATCCGCCTCTAACTGGTTCTTGATCTTCTGCAGTTCCCAATCAGACGGCGGGGTATTTTTAAGCTTTTCAATTTCTTCATAAATGGCAGACTCTACCTCCGCTACCGTATGCGGCGCACGAGGCGCCGAAATAAATGTAAAGGTATCGGGATACTTCCCTATTTGATCATAGGCATGAGCCATGACGGCAATCCGCTTTTCCTCAATCAAAGTTTTATACAGCCTGGAGGTTCGGCCGTCAGAAAGGAGAGAGCTCAACACATCCAGGGCATACAAGTCCGGATGTCCTATTTCCGGGATATGGTATGAAATTGCAATATAGGGATTCGATTCGAATTCGATCTCGACGCGACGTTCCCCTTTCTGTTCTGGTTCTATGGTTTTAACCCGGGGCGGCGCTGATTGGTTTGAGATATCGCCAAAGTACTGCTCGACGAGTTTTATCATGTCGGCAGGATTAAAATCCCCCACGGCTACTATTACAGCGTTGTTGGGTGCATAGTACCTCTTAAAATATTCTGCGGTTTCAGCCTTGGTGATATTCTGCACATCGGATCGCCACCCAATGGTCGGCCAACGGTACGGGTGCGCTATGAAGGTTACTGCATTCAACTGCTCAACTAGCAGGCCAAAAGGATTGTTCTCTGTTCTGAGCCGCCGCTCTTCCATAACAACGTCACGCTCAGAATAAAATTCCCTGAGCACAAGATTCTTCATCCTGTCAGATTCCAGAAATGCCCACAATTCCAGCTTATTTACAGGCAGATCACAGAAGTAGAATGTGCCGTCGTTAGAAGTTGCGGCATTAAGGCCGGAACCTCCGTGCCGTAAATATAACGAAAATACCTCGTCTTTCACTATTAATTCCCTGAGTTTCTTCCTCACCTCTTCCAATTCCTTTTCGAGAGACGCAATCTTTTTCTTGTCGGCGGCGTCTCCCATATTTTTCTCTGCAGAGATTTTCGTAACTAGCTCGTCTTCCCTATCGAGCAAGGGTTTCTCTGCATTGTAATCCTTTGTCCCAAAAATCTTCGTTCCCTTGAACATCATGTGTTCAAAGAGGTGAGAAACTCCCGTAATTCCCGGCCGTTCATCCACTGAACCTACCTTATAATTAATCCGAAGACACACAATAGGTACGTCGTGCTTTTCCAGCATAAGTAATTTTAAGCCGTTTTTGAGCACATACTCTTTTACATCGAGCTTCAGGGGGTCTGCAAATAGACCGCTAGTAAAAAACAAAAACAATGTTATGAGAGAAAGAATTGATATCGCTGCCTTTTTTTTCATTTTCTGCATACTCCTCATGGTTTTATTGAATGAACGATTTTATAACGATTAGAATTCTAAAGCGAAAGTGTATGAATTTGCAATGTAAATTTTTCAAAATTCCTTTCCGATTGTCATGAAAATATACTCATCATTCTGGAACAAGGACAATAGAATATTTGTTGTAAGACGAAAACCGTAATGCAAGAAATGACTCTTGCATTATAAGGAGAACTCATGGTAATATCTATCAACAAATTAATCCATTTGATTTGTTCCATGCATTACATCGGAGCGCTCAATCATCTTTCTAATATAATCGAAGAATATCAATTACTAAAAATACTTAACATTACGATATTGTTTCGTTACAAGGGGTGTCTTTAAGTATGGACGAGGAGACGGTCATTATGAAAAAAAGGATTCTTTTAGGTTTTACCGTAATTACATCTGTTTTTTTTATCTGGTCAGGATATGCAGTTCATGCCGGAGAATTGAAACACGACGCTAATGCAGCAAAAAAGTTAGAGATTATCAGAAGGAATTTAAGCGGCCTTACAGAAATGAAGTCTGCCGATGCAAAGAAATATTATAACGAGGCGCTGAATGATCTGAATACATTGATCGGGAAGTATGACGGAACGGAAGAGGCGCGGGAAGCAAAATTTTTCATGGGCGCTGCGCACAATGAGATGCACAATTTCGAAGAGGCAATCAAATGTTTTGATACTGTGCTTGGTCAGGGAAATATGGAACGGAATTTTAAAGCTCGTACATTATATTTCAAGACAAAGGCACTTATCGGAAAAGGCGACATTGCAACTGCAAAAGAAGTTGTGGCAGAACTGCGGATGATAGAGCCCAGGGCAGCCGAAGCCTTTAGCAATGAGCTGGGCGGGATGTTAAGGATCGGCATGGAAGCTCCGACGTTTAACGTAGCAGATGTAAACGGAAATCCTGTTGACCTTTCGAAATACAAAGGGAATATTATTATCATCGATTTCTGGGCTACGTGGAGTGACCCCTGTCTCCAGGAATTTCCCAATGTAAAAAAAATGTATGCCAAATTCAAAGGCAAAGGAGTTCAATTCCTTGGTGTAAGCCTGGATGACGATATTGAGGATTTACGCGGCTTTGTGAAGCAGTTTGATGTTGAGTGGCCTCAGATTTTTGATGGGAAACGGTGGGCTGGTGAAATCCCCAGTCTATTCCATATACAGGCCACACCAACCATGTTTGTGCTGGACCGGGAAAATAAGGTTCGTTACATCGGAAGTGATACGGAGAGTATTACCCGAATTGTTACGACACTCCTTTCTGAGTCAAAAGATATGCCGTTGTTCCGGTAATAGTTTGAAGCCGTGAGTGCAAGTTGTGAAGCTATTACGGGAAGCCCTGAATACCCAGTTGTTTACTGAACTGTATTACCAGCAGCAAAATAGCAAAGACAATAATAGCTATTATTAAAACCCAGTCTTTTTTCTTTTTTTTAACATCAACAGCATGTTCTACAACAGGGGCAACGGAAGAAAGAACCGTTGCCTCTTTCATTTCGACGCCGGTCATTCCAGGGGTTACTGCGGCAGATTTTACTTCCGGACTTTTTGCCTTTTCCACAGCAGGTGACGTTATTTTTTGAGGCTTCCTGCTATCAATCTTTGGGCTTCCCGCCGGTGGAGTTTGTGCCCTTTGCTGCGGTCTGGCTTCTGGTTTTGTCTGAGCGTCCGGTTTCCCAGCATTATCTGATTGTGGAGCTAAATACTCACCACAAAAACGACACTTGATCGCTTCGTCCCTGATCTCTTCAGCACAATAAGGACATTTCTTCATGATTTATTCCCCTTTGGCTTTAAAAAGTATATACAAAAAGAGGCCACTATACCCAACCAGATTTGTACAATTACAATGTAGTACAAGAAACCCTTAATCAGTTTACCAAAATACGTCTTCTGCAATTCCGCCACAACACGACCCTTTTTTTGCGGGCTCTGAAACAAAGTTGAACCCATTTTTTTAAATGGTTTAAAAAGGTTTTTATAAGCAGGATCTTTTTTATCTATCTTTATATATGGCGACCTGTATTCGTCGAGCTTCGTGGCGGATTCCATTTCACGAGGTGGTTGTGGCGGTGGTTCTACCGGTCTGACTATCACAGGAGGCGCTGGCGCAACAACAGGCGGTCTGTATTCTTCCTGGGGAGGAACTGCCGGTTTTACCACAGACGATTTTTCATATTGAGTATCCACTTCAGATGGTCTGGATTCAGCAGGTCTTGTCTCCGGGACAGTTGCTTCCGGGGGACGCGTCTCCGGAGGCCGGTACTGTTCGACTTTGGTTTCTGAGGGTCTGGACTCCTCAACCCGTTCTTCCCGTTGCGGGGGCGGTGAGACAGGTTTTGCAACCTGCGGAGAACCTCCACCCATACTCTGCATACGTTCTTCAATCAATTTCTTGTATTTTAAGAGTTCTTCCTCGGCCTTGTCGTTCATGCCGAGTTTTTTGTATGCCAGCCATAATCGTTGATAGGCCTCGACGTATTCCGGTTTAATCCTGGTAACCTTTGTAAATTCTTTAACTGCGTCATCAAACATGTTTTGCCTGAAGTAAATACTTCCCATACCAAAATGCGCCTCGGCATGGTCAGGATTAATCTCTACGACCTTCCTCAACATCTCCAGAGACTGATCCATTTTCCCCAGCTTGTACAGGTTGTATGCATCCAGGTAACATTTGTTCGCCTCATCCTCCCTGTCGGCATACGAAACTTGCGTATGAAGAACGACAACAAGGGTTAAAATGAAGAATACTATAAGATATTTTTTCACCGGAAAATACATTAATTGCCCTTTATTTCTATTTAAACTTTTCTATGAATTCTTTTGTGCCTTTGTGGTTAAATTCCTTTTGACCGCGGCTTAGCTGCGCTATATATGTCTTATCTGCAAATTCTAACAATTTCACGCTGGCTACACAAAATAAATTTTATCTGCTTCCTTTGAGTTTCTCGTAAGAATCCAGGGCGCTTTTGGCCTCATCCTCCATACCTTTCTTCTTGTAAACCAGATACATCTCCTGATAAATACTAATCAGGTCGGGTTTAATGTTCAACGCCGTTTTCAGCTCTGAAAGCGCCTCGTCGAGCATGTCTTTTTTGTTATAAATCATGCCAAGGGCAGCGTGTGCCTCTGCAATACGATGGTTTTTGTGCAGGGTATCTTTCAGGATTGCAATGGCATCGTCCAGCTTGCCTTGTTGTACATACTCTCCCACCGTTTGGAAATAGGCCACAGAACGGTGTAAGCGTTTTAAGTATATAAGGAAACTTATGGAAACCAAAAATACCACACAGGTAGCCCCAATAAGCAAATAAATTAATTGTCGTTTCATAGTTCAGTCTCTCTGGATTTAATCCCCCTTAGAAAAGGGGAGATGAGGGGGTTGTCTGTATTACCCTTCATTTTGAAGTTCTTGGGCCGTTAGGCACAACAAACAATCCCTGCTCAAAACATACAGGGACAGAGTTTGTCCATGCCACCTTGAAGCCCGTATAAATAAAATAAATCCTATACAATTGAATTAAAACCTGTATGTCTGCTTCTGTTTTTTCAACTCTTACTCTTTTCAAACAATCCGTATGCCCAATTCTTTCAATTGTTGCGCATCTACCTCGGATGGTGCATCTGTCATGAGACATGTAGCTTTTTGTGTCTTGGGAAATGCGATTACCTCGCGAATATCGTCAAGCTGTAACAACAAGGTAACCATGCGGTCCACCCCTAATGCAATACCACCATGAGGGGGTGCGCCATACTTCAAAGCATCAAGCAAAAATCCAAATTTCTTATATGCATTCTCATCGTCTATACCGAGCAGACGAAAGACCCTTTTTTGCACTTCGGGTGTGTGGATACGGATACTCCCGCCGCCCAGTTCCACGCCGTTAAGCACCAGGTCGTACGCCCGCGCCTTCACATCCAATGGCTTTTCTTCCATAAAGGAAAGATCGTCAGGATGTGGAGAGGTAAACGGGTGATGAAGCGCCTCATAGCGTTTTAAATCTTCGTTGTAATCGAAGAGCGGAAAATCCACAACCCACGAAAAATTGAATGCGCCGGTATCAATGAGTTTGTTTTTATGTCCTAAATGCAGCCGCAATTGCGCAAGCGACTGGGACACCACCTTTGGTTTATCGGCAACAAAGAGGAGCAAATCTCCCTTTTTCGCATCCATACATTGTTGTAACTTTTGCTGTGTCTCGACCGGAAAGAATTTTGTTATCGAAGAGCTTAAACCCGTTTCCTCTACCTTGAACCAGGCAAGTCCCTTTGCCCCAAACTGGCCTATAAATGCCGTTAAATCGTCAATATCTTTCCTTGAATAACTGCCGCAGCCGCTCGCATTAATACCGCGAACCTGTCCACCCGATTTAATCGTTTCTAAAAATACCTTGAAATCAGACTCCTGAACGATATCGGAGACGTCTTTTATCTTCATGCCAAAACGCAGGTCGGGGGCATCGCAGCCGTAAGAGGTCATGGCTTCTTTATAAGAAATCCTGGGAAAAGGAGTGGCAACTTTTTTCCCGATAACCTTATCAAAGATCGCAGACATGAGTCCCTCGATGACCTGGATAATATCGCTTTCATCTATGAAGGACATCTCCATATCCATTTGCGTAAACTCCGGCTGCCGCTGTGCACGGAGGTCTTCGTCGCGGAAACAACGCACAATTTGAAAGTAACGGTCGTAGCCCGCCACCATGAGGATTTGTTTGAAAAGCTGGGGTGATTGCGGCAATGCATAGAATTTTCCGAGATTGACCCTGCTTGGCACCAAATAATCCCTGGCCCCTTCCGGCGTACTCTTTGTCAGTACGGGTGTTTCAATATCTACAAAATCCAAACGGTCGAGATACTCACGTATCGTCTGACATATCTTATGACGGAAGATCAATCGCTTTTGCACAATGGGACGCCGCAGGTCCAGATACCGATGCTTTAGGCGTAATTCCAGCGACACATTACCTTCATCAACAATCTCGAATGGCGGCGTTTCTGATTTGTTTAATATCTCTACTGTATCGGAATGTACCTCTATCTCCCCCGTGTCCAGGTTAGGATTTACCGTACCTGGCGGCCTGGGAGAGACAATTCCCCGTACGGCCACAACATATTCGTGCCTTAATTGACGGGCTGTTTCATAGAATTCATTTCCCTTGTCAGGATTAAAGACCACCTGTGTAACACCATATCGGTCACGCAAATCAATGAAGATTAAGCCGCCATGATCGCGGACACTGCTTACCCAGCCAAACAGGGCTACGGTTGATTTCTCATCATTTAAACGTAATTGACCACAGGTGTGTGTTCGTTTCAGTTTGGACATATTTAGTTAGTATTATTCTGTAAAATTTTTTAAGTTTCAATAAATTATTCAGTTTAAATCCCCCTTAACAAAGGGGGTTGTGTTTTTTCAGGGTTATTTTACAACCTCCTCGCCCCCTTTTTTAAGGGGGATTATGTCATACGTCTATAACCCGTATAAATAAATCGGCTCATCCTGGTTGGGTCTGGGACGATTGCCTATTCAGGAACCACTCGAGGACTTCGCTTTGTTTGAATGAGATTTCTTCGCTTGTTTCCATTATTTTGATCTTAACGTCACCGCGGGCTAATTCGTCAGGCCCCAGCACGATCACATATTTCACCCCCAATTTATTCGCAGTGCGCATTTGCGCCTTGGGACTTCTGCCTTCATAATCAAAATCGGCGGAAATATTGGATTTCCTTAAGAGGTTAAGCAAAGAGAAACATTGTTTTCTTGTTTCTTCACCAATAGAAACAATATACACGGCAGGGGATGGGCCGCAAACCTCCTGATGAATGAGTTTGTTTTTCTTTGCCGTAACGTTCTCAAGGGCGAGGATCGTCGCCTCCATCCCGATAGCAAAACCAACCGAACCAATAGAAGGTCCCCCAATATCTGAAATCAGATTGTCATATCGCCCCCCGGCGCATATGGCATCACGGGCGCCCAGAGAAGAGTGGGTGATTTCATAGACGGTCTTGGTGTAATAGTCCAGTCCCCGCACCAGATGTGCATCGACAATATAAGGTATACCAATCTCCAGTAGGGCGTCCCGTACTACCTTCGCATGCGCCTGGCATTCTCCGCACAAATAGTCATTAATAGAGGGCATGTGATGACTGATTGTTTTACATTTCTCGTTTTTGCAATCCAGGATACGAAAGACATTCCGGTTGAGCCGCGATTGGCAGAGTTCACAGAGCGCCTTCTCATGTTCACAGAGTTTTTCCTTAAGGATATTTCTGAAAACCGGCCTGCATTTCTCACAACCGATGGAGTTAATCTTAACCGTGTATCCCTTAAGGCCTATGCGGTCGAATATCCGGGCAGCAACACTGATAGTTTCCACATCTAATAATGGATCGCTTGCCCCAACAGCCTCTATCCCCATCTGGTGAAATTGCCGAAGTCTCCCGGCCTGCGGACGTTCTTTTCTGAATTGCGGACCGATATAATAAAACTTCTGGAATTTTTTCGTCTTGTGTAATTCATATTCCAGATACGCGCGCATTACAGGTGCCGTGCTTTCCGGACGCAGGGTTATGCTTGAGTCCTCGCTGTCAGCAAAGGTATACATCTCCTTTTCGACAATGTCGGTAGCCTCCCCAATACTCCTGACAAACAAACGGGTGTCTTCGAAAACAGGAGTGCGAATTTCATAGTATCCGCAGAGTTCGAACTCCTTTCGTCCGGCATCCTCAAGCTTTCGCCATAAATCCCAATTTTCCGGCAATACGTCTTCTGTGCCCCTTGGCGCTCTAAAGACATAGTCGGTTTTTTTTACAGTATTTACATTCATTGCACCAATCCTGTTGATTTTAACGATGTCAAATATAAAAGGTAAATTATATCAATCCGGACGCAATATGCAAGGCTTTTTGGGGGATGTGCTTGAGAGGTGCAATTTGTTTTTGAGTTTATTTGGTTTGTCGGATTTCTTGGGTTTTAAAACTTAACTCATTAAACCCTATCAACCCAACAAACCTAACAAACTAGATTTTCCTGAATTGTCTTGCTGAGAACTATGTGGTTCCAAATGTTTTTTTATATTTTTAAAACAATCTTCCCAAAATTCTCCCTGTTCAGCATCTTCTGTTGGGCTGCTGCGGCCTCTTTCAATGGGAATACGCTGTCCACAACTGGTTTCAATCTTCCAAACTCTACCAGATTCAGTACGTCCAGAAGTTCTTTTTTACTGCCCAAATAGCAGCCGATAATCGAATGCTGTTTCATGAACAGGGGACGAATGTCCATCGTAGTTGAAGGCCCGCTTGTTGCGCCGCACACCACCATCCGCCCGCCCTTCGCAAGACAGTGCATATTCTTTTCCCATGTATCCGGCCCGATGTGTTCGAAGATAAGGTCTACACCCTTGTTATCCGTCAAACTCTTTACTCTTTCTGCATAATCTTCCTTCGAATAATCTATAACCTCGTCAGCGCCCAACTGTTTCGCCTTTTTCAGTTTTTCGTTCCCTCGTGCCGTAGTAATCACACGAGCACCGGCCAGACGGGCTATCTGGATAGCGGCGCTTCCAATACCGCTGCCAGCGGCATGGATTAATACGTTTTCGCCGGGTTTGAGTTGTCCCCGTGTAATGAGCATGTGCCATGCAGTTAAAAACACCAGCGGGATAGCCGCCAATTCTTCAAACGAATACTTATCGGAAACGGGAATAATATTATCCACGTGCGCCTTTGCAAACTCGGCATAGCCACCCTGCACTTGAAATCCCATAAGCTTAAAACTGCTGCACATACTGTCGTTGTTTGTAATGCAATACACACACTTCCGACAGCGAACGCCTGGGGCAACGACTACCTTATCGCCCGGCCTGAATTTCTTCACCTCCATCCCCACCTCAGCCACCTCGCCGGCAATATCACTGCCCGGGATATGCGGCATGGGAATTTCGATGCCAGGCAATCCCTGCCGTACCCAGATATCCAGATGATTCAACGCACACGCCTTCACCTTCACCAGCACCTCATACGGAGAAATCGTTGGTTTCTCCGCATCTGTGTATGTTAACTTGTCTACACCGCCATTTTCATGAAACACAACCGCCTTCATAACAGCCTCCTTTGAAAATTTTATCTTCATAATGTACCACCTCCTTTGAAGTAACGTTCTCTATAAAGAAAAGACATAATCACGGAGTCGTCAATCAAAGAGGTGGTTGTATGGTAATTTAACTTTCAAGACGCGACCTTCTTTACTTGTCTTTTATTTGTCTTCTTTCATAAGCCATCTTTTCATGGTATCAGGAGGAAGTTCAATTACAAAGCTTGCCCACCTCTTGTTGGTTTGTATCTCTGTCACGTTCGGATTAATAATTGGCACTTTACGTTGTTCACTATTAACAAAAAATATTATTTCTATCTGCTCAATAATAATGTTTGTATCCTCAATAAATGGTATATGAAACAGAATTTTATCAATTGATGATAGTTCATTTATAGTTTTCCCGATTGGAAAACTTTCCCTTTTAACGGCTTGTCTTGATTCAAATGTTGCACTATTATTATTTACAGTATTAAATTGATATGGCTCAGTTGAGTAGAACCTGATAGAAGATTCAATATTTTCCCCTAATAGTTCTATATAGTATTGATTATTTACATGATGAAAAATCTGGTATGGATAGGGTGCATTTGTCCATCTACCAGAAAATTTTATTCTAAGTTTAGCTTCGAAATCTTTTATTATGTTTTTTTCAATATCAATTTGATTTTGGAAATCTTGTAATTGATTAACTCTTTTTATGTATTCTAATTCTTTATCATTTGAAAGCTGATTTTTTATAACGTCAATTTTTTGATCTATTTCAATTTTAACTACTTGGAGACTACCTCCAATAAACGCTAGAACTACGGCAATCCATTATATAATTTTTCGATCGAGAAATATAATTTTAATGATCTGAAGGATGCCTCCAATAAAACATAAAATGATAGAAATCCAAAGTACGAAGAAATTTATCTTTTTTAAGGTTTCCAGATTAACAATATCTATACCTAAAATTGGAATAACCTCCTAACGAAAATAGCAATGTCAAGTCAAACTTCATTTATCAATTTTAACCTTCCTACTAGCCTTCATTGATATATTCTTTAACGCTTATAATATTTATCCCTTTATACACCACAATTTTCTCTATATATTTTGAACGGGAGATTAATTTAGGAAATGCGGCAGGATTTGGTTTTCATGGTCTACTGCCTCCATTTCTTAAAAAAACAGTTATGAGCCACGAATAAACACGAATAGTCGCGAGTAAAGAATCCACCCGCGGAGCAGGTGGCTTTGGGTTAACCCCTAAAAGGGGATGAGTTTGCCATTTGTACTCATTACGCAAACTGTAAGTAATTCCCGTAGTGTGTAGAACTAACAGCGATTCGTTTTCATGCAACCATGGCGAAACCAGTTCCGTCATACTTATCGAAGGGTATAACTGGCATAGCCGTTGTTCTCTGACCACGCCCACAGGACGTGGTTTTCTACATTATTAATAAACATGACACCTAAATTTCGCAATAGAATCGGATAATGCTATAATAGTTAGCTGTTTCCCTCGTAATATTTAAGACATTGCAGGCATCAATAAATTCGTTGTAGATCTTTAGGTTTTCTTTTTGATAGGTTGAGTTTCTGGCTGCAAACAGGAGTTCGGCTATCACTGGAGTGGAAAGACAAATAGTTGTCATAGTGGCAAGTGCTTTAGTAACAATGGGGTCATTCTTGAATAATCGTATCAAGGCTAATCCTTCCATTCATTCATATCAATCCTTTCAAATTCTTCCTCTACTGTCTGTAACATTCTGTTTGCCTCATCATCACTCAATATGCCAGCAAATTTTAGAATGCGAGATTCCCCCGCATCTCCAACAGAAATAGTTATTTCAACCTCTGCGTTTTCCTTAATACCCTCAATTGGTTCTAGTGGTTTTAACAAACCTTGTTTGTATATGGCATGAATAGTCTTTGTCATTTTTCATCACTCCCATTACTGGTAATTATAAGCAAAATATTTCACCAAACGTTTCTATAACATCCACGGAAGTGCTTCAGTATAGCCAATCATGCCCTTTTTATAGCAAATTGGCCGTTTTATTGCAAGTAAATAGATTTTATTTGGATTGTCCCTTAAACCACCGGTTATCTCAAAAATACAGACAAAATCAGTTGTCTTTTTGAAATTTTATCGGCAACTCTATAAATGCAACCCTTTTAATCTGCGAAACCGTCGTGGGTTTTCCTGAACCACATTTCATAAAGGGGGATGAAGATGTATGCCCCAAAGCTCAGGATGAGGAGGATGTTGGAAATGGTAAAGAGAACTACAAAATGATGGCATACGTACCTGATAAGCCACGGAGACACCAGGTTCAGGATAATGCCCATAAATGAGACACCATAAATCGTAATCTTTAATCCCTCCCGTGTGTGCGTCATTGCGAGAATACGGGAGAGTATAAAAACAACGATGGGAATTGAGAAAATGTGGGTGTGGGTTACTTCCAAAAGTTCCCGATAAGATTTTGGGAAGGCCAGCCCTTCTTCAAGTCGCGCCCTGTTTTCTTCGGCAGAGAGAGGTTCGTCTAAATCTTCCTCTTCGTCACCACAATAATAGCGCACGGTTTTTTGAGGAGAAAAACCGGTTCTTTCATAATAGTTCAAAAAACCTAGTCCAACGGCGATGGTTATGATTGACAGAAAAAATGTAAAAAAAATCTTATTACTGATCGGAAGCGACCACATGCCGTTTGGCATTGTATTCTCCTTAAAAACACTCTATCAACTATAGTGAACGACTCCCCGTTTACACGAGGACAAATTTTATTTCCTACCCACCCCTGAGTCCCCTCCCTAGAGGGGATTGAGGGGTGGGTGCCCTCACAAGAATGGATTTCTCAAATTCCCTCCGTGGCTTATCTCCCCTGATTTTTCATCTGTGGAATCTGCGCAATCGTTCGACTGAGCGCTCACGACGAAGTCTGTGGTTTCCACTAATCATTGGGTTTTTTTGAATTTGCCTTTAAACCCTTCTGTCATGTCTATCGCTATTTTACCATCCTTTTCTTCAGACGCAATCATGGCATCCACGTTGGGAATCCTTTTGACAAGTTCTAAGCCTTTTTCATGCCCTAACACAAAGACGATGGTTGACAGCGCATCAACCTCCGTACCCGTGGGGGCAACAATCGTTGTTGCAATGGTGCCGCTTATCGGCCTCCCCGTCCGAGGGTTTATGATGTGGGAATACCTCTTCCCATTAAATTCAAAGAACCGCTCATAATCCCCCGATGTAGCTGTAGCCTCGTCTTTAAGTTCCAGATAACCAAGGATTTCATCCCTATTCCGCGGGTGCTGTACACCGATCTTCCACGCATTTTTGCCCGGAGGCACGCCCAGCACATAGATATTTCCACCGAGATTAATGCAGGCATTATTGATACCAAATTTCCTGATAATTTCCAATGCCTTATCTACGGCATATCCCTTCCCTATGGCGCCCAGCTCGATTTGGGTTTGAGTATTTTTAAAAAACACGGTCGCTGGCTTTTTAGGATCGTTACTTTTATTTATTACAAGGTTCTTATACGAGACAGCGGGTAAAACCTTTTCAATTTCTTTATCAGGCGGGACGTGCCCTTTTTCACGAAAAAATCCCCACAGCGCAACAATTGGAGACACGGTAATATCAAATGCGCCTCCGCTCAATTCGCTGTAATATTGCGATCGTTCGATTACATCAAGGAGTTCTCCAATGCATGGCACAGGCGATTTTCCCGCTTTTTTATTCAGACGTGAGAGTTCGCTGTCTTTTTTGTAATTGCTCATAATGCGGTCCATACGTTCAATTTCATCCAGAGACTCTTCGATGGCCTTTCCTGCGGTTTTTTCATCATTCGAGTATATGGACACCTCGGCAAAGGTGCCCATAATCATGCGGGTTTGCTTGATAAGTTTTAGTTCAGAAATAGGTTCTTTCCCCCCCCTATCCTCCCCTTGCAAAGGGGGGGACAAAGGGGGGGTATTTTCTTTAGTCTTTGCATTTTGAGATTTGCTTGTTTCTTCAATAGCATTATCTTTTGCTGGCGTTACCACATGGTTGTTTGCCACCGTGAGGTCGTTTACATTCCTCTTCCCGCTGAGATAATATTCATTAATAATCCCGAGTACCTTCCTGACGCCCGCACACATACACTGCACGGACATGGTAGCCCCGGTAATATTGATGATATCTTTATTGGTCCTGATTGGATTTTTAAGGGATTTCCCCATGAACTGATAGAGAAACCGCTTTTTGGCAATCTCTCCGCCACGGCTTTCACGATACACAAGGACGGCTACATTATTAATTTTTCCATCCGGGCTTACTCCCACAACAAAGGTAAACGGGTGGAACTTCCCGATTTCCTCCGTAATAATTGCATATCCCTGGATAGTGCCCTCCTTCTTTCCAATGTAAACCCTGAATCCATCTTCATAAAGTCTTCTGCTCAGCAGCTTCTCAAAACTCTTTTTTTCCTCAGCAGTCATTACAAATTCATCGGTGACAATCTCGTCGCATTCGGGAAAGACAAGGGCAAGCGCCTGCTCTTCTGTTAAGTACGTCTGGAGTTGAAAATTGTCGGTCGGCTCCGCCTCCGTTTGAGCCTTTGCCGTATCCGGCATAAATGCGCCGGATACAAGTAACAAAGGAAGTAATAAACTGGTGATTAGTATATGTTTAATAGTCATAAGTTAGACCTTCAACAACTTAAAATACACATTTTCCCTCCCTTGATGGGAGGGATTAAGGGAGGGTGATTAGCTCCCATTCCCCGTTTTCACGAGAACAAGTTTCATGAGGACAAGCTTGTTTGTTCCACCCTCACCTAGCCTCCCCCATCAAGGGGGAGGAACTATTTGTTTGAAATTTCTCAACGTTAAAAATGCAAATTTAAAATCGGTATTTATCCGTGTTCATCAGTGACCAATTACAATTTTAAGACAAAACTCATCTCGGCTTTTCGCCGATCATATTTTCCACTTTCTCCAAAAATTCCTGTTCAATGGCGCCATCTGACGGAATACGGTTCCATCGATACGCCTGACTTCCCCCCGGCGGTTTGGTTTCGACCTGTGCATTTACAGAAACATAGGTTTTTCCCTGCTCATCATTCACCTTGATTATGAGCCGGTAACGCTCCTGCCAGTGGCCTTCCAGCAGCAGTCCCGTGGTTTTATCCGCAGACCAACCCTTAACCCACCGGGTTCTCAAAACCCCCTCCTCCCCGTCCTTCATTTCAACCGGAATCCCTTCTGCCGATTGAATTACAGCATTCCACACGGTGTCTTTATCTGCGTCAAAATACCGGGAAACACCCGCCATATTTCTGGGTTTGAAGCCCTGAGTAGCGCACCCTGTAAAGACGGCAGTAAACAGAACAAAGAGTAGCGATATTATAACAATACATCCTGTATTTGATAAACCTTTTCGATTCATAAAGGTAAAAATATTAACAGAAATTTTCGTCTATTACAAACACTTTGTTCAATCACTTTGAGATACACACGTCAAATAAACGTGTGAAATCAGTTGATCAGGTCAATCTTCTTGAATGCATTAATTCTTCATGCCCGACAAAGGCTACGTGGTTAATTTCCTTTTTTTCAAACTTATCAAGTGCGTGAGGGATTATATCTCTGATGTTCATAAAATGTCGTACTACAATGGGACAAAATTGACTGCCAGCATGGAGATTAATTTCCTCAAAACATGCATCATAACTTTTTGCTTTGCGGTAAGGTCTGTCAGAACTAATGGCGTCAAAGGCATCCACGACGGAGATGATCCTGGACTCGAGTGGGATATTTTCTCCAATAATTCCGTCCGGATATCCCAGGCCGTCGTAACGTTCGTGGTGGTATAAGACAATGCGCGATATTTCCCGCAGGATTGGCAACCTTTCGATGATATTGTAACCAATTCGCGGATGCGCCTGCATGTGTAATATTTCGTCATTACTCAATATTCCTGTCTTGTTTAATACCTTATCCGGCACTCCGATCTTACCGATATCATGCAAATGTGCCGCGATATGGATTTTATCAATCCACTCATTCGGCAAACCCATAGTTTCGGCAATCAGAACGGATAATTCCGCAACCCGCCATGAGTGAATAAACGTATGAGGATCGCGGGCATCCAATATGTTTACCACAACGTCTATCAACTCATGCATTGCTATTGCAGCAAATACCATTGTCCTCTTCATCTCCTTCCAATAGCAGTAGTTCACAATAGCTTTCAACGGCAAAAATTCCGTTGCAAAAGAAATACGGTTCTTCGTCATCCAAAAACATCCATTGTTTTCCATAATTTCCCTGGCTGGGAGGGTAGGGTTTTATACAGAAAATCCCATGTGGCATGCCGCTGTGAATTCATTCAAGGCGTTAAAGCTACTTCCACCTTGTGTGATTCGTAGTCATTTTCGTCAAGGGAAATGACGTATCCGTTATTTGCCGCAAATTCCAGAGTGCCTTTTGGAAGGAAACGATAGATAAGCCTGGCCGTAATGGTGATTTCGCTCGCATCGTTTGTTTGAAACTCATAATGGCTCGTATCCGTCTGGTTCGCCTTGATGCGCGTATCATACAACTCTTCAACGGCAAATGCATATAAAATATCATTAAAAAACGGATCCAAGCTTTCATTATCCACTAACATTTTATTGTGTTTCATGAAAATCTTTCCCGGTTTTCCTGCGTAATCCCCTTTGCCTTCGTAGTAACCATCAGGAAAATTCCCGCCGGGTTTGTCTATGGTCTGATCGTTGAGCTGGGTAAGGGTAGTCCCCGACTGAGTGGCTTCAATGAGAAGAACAACGTTTCGCTGCGTTACACCGGATGGATAGGAATGACCCGTATGAGAATTCGTAACGTTCACATCAAAGCTCAAGACACCGTTTTCTACCTTTGTATTGTCAACAGCCAGGTCTACAGCCCACTCCAGATACCTCTTTTTTTCTCCCGGCGACAAATTCTGATTGGTGCCTTCAAAACGATGCGGATAGATTGTCCTTGAATCCCGTTTTGTAGCGTATTTTCTCTTGTCTTTAGAAATCATATAAAAGGGATCTGTAATCTCTTCATAATCTGCAATTGATTTACCCGTCGTTGTGTCTGATGGTGGATCTTTCATGTGGCAGTCCTGACATTGCAAGACCTTTCCAGCATAGTTATTCACAGGGTAATCATCTTCAAGCCCGCTGTATCCGCTAAAACGCCATTCACGGTAGGTATCTTCGCTCCAGAGGATGCGCTCTATTGTTTCGCCCGTCGGCTGGTCATTCTCGTCCACAGGTTGCAAAGAGAGCTTTCTGGCATCCTGATGGCAAGGCGAACATACCTCACTTTTTTTAAATTGCGGGGTGTAGGATGCCTGCATATTTTTATATATAACGTCATCAAGCGGCCCAAACATGACCTTGCCTGTAGTGGAAGATTTGAGCAAGGGGTCTGGACGCAGGAGATTTACCTTATAATTTACCCCAGGTTCAGTCCAATATTCTTCTTCTGCGCGGATTTCATGCATCTTATGGCAGAAATCGCAATGAACGCCTTGTTTGTCTATAGCGGAGAGTTTGTCCTCATCACTCATTACACCTGCCCTCATATCCCACAAAGGGGTCACACCGTCATCCTGCACCTTTGATGCATAGGACGGGGAGTGACAATCAGCGCAGTCGTGGAGGTGTCCAGCATCACCAAGTATCTTGTACCGATTCCCCTCCGAGTCTTCAAATATCTTTCCCTTGTCCCCGACAAATTCAGGATTAATATCGTCAAAGATAGACGGGTCATTAAAGTTTGCCCTGTCGCCCGTCACATACCATGCAGTATAGAGGAGAAAGACAAGCTGATTAATAGGATTAACAGCAGCATTGGCCATATCGCTGTCATTCCAGTCATTATAAATATTACTGTGGCATTTCTTGCAGGTTTTCGAGGAGGTATATTCGTACGACGGATGGTCTTCTTCCGGAATAGAGGCAAGGACAATACTGGCAGTATTTGCCTGTCCTAACGTTACTTTTGCGCCACCATTTTTGTAACCTTCCTTACCGGCGGCAATCACGACAATCTGTCCAGAAATGCCCTCATAATCCAAAGAAAAAGCCCCGACTCCGTCCGAAAGCACAAAGTTATCTTTTTTTTCGGGATAATAACTCTCGTCCTCTGAGCTAATATCCGCAACCCCCTGAATTCGCACGCGTGCATCAGCGAGAGATTGTTTAGTCTTGCCAGAGGTTTCTTCGTAAACGGTTCCCGTTAATTGCCATTCCCCGGAATACCCAATAACAAAGCTGGCCTTTCTGATAATTTTATCCTTATCTTTTTTCCCTTGCAGGTTTAAAAGGACAGTTATCTTATCGCCAATTCCGTAACTTTCCAGGGAAGCAGAGCCTGTAAAGGCATTCAGATCATCATCCCAAGACAATGTATGCCTGGTTTTCTTTTTATTCTTGCCGGATAGTAAGGTAAAGAATGACTTCTCAATCTCTCTATAATCAAGGATGTTCTGTGCTATCTGGACGTACATGGTATCGGTATTAAGAAAAGCCTTGTCATCCGTTGAATAATCGGCATTTCTGCTTAGACCGAAGGACACACCGGCAAAAGCGGTTTTACATAGCGGAAGCGATATTATAAGTAACAGAATAAATATTTTTTTCATGGCTAAATAATTAAAGTATATAAATTTCAAACTTTCCGTGAAACAGAGTTTCACTGACAGGCTTGTTCACAAACAATGTTTGGGAACAAGCCGTGAAAATATAATGCGTACAAATCAAGCAGTTCTCCGGTCTCCAAGATAATTTTTGCCGATATCTACTGCCTGGTTATATTCTTATCTTTTAGAACACAACTGGCATTCGATATAGTTATCATTTTCCCGCAAATTCGGCATGGCGCTACTTTCGTATATCCGTACTCCCTCTGCAGACTGTTTAACTATTTGAAAGTTACTCGTGAATACTTTAAATCTTTCGGCATTACCGCATTCCGGACACACAAAGAATGTATTCATTATCATATATAACCTCCTTGTGAAGTATTACGTATTGTCAAAAGTTTAATTTAAGGAAAGCAGCAATCCTACCTTTTTCAATTGCTGCTGACCTTCCTTCATCTTTTGATAAATAGAAGCCCATGACCTTTTTGCATAGATGATCGGAATTCCCCTATTTTCGGCGGACTTCTTTATTTTGTAAGCCAAGTTATGGTTCACAAAGTCGTACAGCATGATGATAAAGTCCATCGTTTCAGGAATCCCGTCACGGATCTTTTGCCCGCTTCTCCCAGTTACGTGCCGAACCTCGTTCACACCAAGTCTATCAAGTTCTTTTGGAATACTTCCTAAATGGTCGCCCCCTACAATAAGTACAGACATTTTTTCACCCTCCTTTAAAGGTTCCTGGTATTGTATATGAGACTCATTCTCAATATGATATTAAAAAAATATAAAATGTCAACACTATTTAGAAAATTTTTTTACCTACGTACTAAAAGCCTTCACAAAAGTTTTCACCAATACGGTATAATTATGCAGGGGGTAATTCATGAATTACCCCCTGCATGTATATCAAAAACCTATTTTTGGAACTTTCTGCACTGCTTACAATTCCACTTCATTCATCACTACCCAGCCACTCCTACAGGTGATGCAACCGGTGACGCCGTTGGTATTGGCGTTGGCGTTGATTCGCCACTTCCGCTTCCGCTCCCCGAGCCGCTGCCACTTCCTTCTCCTTCCGGACATTCACCCGCATCACTCGTGTCGGCCTCGCTTGGGTCTTCACCATTAGGACCTTTTGCGCCATTGGCAATCCACCGTTCGATCTTTTGTATCTCGTATTCCGTAAAATATGGCCCGCCGAATGGCATTCGATGATCTTTTTCAGCATCTTCCTCGGTACTCTGACCACGCAGGCGTTTTATTATCAAGCTATCGGATGGATTTTCCAGATCTATAAGCGCTTCATGCTCAATTCCATCAGCGCCGGAAATTATCCCCTCCCAGCGCGAGAGATCCATACATGCCTGGGATGGAGAGCGTTCCTTTGACGTGGCATCGTTGTTATTATAGTGACACTGCTTGCAAGGCACACTCCCATTTACCGATTCGGTTAATAATGGAAGGACGTCCCGATTAAAGTCGGGTGACGGCGTATCATCTTCCGCCCCTTCTTCGATCCACTTCCTGATTTTGGCAATTTCTTTTTTCGTAAAGAACGGTCCCCCATACGGCATACGGCCGTCAGTATCTTCCAGGTCGTCTCCCTCTCCTTTCAATCTTTGCAAGAGGAGGCTTTTATCAGGGTCGTCGGTGTCGATAATGGGCTCAGTTCCTGCATCTGCACCTGCTATGATGTCTTTATATGAGCCCATGGTGAATTCGGCCATGGCATTCTCAGGGACACTATTACTTTCTATGGTAAGGCTGGTAAAGTGACATTTAATACAAGGGAAAGATTCCTGTTTACCAACCTTTCTGCTTTTCACAAAAAGGGGCAGAATATCATTGGTAAAGCTGATTTTCTTTTTTCCCGAAAATTTAATTTTCATATCTTTCCCTTTTTCTACAGGTTGGCTGCTTGCACTACCGGCATGGATTAGACTTGTTGCCAAAAAAACAGAGACAGCAATTCCTGCTGCAATAGAAAAATATTTCTTTTTATTTTTAGCCATAACAACTCCTTTCATTAAAGTAATTCATTTTCATAACTATCAATGACCGCTGTTATCGTCTGTCGGGCAGTATCGGCATCCGATGTATTCAATTTATCGCTGGCATCACTTAAATCATGGAGGGCATCCTCCATCTTTTCTTCCTCTGATTCACCCAGGCGTAATTCTAAATCTTCCAAAAATACATTCGAATAGAGCAACGCCTCTTCTGCAAGTATCATGGCATCTCCTCGGTCACTTTCACTTAAAGCCTCCTCATTCTCCTCTAATTCTCCTTCCACGCGGCCAATAAAGCCCTTGCTCAATTCACTCACAATCGTATCGGCAGCCACATCGGATAACTCACCGGTTAATTGAGATTTGATGGTTTCGTTGCCTGTGGGATTATTTCCCGAAACAAATTCCTCTATAATCTTATAATAAACTTCACCCTCCCTTTGCTCTTCACGAGCCTCTTCTGGATCACTGTCTCTGTTTTCTAAAAGTTCTCCTACTTCCCTAAGCACCGCTATATAAAAGGCTCTGACAAGGGAGAGTCGGATGACTTGCCGCTGGATTCCAACCGTAATCTCATCCTCACCGGGATTGTTTTTATTCAGGGCTTTCTGTCCCCGGATAAAAGCAACGGTAATTTGGTCTTCCAGATTGGGATTGCTCCCCGTATCAATATTTGTGCGATCTGCCGTTAGCACCTTATTTTCGCGATCGGCTGTGCCTACCAGCGCCTGATAGGCGGCGTATGCATTGTCCCAATAAGTGCTTAGTTCGGAGGTATCGTCCTCATCAAAATCGTCACGGGCATGAGTAATGTTTTCCAAAACGGCCAGATAAAAAACCCGCTGAAGTGTCTTATCAATCACCTGTGCAGCCAGTTTCGGCTCGTTGCTATTCTTAATATCCTCGATGGCATCCGTTATATCGCTATCCAGGGTTAAACTATTCTCTGTGTCCATCTCTTTTACTAAACCCTGCAGTTCTCCTTCATAGGCGGAAGTTATGGCGTCACCATCAATGGGGTCTACTTTCCTCAGCGTGCCGATTTCGCTATATGCGGAGACTGCCGCATCCATAGTATCCGTGTTATTAGTCTTAGCGTATGCAGAAAAATTTAAAGTAAAATCCTTTTCTATTTCCTCGTTGTTCCTGCTGACTGTCAGGGTTTCAGACACTGTCTCAAAACCTACGGATTCAACGGTAAGTATATGTTTGCCCTTTTTCAATTTAGTAACTTCGCATGAACCGTCGGAATCAGTCAAAGTGGCCTTTTTCTTTTTCCCTTTGCTTTTGATTTTTATAATAGCATCTTCTATGGCATCACCATTTTCGTCCGTAACAACACACATAATTGACGCTGCATGAACTGCAGACATGTCCACACCTATCAAATGAGTGCCTAATAATAGGCCTGAAACAATCCCCAGCGGCATAAATACCTTGTTTAACCAATTCATAGTCATAAAATTCCTTTCTTCAATTGGACTCAGTCTCAATAACGTCACAAAATAAAACTATTTTATCTTTCGTGTTCCTGCAAAAGCAGGAATCCATGCCATTGTTACCACCGACACCGGATTCCCGCTTACATTAGAAAAATAATACAGGATAAATTTTTCACACCTGCAACTGTACAACTTTTTTTGCATCAATTACCTCTCTCGTGTAAATTGGTCTGGGTTTTTTAAAACAAAACCCAACGACTTTTTATTGAGTAAGGGGGAAGACTTGAAAGCAGACTCTCCATTTACCCACCCCTAAATCCCCTCCCAGGAGGGGACTTTTTAAATTCCCCTCTTAAGAGTTTTTCAAATTCCCCTCTTGAGAGGGGTAGGGGTGTTTATTAATTTCTTAATTCAAAAAAGATTGAAATTCTGAACATCCAATTACGCTTTAGTTTATTTGACTGCACTTCCACTCCCGCTCCCTGAACCGCTGCCACTCCCGGAGCCGCTGCCAGAGCCGCTCCCGCTTCCTCCCCCTGTTGCCTTTATCTGGATATCGGTTACCTTGTTTTGCCCTGCCTTGAGTTTAATATTCTTTTTTGCGCTGGAATAGCCAGACTTCTTGACCGTCAGGATGTATTTACCGGCGCTCAAGTCAGAAAATTCATACTGACCGCTAGTTCCCGTTTTTCCACTGTCCTTAAATTTCAGTTTTTTGCTTTTCAAGGATACCGTTTCACTTTCAACCGGGCTGCCAGAATCATCTGTTACCGTACCGGAAATACTACCCGTCGAAGTTTGAGCATAGGCACATGTATGCGAAGATAAATACCCAACTACCACAACAAGACACAACGATAAAAATACATTTTTTAACATCTCAACCTCCTATATTAAGAAAGTGCAAAAGTTTCAATTATCAATTAACATTTTCGATTTTTAATTTTGCATTGCTAATTTTACAATGCAAATCATGAAATTCTTCTTAGTTCCAAAATCTAAATCTCAAGTAAATTCAAAATTCCTGTATTTTGTTTTTTACCTCCATTCAAAACTGTATAAAGCCAACCAGTTGTAATCGGCAACGGCATATCGGTTCCTTTCAAATACAGCCAGCCTCCTGAGTCTATCTTTGTATTTATGCCTTTCAAAAAGCTTTGACGAAATAAGGATATTTTTTGGTTTATTTTTCAAGCGTTCAAGATCTTTTATTACCTTACTCATAGTTGACACAAAATAAACATGGCTACTTTTCTTATCACACCACTGAGGTGCGTAATACTGGAATAAACGCCAATCATTTAAACAATAAAATTTGGTATCATTCTTATCATAATTTCTTGTTACAAAGTTTATCGTGGAGACGGACGGCGGCTCTTCATTCCTGTTAACAGAAACAATCTTCATCGAATCAATGGCCAACGTAATAATAAAGACAGACACCACGGCAAGGAACAACCGGGAACCCTGCTCCTTGTCTTTCAAATAGTGAGTAAACCCATGCATTAACCCTGCACTGATAATAATAAGCAGGAATGGGGCAAGCACCATAATCTGCCGGATGGCATCCTGTATGAACGCAATCCATAGAAAATAAGGAATAAAAAAGGCCAATAAAAACCTGGTTTTGAAATTCCATTTTTCATGTATAAAAAAGCTCACGAAAGCAAGCGCTATTATTATCGTTGGAACAATCCTCAAAAAGGGGGCATCTGTCCACCATGTGCCTAAACTATGTGCGCTCAGGTTATGAAAAATATCGGAAAAACGTACACTGTAATCGTCGGTCGTAAGGATAGAGTTTCCTTCTCTATGAAAGTGATAATCAGCATGGCTCAGGAATTTCTTGTAACATTTATAAGGGGTAAAACGAACAAGCAAGTAACCCAACCATGCGACCACACCAACGGTCAGACCCAAGAATCCCCACATCGCAACCTTCTTACGGCGTATTTTTTTAGTTATTTGATAAGCAGCATAAGCCATAGTGGGTATTAAGGCGAGGTATGTAACCCGAACGCCTAATCCCAATCCTAACAATACACCACCCAATGCAAAATACACCAACGGGGTTTTATACTTATCATTTTCATAATCCAAGCAGCTCTTACTTGCCCCATGAACACCTTCTACTGCCATGTAGAAAAATAAGATGGAAGTAATGACAAAAAACAAGCCAAATGCATCCGAGAGGGGCTTTTCTGCCTGCAACCAAACCTGAGGATTAACTATGTATAACATAGAAGCGAGGATAGCAGCTTCTTTAGAAAACACACGTCTTGCCAGTTCATAAAGCGGAAATACAGCAAGGCTGCTGAACAAAACACCAGAAAGGACCAATGCCTGTATATCAGACCCAAATATTTTGTACCAAATCCAGCTTACAAACATATATACCGGATAACCTGGGAAATGCGGCTGATCGTGCAAAATATCATAACCTTTTGATAAACCAAAGGCGAAGTTGACACTATCCCATTCATCGATGTATTTGCCGAAATATAATAATCTGGAAATGAGGCAAACACAAACAGCAGCTATCGGGATTATATAACCCTGCAAGGACACTGTTTTCGTCTGACAACGTGTTTTTGCTGATTCATTGTAATTGACTGTTGCTTGCATAATAATATATTCGGTTTAGGCAGTGACAGAGGTAACCTCTATTAATTCTTTTTCGGAGCGCATTAATTGAACGTCCTCTTTCTTACATAAATTATCCAACATGAGCGTCTGTGCGGCGGCAATCCCCATCTCCATAGACGTATCCATAAAGATGTATCGGAATGTCCCCTGTCTGCCGCAAGTAATCAAGTTCTCATAGCAATCCAGAAAATCAAAGAGCTTCTGGCGGTGCATTGAATAATCAAGACTGTAAACAGGATAGCCATGGGTCACGCTCGTTGTAAAATAATCTATGACCTTGTCCCGGATATCAAGCCCGAGTTCTTTCAAATCGGCAAGACAACGGTTCAATAAAATTTCCTTTGAACAACTCCAGGTTTCGTCGTTCTCGTTGCATGGTATTTCCAACATAACAGACGTCTTTCCTTCCGGCGCACTGAAAGGGCTTCGACGTTTTGGTTCCTGGATACGCGTCATGATATGTTTCCCTTCAGAAACATACATCCACGTGTTATCACTAATATTAGGGAGATCGACCAGGATATTTAAAAATCTCACCGCACGGAATTTTAGTACAGATGCATGATTTATAATGTTCTTTGTCAGATGCCCCGGAAATGCCTTTATGAGGTCTGGCAGAGGAATTGTAGAAATAATAGCATCGCAATCAATCGTCCTGGTTACACCACGCTGGACGTAAGATATACTCTCAATGGAAGTATTGTTTACCTTTATCCAGGAAACCGTCGCATTCAAGACGACCTTACCGCCCATTTTGGAGATTTCTTCGCTCATAATGTCGAACATCTGGCCTATGCCTTTTTTGGGGTAAAAATATCCCTTGGCATACGTTCGCGGCGTACCTTTCTTTAACTTGAGGAGCCGGAAAAGAACGTCTTTAAGATTCAATAATGAAATTCTCTGAGATGCCCAATCGGATGAAATGAATTTTGGAGATACGCCCCATAATTTTTCCGTATATGGACCAAAGAATAAATTATAAAGAGTTCTTCCAAAACGGTTGACAATCCAATCCTCAAAAGAAACGTCTTTTTTCCGGAAGACAATTTTGGTGAAAACGGCGATTAAGTACGATGTAAACGCCTTCATGTTTGTCCAAATGTCCATCTTCAGAAATATATCCCTGGCAGACAGAGGATACTCAAAGGTCTTGCCATTCAAGAGGATGACGCTCTTTCTATGAGAGGTCAGGAGTTCATCACCCATGAGTTTACATACATTATCTACGAGTTCTTTGTTTTTTGAAATAAAGCGGTGACCTCCGAGGTCAAAACGATAACCCTTGAATTCATTAGTGATACACAAACCACCCACTTTGGATTCTTTTTCGATTACGGTAATATCATATCCGTACTTAGATAATTCCCATGCTGCCGACAGACCACAAGGCCCACCGCCAAGTACAAGTATCTTCTTCTTCTTCAATTTCAGTACTCCTTAAAAATACGTTGCTACAGAAAACAAAAAGGCGTTATTGGATATGCCCGGCATATCTTTTTCTTCCATATTAATTTGATAATCTAATTTAAAGACCGTGTCTTCGGTATACCGGTAATTCAAACCCGGTGTAATTCTATTTCTCAACCAATGAACACTTTCAAAATCATCATCCCTGCCAGCCGTTTGCACCTGATCCCACCGTAAAACACCCGTAAAGGTTGAGTTTTCGGTAAAAATGCGGGGATTCCAGCTTTTTAGTACGGATGGCATAAAGTGGTATCTGGCTTCCAGGTAATATCCCCACATATCATCTGTAATACCGGAATCTTTAGCCAATTCGTTCGTATCTATAAAGGCATAGGCGCCTTCACCTACTAATTCAAACGGACCTTTTTGATAGGTAAGATCCAACGCTGAAATGGTCAGTTGATTTTCATTATTTTCATCATACTGGCTTGTATAAGCAGACCCGCCAAATTCTAAACCAATAAATGGACTAAAGGCAACACGACCTACTACACCAGGACTTTCATTATAATTATCGTTGGCAAATCCACCCCTGGAATTCCTTAACCCGTTTACCTCTCCAAAACGCGAGGTACCGTCGGCGTCTAAACCGCGAAACGCACCATTGGTAGCGTAAATCTCATAGTCAAGTTTGCTTAATTCCGATGGATAAAGGGTGCCAAAAAAGCCCATGCCTAAATCCGTAAGGGTGGTAGGAATAATCAACTGGTCTACCAGCGGACGGTCTGTGAAATCCTGCAAGGGAGAATCGTGCACTAAATTAAGCTTTCCCAGAGGCGTAAGAATATATCCTCCCCTCCAATTGATCCAATCGGTTAATAAAAAATCTATGGTGCCAAATTCCAGGATTACCTCACCATCTCTGCCTCCGCCGACACCGCCAAACTCAAATTCTATCTCTGTTGCAAGTTTTACACGGTCCGATATATCTGAGTATATAAAGGGTATAAATCTATTTTGAACAAAACCCTGCATATCAGCCTCATTTTCCGTCGACCTGAATGCGAAATCCATATAACCACCCACATAGGTATTCCTGCCAAATCTCCTCAGAAATGGTTTTGTATAGACACCGCCAAAGGATGGTGCAAGTTTCTTTTCTGCCAGCTCACTCCCCTTCTTGGCTAAATAAGGAACTTCTTCCGCACCCTCTTTAGCCGCTGCTTCTTTAATGGTTTGAGGTTGCGCTGAAGCTTCTTCCGCGGCAATCTTTACTTCTTTTTTTTGTAACTCCTCCTGTAACGATGCAATATCTTTCTCTTTTCGAGCATCCTTTTCAATTTGCTGCTTGAGTAAATCTTTTATTTCTTTCAATTCATTTTCAAGCATTTCCACCTTGCTTTTTAAAGTATCTGTTTCCGGCGATTGTGCAAAGACATCAGAAGCAAGAAATAACATAGCAAAAGAAATTACAAAAAAAACCAAGTAACGCATGATTAGCCCCCCCTTAGAGTAAATTAGTTATCAATATCAGTTCAGAATGACATTTTGCATTCAACTTATCGCCTAAATTATACCATGAACTTGCTTCCGGGTCCCTGATCTTGGATTCTTTTATCATATATTTAATCAGTAATGAGACTCAGTCTCAATATCATAAATAAATTTAATAAATTGTCAAGTATTATTTTAAAAATAATTATGAACAGATTAAAATGATTAAATTTCGCAGGGATATGTGGATATGCGTAGAGTTTAAAAAAGACAAACAAAAAAAGGGTTGTGTAACAATCGCCACACAACCCTTTTAATTATCTGATATTTTAGATTTGCCGCTATCTATTCAACAATAGGTATAAATTCTCCTGTAACGCCGCCGTCGTTTGTATATACCGTTGGCATGTAAAAGGTATTTTCTGCGGCCTGATCTATCTTTTGATTGCATTTTGGGCACCTCCTGTTGTGCGGACCTCGGCTTACAAACCTTTTTCCACACATAAGGCAGCTCCTTTCTGCTTTATCGGCGTAAACATTTTTCAAGGAAAGATTCTTTTCGTTATATTTTTTAAGAATTTTACGCCTTGGTTTTTCTTTCTGCTGAATACTCACCACAATGGACTCCTGAAAAAGTCAAAAATATAAAATTACAATTTTAGCTTAAAAAACAGGATTATATACAATATTGTTCCAAATATTTAAGCTATTTTTTTAAATATATACTAACTCTTAACATTCTAAGCACTTAAACATAACATTATTTTGCTTGTATTTAAAGAATTGCAGCGTATAATAACTTATCTTAATTTTCTAACAAACGGGGCGTAGCGCAGTTTGGCTAGCGCGCCTGCCTTGGGAGCAGGAGGTCGGAGGTTCAAATCCTCTCGCCCCGACCATTACGCCAAACATTCGTTAATTTGCCCGCCTTTTTTTGAAACAATACCGCAGAAACATCCGACAAAAAGCATTAGCCAGCCTTTTGTTGACGGCGCAAGAAGGTCGAAGAGTAATTTATTAGACTTGTAGCCGATCTGTAAAACTATCGTTATAGGACGTGTTATTATCTTCTCTTTTTTGATTTCACAACCTTTTTCGAAACAGCCTTTTTTACTGCCTTCTTTGGTTTCGCAAGAGATGATGGACGACAAAGCAGTTCGCGTTTCGGGGCAAGTCTACCACACGAATCACAAACGTATTTTAAATTAACAACCTTGGGAGCACACACATGTCTGGGGTCACCCGATACCGTCCCGCAAAATTTGCAGGCAACAACCTTTTCTGCTATTACCGGGTTACACAGGTGACCTTTGTTAGTTGTGACCAGGCCGCATGTCTGACAACTATAAACATTACCCATAATTATCCTCCCTTTCTATCCATTTTTTCCTGACTGGGATTATATAACATTATAACATATTTTAACATCTCTTCTTCGTTTGGAAAGACTTTTCTTAAAAAGGGTATGGCATCCTCAACATGCCCCTGCTTTAAAAAATTTACAAAAGACAGGACGAGTAATCTTTTTTTATTGATACTCATACAACGCATTACTCGGTAAACAACATTTTTATCTTAGAGCTTCCGACGTCCTTAATACTCCCTTTAAAGGTATAAATATCCGGCCTGCCAAATATATCCTTGATATAAGCAATATAGGTATAATTCGCAGGAACGGTCATATCTTCCTCTTCCTTTCCACCCCTGGGACCTGTAAGTTCGAACCTTACGGTTATATCTTTATCATCTCCGCTGTCATTTATTATGACAATTCCCATATAAAATTCTTTATACGTCGAGAACTCGAATTCAAGGGATATCGGTAACGATGTCGGCTCCTCAGAAGTAGCAAATGCGCCCATCAATATAATATCGCTCGACTTGGCATATTTTTCGTTACTATTTGTATTCCTGACGGCACGCCATTGGATCTTCCCCAATGGTTCATCGTGTGTTTTGCTGAATGCTTCTTGTTGCAGAGAAGACAGGATTAAAAATGTGAAAAACAGTAGAAATGCCCTAAACCACTTTGTTTCCACAGTATTTTTATACATATACCTCCCCTTTATATAAAGAATATTTCTTAAAGTTTCAGGCTTCGCTTTATTCTGGCCAAACGATAGTATTACTTTGTAAAAAATTCTTTTATTTATAAGTTTTTTTGAACCACCAGACACAAAGAACACAAAGTATGAAACAAAGTGGTTTAAAAGTTGATGA
Source organism: Planctomycetota bacterium (assembly GCA_016188675.1). Classification (GTDB taxonomy): domain Bacteria; phylum Planctomycetota; class Brocadiia; order Brocadiales; family Brocadiaceae; genus Wunengus. Next base: position 32,179 of record JACPHJ010000064.1, read on the forward strand.
GAAGATATTCTTTTTATTGGGTGGATAGTTTCCATTGCATCCATTGCCGCTACTAAATGTACCCCCAAGGGGATTTGAACCCCTGTCTTCAGGCTGAGAACCTGACATCCTGGGCCACTAGACGATGGGGGCATGAATATGCAAGGAAATCATAAAGACTTGTAAGATACTGCCTATTACAAATATTTATGAGTAGAAAATACTATATTTATTTTGTGAAGTCAATAAAATTTGTAATACTTCCAAAGAGTGACGGGTGACGAATGACAAGTGGCGGGGGGGTAGCTGGTAATAAGTGGCGGGTATTCCTCATCTTCTGTCTTTCGTCCTCAGCCCCCGTTCTTTACTCCATTCCAGCCTCTTGCCTCTTTCTTCAGCCTTCCCCCCTTCTCCCCACCTCCCTTTCCACTTATCTTTCCTCCGTGTTTCATTCTGTGTTCATTTGTGGCTTCGCAGTTACCTTTCCTATTCACCTTCACACATCATCTTTGCCCTGACTAATCTTATTTCCTCATAGGAATAGCCGTCTCCGAGCTTCTCCTTTACCGGACTCATCGCCTGCATACCCAGTTCTTTTAATGTTTGTTTGATGTGCTGCTGCTTTTCTGGATCAACCATGCTGTCCACCGAAATATCCTCACCATCCAGCATGAGTTTTTCCAGATGCGAGGCAATGGTGGATAATGCAAGACCCCTCCTTTTCGCAATTTCATGCATCGGGAGGCGCTGTTTGTAAAGTTCTAAGGTCATTTGAACGGTGGAAGACTTTGGCTGTTTTATAAGAGATTCAGGGCGTTTATGGAGGCGTGGTTTTGGTTTGATATTGTGCTGTTTGCAGTAATTGACAATCTCATGTAAAAACGCATCCCCGTATCTCCTTAATTTCCGTTCTCCCATACCGCTTATCATCAGCAAATCAGATACATTCCGGGGATAATGTGTTGACATTTCTTTCAGACTGGTATCATGAAAAATAACATACGGAGGCACTCCTTCACGATCGGCTATTGTTTTCCTCAACACCCTTAACTGCTCAAACAAGGCGCGGTTGTAATCATCCCGAAAAACCTCAGCCTTAAAAATGTGTGGCGCTTCTTCGGGTTTTGTCAAAAGCACCTTTTCATTGCGTAATAACACACCCCGGCTCTTTTCATTCAGCTTTACGACAGGATACTTGTCACCATCCAGTTTCAAATATCCCAACTGAATTAACTCACGGACAAATGCCTGCCATTGTGACTTTGAGTATTCTTTCCCGATGCCATACGTCTTGATCGTGTTATGTTGGTTCTGCATCACCTTTTGATTTTTAGAACCCAGCAGGACGTCTACAACATAATTCATTCCAAACCGTTCACCCACCCGGTAAACACATGACAGTATCTTCTGCGCGGCAATCGTTCCGTCAAATCTTTCCTTCGGTTCCAGGCACACATCACAACTGCCGCAATTCGGTTCATCAAATATCTCGCCAAAATAGGCTAATAATAACTTTCTCCGGCAGACATTACCTTCACAATAGCCCACCAACTCCCGCAATTGCTTATAGGCAACCTGCCTATTGTTTTCGTCTTCCATTTGTTCAATAAAATACTCTATCTTCATCTTATCGCCGTAACTGAAGAACAATATACAGTCGCTCTTTAATCCATCCCTCCCCGCACGGCCTGTCTCCTGATAATATCCTTCGATGCTTTTCGGTAAATCGTAATGGATCACATACCGCACGTTGGGTTTGTCAATGCCCATACCAAAGGCAATCGTTGCCACAATGATCTCGACGTCTTCACGGATAAACCTTTCCTGATTCTCCGTTCTGGCTTCGGCAGTAAGACCCGCATGATACGGCAGGGCGCGGTATCCGGCTGATTGCAGGCTTGCAGCCAGGCTTTCCACGGTCTTACGGCTCTGACAATAGATAATCCCGGAATCCTTCTTTCGGCCTTCCAGATATTGGAGTATTTGATGATATGAATTTTCTTTAGGTTTTATCTGATAATACAGATTTTTCCTGTTAAAGCTCGCCTTGAAAACCTTACAGTCTGACAACTTCAACTGCGTAATAATATCTTCCTGAACCACAGGCGTAGCAGTGGCAGTCAGGGCCATAACAGGCACTTTCGGGAATCGCTCCTTCAATAGCTTTAACTGGCGGTACTCAGGCCTGAAATCGTGTCCCCATTCGGAAATACAATGTGATTCATCCACGGCAATCAGGCAGACCCTTAACCCTTGTAAAAATGCCAGAAATTCCGGCATAACAAGCCTTTCAGGTGCGATATAGAGTATCTTCGTTTCATTGTTTGACAGACTCCGCCTCCTTGCCTCGACCTCATCGTAACTCAAAGAACTGTTAATAAACGTCGCCGGAATGCCATCCGCCAGCAGCCCATCTACCTGATCCTTCATCAAAGCAATTAAAGGGGAAATAACAACGGTCAGGCCGTTGAAAAGGAGGGCAGGCAACTGGTAGCACAAGGATTTCCCGCCACCCGTCGGCATAAGGACAAAGACGTCCTTCTGTCCCAGCGCTTCCTTGATAATCTCCTCCTGAAGCGGGAAAAAGCTCGTGTAACCAAAATATTTTTGCAATATTTTATACATAATGTTTTAGGGATGATACCGATTTCCAATTCCTGAATCAATCGCAAACGTTAAATTTACTATTCACCGCAGAGACGCAGAGACCGTATCACAACCCCCAAATCCCCCTTTGTTAAGGGGGACTAAGGGGGTTGTAACTCTTTGCTGGTTCACTCGTCCCCGATTGAGCCGAAACATTTAGCATGATTCCTTATCACTGCACAAGTTCAAACCTTAAAGTACCCTTCAATATATGGTTCAATCTGCAAGATTGAACCAGCCTTGAGGATTAAGGTGAGAGTGTTTTCGTGTCAAAAAAAGAAAGAGACTTTACAATGATCTTTAATGCTTTGCGTTCTCTGCGCCTTTGCGGTGAACTATTACAAAAAGAAAACCATTTTGACATTTATATATTCTATGATAAACTTTTGCAATATGATTAAAAAGAACGAAAGAATAGCGAAGATTCCGGAAGACATGGCACTCATTCCTGAAGGCCCGTTTCTCATGGGCAGTACAAAAGAAGATATCGAAAGGTTATTAGACCTCGACCGCAACATCGAAGTCGAAAGGTTGGAAAATGAAATGCCCCAAAGGGAGGTCTTTCTGAGCGCCTACCTCATTGATAAATACCCCGTAACCAATGCTCAATATAAGAAATTCATCGAATCCGGCGGTTACACACAAAAACCATTATGGTCGGAAGCTGGGTGGCAATATGTTTTGGAGTCGAACCCATTGGAAAACAACGGTCTGGATGGTGTTTTTCATGGAGAACCTGATTGTCCCGTGGTAAACATCTCGTGGTATGAGGCCGAGGCATTTGCAAAATGGGCTGGAAAGAGACTGCCAACCGAGGCAGAATGGGAAAAGGCCGCCCGCGGTACTGATGGCAGGACATACCCGTGGGGCAATGAGTTTGACAAAACGGGGCTGAACTGCGCCGAGTCCAAGATTGAAAAACCCACCCCTGTTACAAAATATCCGCAGGGACAGAGTGTTTACGGATGCCTTGATATGGCAGGAAACGTTTGGGAATGGACGTCCGATTGGTACGACAGCCAGTATTACCGCCATGCCCCCAATAAAGACCCACAAGGGCCTAATGTGGCCGAAGAAAACCCCTATTTTGGCAGACCGGAAGAAGTAGGCATCTCCATTTACGAACTAAAACCCTCACCAACAAGCAAGGCGCTGAGCGGCTGTAAGGTGCTGCGGGGCGGTTCGTGGAATGGTTCGGGCGTTGTCCACATCCGGTGCACGAATCGGGATTACGACGAACCCACATATAAAAACGACACCATCGGCTTCAGGTGCGCCAGGTCACTGGGGTAAATTTATGTATAGAAATATTCAAACTATTATTAATAAACCCACCCCTACCCCTCTCAAGAGGGGAATTTTAGGAGTCCCCTCCTGGGAGGGGTAAGGGGTGGGTGAAAGCCGTTGGGTTTTTGTTTTGATTTGTTTCCCTGCGCGCTCAGCGTCCCTCTGCTGGTTCAGGCTTGTAGCCTGAGCCGAAATATTTTGGTTCAATCGAGGACGATTGAACCAACCAAGGGCGTTTGCACCCGCAGATTACGCTGATTGCACAGATTATTTGCATCTTTTGTCTGTGTAATCTGAGAAATCTGTGGTTTCTGTTTTGATTTGTTTCTCTGCGCGCTCAGCGTCCTCTGCGGTAAACTATTACAGATTTTTTATAAGGAGATAAAATGAACATTCTAGTTTGAACATTCTAGTTTCTGGCTCGATTGCATATGACAGGATTATGGACTTTCCCGGCAAATTTTCTGACCACATACTTCCCGATAAGATACACATGCTGAACGTGTGTTTTATGATAAACGGCTTGACCGAGAATTTCGGAGGCACTGCGGGCAATATCGCCTATGCCCTTTCCCTGCTCGGTGTAAGTCCAACCATACTGGCCACGGCAGGACGCGACTTCGAACCCTATAGAAACTGGTTAACGAAGCACAACATTTCCACAAAACATATCAAGGTCATAGACGAAGAACTCACAGCAGGCGCATATATAACGACTGACCAGTCAGACAATCAGATAACGGCGTTCAATCCAGGGGCAATGAAATTCAACTCCAACTTTGATTTCGATTCCGTAGCACGCGATAAGACCCTTGCTATTGTGGCGCCGGGGAATTTGGGTGACATGGTTAATTTCTCGAATACCTACAAAAAGAAAGGGATTGACTATATCTTTGACCCGGGGCAATCCCTCCCTGCCTGGACGAAAGAGCTTTTGACGGAACTGATACACGGCTCAAAAATATTCATCTGCAATGACTATGAACTGCAGTTGACGCAGGAGAAGACCTCCCTGACGGTTGATGACATCCTGGGGATGACTGAGACGCTGATCGTAACCAAGGGCGAATACGGCTCTACAGTCATGCGTAAGGAAAACAAACAAACCAAAACCTTCGAGATACCTGTCGCTAAGGTAAATCAGGTAAGCGACCCCACCGGCGCGGGTGATGCTTACAGGGCTGGACTGATCAAGGGACTCACAATATCGAAAAATGACGTCTTCCACGCCGCAAAAATAGGGGCCGTTTGCGCCGCCTATTGTGTGGAGGTCTACGGCCCTCAAAATTTCCAGTTTACTCCCGAAGCATTCAACAAACGCTTCGAGGAGGTTTTTGGGAAGAGGGCATTTTAAAGAAACGACAAACAACGGAGGTCAATGAGAAAGACCAGCAGATTGTTAAAAAAGAATCAACTTCATTAGCAAGAATAAAGTCCCATTCCTGACTTCATGCAGTGGTTAGACCTTGTTGCCTATTTCTAGGGCAAAGATTCTTGGAAGCGATTCACGTAAGAACGCTCGCTTGTTCATTGGGGCGATTGAGATGCATTGCTGCAAAAAATCTTTGTCCTTCTGTGGAATCTTGAAAACGTCTTTGTATACAGCCAGTATCCACATTCTATAAATGAGAAATAGGGGAGGCTGTTCGCCCGTAAGCTTGCCATAGTCATTCGTTGCAGCATAGAGGAGAAATTCTGTCTGTTTCGGATCAAAATCCAGGAAATCATCGGGGTCATCCTGCGCATGCTTGAAGAAGTTTTGATACTTCCGAAGGTCTTTTATTACCTCTTTTTTTATGTCCTTACTGAGATAGGGACTCAGGGTTTCATCAATCTGTGTAGACTTGCCAGCCGTTTTTAGCAAGTCTGTCAATATGTTTGACACTGCTCCCAGCAAGGTGTTAATTGACACGAAATCATGCTCAAAGTATCTATTTTATATTTGACTTGTACATATAATGTACATACAATTTATTTATGCTTTACCAATGGGACATGGAGAAAGCAGATTCTAATTTAAGGAAACATGGCATTGATTTCGCTGATGCGGTTGGAGTATTTGAAGATGAGTGGGCATTAACCATTAAAGAACATTACGTTGAAAACGAGCAGCGTTTTGTAACTTTGGGGATGGATTTTCTTGGTCGTGTACTTGTTGTTGTATACACATACAGGAATAATGACATACGTCTAATTTCAGCACGCACAACCACAAAAAGAGAAAGGAAAATTTATGAAAGAAAAAGAGTATGAATTTAATGATGCAGAACAGGGTGCAATAGTGAAACCTGCAAGAGGAAAGACTCGTATCACTATACGTATTGACACAGACATACTAAATTGGTTCCGCAACCAAATTCATAAGGCTGGCGGAGGTAACTATCAAACGTTAATCAATGATGCGTTGCGAGAGTATATCCAGCAAACGAATAGTACGCTTGAAGGAAAACTACGTAAGGTAATTCGAGAAGAACTCAAAGTGATTACGAAATAATCCATTCTATTCGGTAATCGATTAGAGTAGGAAACCGGCGTAGTGGCTTTGACATTGCCTATCCCCATTTTCACGAGGTTATATCTGTTTCTGTCCATATCTGTGGTTGCTTTTAAGGTTTGAATATTACAGTAATCCCCTTTCAAAATTTCCAATCACTGAAAAGATTTTACCCCTATTCTTTTGCATTATTTTTTTAGGACTAATCATGCTGCCCGATTTGAGATGGCATTGCCTTTCACCATATAACCTTAATTCCCTTAGCGTGTATCTCCTTATCACTGCTAACTAGCGGACTGCCAATTAATACGGCGGTTGCAAGTATTAATCTATCGTGTACCTCTAATCCTTTTATTGTTTCTGCTATTTTTAATAATCTGTTGTCAAAAGGGACTATCTCATAGTTGATACTTTCTTCTAAATTTAATAAAAGCGTATGAAACGATAAATTGACACGCCCCTTTTCTATCAGATAAAGAATTTCCATTAAAACTATTATCGGAATGTAGATCGTGTCTGTTTCTTCTGCTTCTTTAATAGCCTTTAACGCCTTTGGTGATAACTTATGATTCAAATTCTTATCCAAATACCAAATGAAGGCGTGCGTATCCAAAGTTATTTCCATATCGCTTTAGTTTCTTCAAGGTCTTTTTCAGTTACCTTACTATTACTTGTTATTCCCTGTAGGGAAATACGCACTTCTTTTTTTGACTCCTGAGTCTCTTTGAAATATTCTCTCAGCGCTTCCTCTGTAACAAGCCATTTAGTACCCATTTTCCTTGCCCTGAGCTTTCCCTGTCGAATGTATGTCCTCAAGGTAAACGTTGTGATACCTAAGCTTTTCGACAACTCTTTTAGTGAGTAAAGTTTTAATTCCCCCAATTGAATAGGCATTTATTATCTCCTGTGGTTAAACGAGTAACATTTTTAGCAATAATACCCAAGATAATATTATTTATCAATTTATTTTTACGTTTACCCTATACTTACTACCCAGATTCTGCAATAGGATACTGATAAACACTGACAAACTCAGATAAATGGTTGGTGATGGATTCACTCACGCAGATTGAAACATACGGTTTGAACTTGGCTACGAATCTTGAGCTGGCATAAACCGTAAAAATGCCAAACGTTTCGGTTCAATCGTGAACGAGTGAACCATCCAAAGAATGTCTGTGTAATCAGCGAAATCTGTGGTTGCCTTTAACGCTTTATTGCTACAGTAACCCCCTTTCAAAATTCCCAATCACTGAATTCTTAACCTTACTCTTATCCTGCATTTTCAAGAATATATCATTTATCATTTCAGGCGTATAATCCTTACAACATAAATCAATCCTGAAGTCCCTTTGCCCGGCATCCAGGTGCTTTGGAATTAGGTGGATAATGGAGAAGGGTTTCTGTCCAATTACGACTGTCTTACATTCCTCATTTATGGCCATAAAGCGGTCACCATATTCATTTTCTAGTATTACCTGCTTGAAACCGCATTGATTTACTCCGGGACACATTCCTTTCATATTCGCCCAGACACATGTTTCTGAAGTGAAGAGCGGTGTATCCTGATAAATAATTACATCCGAATTTGGAGAGAAAAGCTTCTCCAAATTCTCCTTGTCGTCTTCCGGGGAGAGTGTATGTCTGCAGAATCCCAATTCCCTCAGTTTCACTGCCGCAAGCGGGTTCAGGCAATATAATGGGTAATCAGCAAATAACTGGACGTCCTCATCCGCAAATAGTTCCCTAGCGCCAAGATTCGAAATCTGGAATTGTCGAAAGTCCTGTGATATCAACTCCTGCACGATCTTCTTAAAGTACCCAAAGGTCATATATCCTGTTCCCGTATCCCTCATAATGGCGGGCAATGAGAAAACGATCTTGTCCTTTATATTCGATGGAGAGATACCTTCATTATTTTCTATGCAGGTTTTTAACAACCCCCCTTCATCCCCCTTAACAAAGGGGGACTTAGGGGGTTGTTTCCCTTTATTAATGGGGATCTGATTATGGCTTTGCTGCGCCAGGAGATCCCCAATCGTTTCATCTGTCAGGGCAATGTATATCTTGTAAATATTTTCCAGGGGGATGTGGTTCAAATAGTCTGGTTTATCTATCTTCAGGGAGAACCTGATGCCATCTCCAGAAACGTCGGTTGCTAACAAATTACTACTCAAATTAACCACGGACAACCCCCTCTGTCCCCCTTTGTTAAGGGGGAATAAAGGGGGTTGTTCATGACACCCTTTATTCGTCAATCGCCAACCGAAATTTCCGTACGTTGGATTAGTAAATTCAATAACCTCCCCCTTCAACCACTTCTTTACCTCTTCGCTCCTACTCTCTTTATCCCTCTGCCATTCTTCACAAAAGATTCGGAAATAATTCCTTCGAATTTCATTTAATACACTGAGCGGGACAAATAATCCCCCGGAAATTTCTATATGAATGCCTGCTAACTCAAATGGCGTCTCCCCCAGGCGTGAGAAGCACGCCTTTATATCCTCCGTTCCCGTTGTCCTGTGAATCCCTTTTTCCAGTTTTACAGAAAAATCCCTGGAAAACGAAAAATGTCTTGTACCTCCCTTTATGCCTATGCCATCAGGCGTTACTTTTATTTCCAAATCCACGGGTATTTTTGAAGTAACAAGTTTTTTCGGAACTTTTGGCGCAAACGTTTCTTTGACTTTCTGGGAAGAGAGTAAGTACAGCCTTGCACCCGGTCTATAATGTCGTTCAGTGTCGAGCATAGCGATTTCGCCCGCCTTTATACCAAATACCCTCTTCCCATTGGCCTTGATATTCTTGACATGTAACAAGGTGGGTTCTTTTGAACCGTCTTCAAAAACCTGTAGTAAATCCCTTACACCAATTTCAGCATCTGCCCTTATTTTAATGTATCCCTTCTCTGACTTTATTACCTCTCCTGCATAAGAGCCAATATTTGCAGGATATGATGGATTAATCATATCCGTCGCCTTGATTTGATTATTATTTGATAATCGCTCAATATCATGAAGGAACCCTGGGGATTTTATAACCTCCCCTCTCTCCCCTCCTTGCGAAGGAGGGGATAAGGGGTGGTCATTTTTTGGACATTGAGCATATTTATTATTTATATTTTTTTTACTTCGCTGATAATTTCCTTCAAATAGGTATGAGTGTGTTGTCTCACGGCTAAATACCGTATTCATGAGATGGATGGCGTCGTTCATATCCTCAAGCTTGCCGTCAATGGCTTGACGGTAGACATGAGTCACTACAGCCACGTATTCAGGCGATTTCATGCGGCCCTCAATCTTACATGAAGATACACCAGCCTCAATCAATTCGTTAATATGCGACAATGCGCGGAGGTCTTTCATGGAAAACAGATACCCGCCTTCACCCGGCTGCGATGTGTAATACATCCTGCATGGCTGCGCGCAGCGGCCGCGATTCCCGCTCCTGCCGCCCATCATACTGCTAAAGAAACATAACCCTGAATAGGAATAGCACAACGCCCCGTGCACAAATACTTCTATCTCCATGCTGGAATTTTGCGCAATATTTTTAATTTCATCAATCGTCAACTCTCTCGACAAGACGACACGTTTAAATCCCATCCTTTCGAGTTGTCTGACCCCGGCAAGATTGTGAATGGTCATTTGAGTACTGGCATGAAGATTAAATTGAGGAAATTGAGATTTTATTAAGTAAAGAAGCCCCAAATCCTGGATAATCAATGCATCTGGCTGCAGCTCATCCAATGCAATTAAACAATCCACAATCTTTTCAAGTTCGTGTGTTTTAATCAGGGTATTAATGGCAATGTAGACCCTGACGGACCTTTTGCGGGCGTAGGCAATGGCCTTGCCGGTATCGTCAATGGTAAAATTGTCCGCGCCTGCACGGGCGCTGAAATCCTTTAAGCCCAGATAAACGGCGTCAGCCCCGTTCTCAACGGCGGCAAAAAAGCACTCCATATCACCGGCGGGGGAAAGTAGCTCTGGCTTTTTTAGTTGAGATTGAGTGGTGAACATTAATTTATTACAACGAACTTTTAGCAAATTCAGGCAAGAAATTACGATTTACGAATTACGATTTTAAACTACGTCGTGAGCGCTCAGTCGAACGATTGAAAAATCGTAAATCTGAGATCATAAATCTAAAATTTTTGGTTCTTTTTTATCGAGGTCAGGAATTGTGACTTGTTTTCATCATTTACTAAAGGTGTCCTTATTTAATGCTTCATACAGGGCAATCTGTTCTTCCACGCTTAATTGACTGGGTTTGTTTTTGCTGCACAAGCATACAGCACAGCGTTCGTCGCTGCAAAACTGACAGCTAAAGCAATCATCACATGGATACTTTTTGTCCTTACATTTACTCATTATAGTACGAAGTGACATACATGAAAGGAATTGGAATGTTGTAAAATCTGCGGTTTCTATTGTTACTATTAAAATTTGACTTTTGGCGCTTCTTTTTCCGCCTCTGCAACCTCAAAATATTTCGCTTCGGTCACACCCGCACGTGCGGCAAAGAATCGTCCGTAAAAACTTTTGATGTAGGCATTGAGGTCCCTGACGCTGTCATTGTATCGCTTGCGTTCCACAGAAATGCGGTTTTCAGTACCTTCCAGGGTATCCTGCAATTTGAGGAAAGACTCGTTTGCCTTTAATTCGGGATAGGTCTCACGGAACATTAATAAGCGCGATAGAAAACCTTCAATCTGTGTAGCGGCCTTTGCTTTATCTTCTATTGTACCGGCGCTAAAATAACCCTTTCTGGCCTCGGCGAGTTTTTCAAATATCTCTTTTTCGTGAGAGGCATAACCCTTCACGGTCTCCACAAGGTTGGGAATTACCTGAGACCATGCGTTTTTGACGTCTTCATTCATGGCAATAACCCTGTTATAACCCTTGACATACCAGACACCAAAAATAATGCCGATAAAGACAACAATGGCAATAACAGGTATTATTTTTTTCATAGTCTTCCTTCCTAACCCGAACAAATCTAAAGAGTAGCGCGGGTGGTTCATCCCCCGCCAAATGGCGACCACAAGGGATCGGCGCTACATCTTTTACCAACGACCGGAAGCGCCGCCACCCCCAAAAGAGCCGCCTCCTCCGCCTCCAAAACCCCCGAAACTTCCAAATCCACCCGACCCGCCAGAACCGAATCCCCTCGGTCCGCCAAAAATAATAGGAGGGCCTCCCCACCAGTACGAAGAGGATCGTCTCCTGCTGAATAGATAACTTAACGTAAATGGGATTATTAGCAGCAGAAATAGCAGTGAAAGGTATGGATTCTGAAGCTCATTCGCTTTCTTTCTCAAATCGGACAAACTGGGCATTCCCGTTATCTTCACGCCGTTTTCTTCCGCAATTTTATTAATCAGAACAACAACGCCCTGATAAACGCCCTCGCTGAATTGCCCTTTTTGGAACTTGGGCACAAACAACGTTCTCCCTACGGTGCCACAAAAACTATCTGGCAATACCCCTTCAAGGCCATACCCCACCTCAATTCTATAAGCGCGGTCATTCTTTGCAACAACGACAAGCACACCATTGTCTTTCCCCTTTTGTCCCAATTTCCACTTTGTAGCAAGTTCTATGGCGTATGTTTCGATGGGAATGTCTCCCGTTGTATCAATCGTGAGAACGATCATTTGTGCGCCGGTTTTCTGTTCCAGTTCCTGAAGGTATCCATTAAGACCCTTTTCGGCAATATCACTAATGATGTTGGCCCTGTCTTCCACATATCTCTGAGGAACGGGCAATTCCTGTGCTCCCGCAATTGAGCAAAGACACAGGAAAAATATGAACACCGCAAAATAATTGCAAAAATTCCTTTTATGCATGTTCTATCTTGAACTCGTCAACCTTTCTCGTAATGGTATCTAACACACGATATAAGTTTTTAAATAGTTCCTTAAGCGCTTCAATGTGTGGATAGAAATTATGTGCCCTTATATCCATTAGGTTTCTAAATACGTTCGTATCTACATCACAACACTCATTGAGTGCAGAGAGAACATCCCCTTTCTCTTTGGGAATCTCATGGTCATACAAAAAGAGTATGCCGCGAAATAACGGGAAATAACCTGACAGCGACGCAACAAACAAATCTGTCAATGCTGTCTTGTCTCCCATGGCCTTCACATAGCCTTGACAGAGGTGCTGAAGCTTACCTTTCAATTCCCGTTCACACTGAAGCCGAATGTCAGCTTTTTCTAACTTAATATCTTTTAAGACATCTTCACCGTACACGAGCTGATGAATAAGTTTCATTTCAAGGAATTCCAGCGGGAAGACCTCAAGAGACCTGTTGATATATTCACGAGTCACGATGAGTGGCGCGCGTATTCGTTTTTTGCCATATCGCTTGCCCAAAAACGCAATAAAATCATAAAAGGGAAGCTTGATTCCTTTTACAACAATTACTGTATTGATGTCGGAATATTTCGGATGAAACCCTTTTGTTACGGCGCTACCAATGATGTATATCGAAAGGATGTCTTCTTTGTAATTGGCAAGGATGTCTTTTAGAAAAGGTTCTATGACAGTTTGCGTTTGTGCGGGAATATTAGATAGTTTAAGGTCTTCCATTCAAGTTATTATTATCAATACCTCCCGGGGTAAATGTAAATCGGCAATAGTAAATAAAAAATAAGCTTTGAACAGCTAAACTGTTAATGTTCCTGATGGATTATTTGTTATTTCCCTGTTCTTCCAGTTTTTTTCTGAGCGCTATATTTTCCTTCTTTGTCGCCTCTAAATCAAAGAGTAGATACTTCACATTTAATCTGAGAGAATCAAGCGTGTCCTGCAGCATGACCAGGCTACTTCTCAGGTCTTCATATTTTTTACCCAGTTCACCCGCCAGCATTTCGAGGCTCTCCCGTTTTGCTTCCGGAAAACGTTTAATTTGCTCGATTAAATTCAGCAGTTTTTCATGAAAAGTCTTTTCATCCATAGAACAACCTCCTCAGAGAATAGGTCTTCGGAAACTTCGCCGCAGAGCCACAAAGATACTTCGATTGAAAAACATTTATTTACACTCAAAATATAAGCAAGACTTAAATAAATGTCAAGGTTTAAAAAATTTAAGAATCCCCTGAAAAAGCCGCCTTGAAATTTCAAATTGACAATCCTCTTTTTTACCAATATAATTAACCCACAAAATAAAGTTATATTTACGCCCAAAAACTTGCCGCAATTTATTTATTGTGGCAATTTTATTTTAAGGAGATCGTTGATTGGAGTGGGATAAGCCTGCAACGCTGCTGCTGGAAAAGGTGCCTCCTTTTGTGCAAAAAGCCGTTCGTGAAAAGGTAGAGACACTTGCCCGTGAGCGTGGGAAAAACATGGTAACCGAAGCGGAAGTCGTTGCCGCCAGAGAATCGTTCATGGGAAAGCCGAATCCGCAGCGTACCATTGCAAAGAAACCGATAGACAACGAAAAACTCTCTATCCTCCGAAAGTATTCCAAATATTTTGATAACGAAGGGAATCCTGTTCTCTATCAGGTAAAGACCTGCAGAGGCGCTGATGTCAATTGCCCGTTTCTCATAACGGATTCAGGTATTTTGTCCAGCAAACTCCGGAACAGATTGGAGGAACTACATTTTACCGGAAAGCTGATCGACAAGGTTGAAGGACAAATCCTGCCACATCACTCGATGAAACTGGCCGTGTCTGGATGCCCAAATAGCTGTTCCATGCCGCAAATCAAGGATTTTGGCGTCCATGCGGTGGAACCCGTCTCCGTAGACCCCGATTGCAAGTGTATCGAATGCATGAAATGCGTGGAGACATGCCGTGAGGATGCAATTACCGTAAAGAACGGAAACGTGACTATCGATAAAGAAAAATGTGTGCACTGCGGCCTATGCGCCAGGGTATGTCCTACCGGCACAATAAAGGCTGAGCAGAAAAAGTATCGGGTAATGATAGGCGGGAAGGTCGGACGTCACCCCAAATTTGCACTGGACTTATTACCACAGGCAGATGAATCCACTACCCTAAAGGCGCTGGATGTATGCGTGGATATCATCCTTACAAGTAAAACAGAACACCGCTTTAGAACGCTTATTGAACAACAAGGAATCGAGGAAATTAAAAAAAGAATATGATACTCAGCGATACCGACAGAAAAATACTTCACCGTTTGCAATCCAACCTGCCCCTTGTTTCAAGACCATTCCAGGAATTGAGCAAGGAGCTTAACATAGACGAAGATACCATCATTGAACGCATCAAGTTTATGATTGAAAAAGGGTACGTGCGGCGGCTTGCGCCCATTATCAACACGCAGGCCATGGGACGGGAGGCGACACTCGCGGCAATCAAGGTTCCCGAAGACCGCATTGACGAGGTAAGTGCGATTGTCAACAGTTACAGCGGCGTCTCACATAATTATCTGCGAAAAGGCAAAAACTGCCATATCCCATACAATATGTGGTTTACCATGTCTGCCAAAGACGATGAGGAACTCCACAGCAGATTAAAAGAAATTGAGGACAGAACGGGCCTCACCGTCAGAAGTATGCCCACGACAAAGAAATTCAAGATTGGCGTCCGTTTTAAAATTTATTAATTTATAACAGTCCATTTTACCGCAGAGGACGCTGAGGTCGCAGAGGTTATTTTTTTGCATTAAAAAAGATTATTTATTTTATTTTTTTCTCTGCGTTTTCTGCGCCCTCTGCGGTGAACTATTTTATTAATTATATATAAACTATGACAAATAAAAAAGAAGACATTGACGTAAAGCTTATTAAATACATTCAGGAAGGCCTCCCCGTCACGAAGACCCCATACAAGGATATTGGCCAGGCATTGGGAATGCCTGAAGATGAGGTAATAGAAAGGCTCAAAAAGCTCTTGGAATCCGGGAAAATCAGGCGTCTGGCCGCCTCTATTGCGCACCGCAAGATTGGTATCGACGCCAATGCCATGTGCGTATGGAAGGTACCAAAGGATCAGGTTGATGAAGTGGGCAAAATCATGGCTGGTTTCGAAGAGGTGACCCACTGTTACGAGCGTCCCACCTACCCCGACTGGCAGTATAACGTTTTCACCATGATCCACGGTTATACAGATGCCGAATGTGAGGCCGTGATTCAAGCAATCAGGGAAAAGACGGGATTAAACGACTACGTCATCCTTTACAGCGAAAAGGAATTTAAAAAGGTTGGGGTAAGGATATAGCATTGAATCAGATGAACCGTGTCCGTTCATCCGATACGAAGGCTTCTGTCATAGGGAGGGAGAGGGAAATGAAAGAAGCATTACGTTATTTACAGAATGCAAAGGATACGCTTAACAAAATTTCCATAGAAGATGACTACTACGTGATATTAAAACCGGTACGCGAAGCGCTCGGTACAGCATACCTGGCCATTCTAGAGGCTATAAATGAAGCCTTAAAGCAGCGAGGGAATTCATCAAAAAATTCGGATAGTTTCTCAAACTCCTTCCAAACAACATCGAAAACATAAGGAATTCAACCAAAAAGAAGCCAATCAGGTATCGCCCATATATCTTTTCTAACCTCTTTAAGTTCCCTTCCACGGTACAAGATAATCCCTAATGGAGTAACTTTCTTATGCTCTTTCATGAATGATTCCAGGCTTTGGCCATCGGCGTAGGATGCCTTATCTGCTGCCTTTACCTCTATAGGCAGTATTATATTATCCCCTACCAAAAGAAAATCAATTTCCAAGCCTCCACTGGTACGATAAAAGAACAAGTCGGGTTCAACTGTTTGCAGTTGTTTCCATTTTATGAGTTCAGAAAAAACCCAGCTTTCATATGCTGCACCTGCATTAATAATTGCCTCACCCAGGATCGCCCTGTTTAAACCCGCATCAGGAAAATATATTTTAGGACTTTTAATAAGACGCTTGCCTATATTTTCAAAATAAGGTAATACCAGATAACATTGAAAAGACATGCTTAGCAAATTTATATATCGTTTTACTGTATTTACAGCCAGAGACGCATCCCGGGCTACCTCACTGATTGAAAATATCTGAGCTGTTCGTGCGCATAAAAGTTTCTGGGTCAGAACAAAAGTATCAATATTAGCTACCTGCCCAATATCAGAGATATCCCTTTCTATATAAGTTCTTCGGTAATCTTTAAGCCAGTTGATCCTGGCAGAAGCATCTTTCCTTTGCCATACGGGGGGATATCCTCCCCATAACTGATGTTCGTCTCTTTTCTGTACTGTAAGACGCATCTGTTCTGGCGGTAAGGTATCAAATCGTCTGACATCTTTTCCTGTTATCTGATTTTCTTCCCAAATTTTCGTAAGGAGTGGAACTGTTTCATTTCCTATCACTTCATGAAGGGAAAAAGGATAAAGGTTGAATAACGCCACTCTTCCCGCAAGGGTTTCCCTGATATTTTTCATTAGCATTAACTGGGAAGACCCTGTCAGTATAAAGATCTTTTGTTCTGAACCTTTTCGTCTCTGCTTATCTATCACATACTTAAAGGGATCAAACAGGGATGGTATCTTCTGAACCTCGTCCAGGATAATCAATGGTGTGTCTATTGACTCCAGAATGGTAATTGCAGAATTCTGGAATCGAATCCTTTCATCGGGGTCATCAAAAGAAATGTAAGTAAATGGCAAGCTTAAAGACGCCGGAATGAGATTATCACATAACGTAGTTTTCCCTGTCTGCCGGGCGCCGGTTATGACGACTACATTATCTTGCTTTATTCTTGTCAAGATAACATCAAGGATACTTCTTTTGATAAAATCCATGATGGTATCATATCAATGCAATTGCAATTTTACAAGGTAATATTGCAATATATTTGAAACTACAGATACATCAAAGGCAAATCCACTATGCTCGCCTCAGCGGTAGTGTCGGGCTAATTCCGAGGCGTAGCGGTTCCCTACAATACCGGCATTCTGGCTCAACCAATCAGTTAGTCGTGTTTTCCCCGTTGGCAGATTTTTGGATACGAGTAAGTTCCCCATCAATCCTTCGACTTCATCCCTGGTCAGCACCACGTCGTTGACCATATATCCGATAAATTTTGAGAGAAATAGCGCCAGCCCCGGTCTCAGATGAACAATTTTGGCTTTACTCTGAACCTTACCGGCAATGAGCCGAATTAGTTCTTCGTACCTGAAAATCTCAGGACCAACGGCATCTATTACCAGGTTATCATTGGACTGTCCGGCATTTACGGCTATCTCGGTTACATCTTCCACAAAGACGGGCTGTAATCGATAATCGCCCTCCCCAGGAATGGCAAATACCGGAAGTTTTCGTAGGAACCAGGCGATGTTATTTATAAGGATGTCCTCATGCCCAAAAATCACGGTTGGCCGAATGATTGCGTAGGAGAAATTGGAATGGATGACAGTCTTTTCAAGAATTCCTTTCCCCCTGAAATAGGGAAATGGAGATTCTTCTGAGGCATTTGTGATGCTGACATGCACAATCCTGCGGACACCTGCCTCTTTTGCCGCATTGATGAGTATCTTCGTGTTCGCAACGGCAGTATCATAGGTGATCTGCCCGTAAGGAAAGCGCACCCAGTAGGTATTGTAAAGAGTCGTGGCTCCTTGCAAATTTCTTGTTAACTCTGCTGGATTATCGAAATGAAATGGGGCGACACTTATTTGATTACCAAATGGATTCTGACGGTTGGGATGCCCGGTGAGCGTTTTAACCTTCTTCCCCATCAATATAAGTCGCCGGGTTATGTATTTCCCTGTGTAGCCAAACGCCCCTGTAACGACATTTAATTCCTGGGTTTCTCTGCCCATGGTTATATTTTATAACCGTTTTTTCTTATATAATCGAATTCTTTACCCACCCCTTCCTCCCCTCCCAGGAGGGGACTTTTGATTCTCCATTTTTACCATTTGCAATACCGCAATTACATCAGCAACCAGAAGTATTCCGTCAAATATCAGATTTTCCAGACCCTTCACGCCCGCAAGTGCAAATAAATATATCATGTTCCTGTTAGAACTGAAAATATTGCATAAGCCTGAAAAAGCCCCCATGCAGTAAACCAGACAATTGCAAACCACGGCTTCTTCATTCGATTTTGTTTTTCTTCTTAGTGCAATGTTCTCGGCTGACTTTCCAGCAAAATTAGGCTGCTTCCGGCAACACCTTTTATCTGGTTACCAAGCTCCCGATTGGTAACCCAGTTATTAGTGAAGCTCTGCTTCACGCAAAGCTGCGATTTGCCAAAAGTTGCATTCCAAAACAGAGTTTAGGAACGAGTGGTTAATTTTATTGTTTTGCCTATACAACATTGCTCATACTTAATTGCATTTTAACTAAACCGCCTTTTCTCCCCTTTCCCCGGTGCGGATACGGACAACGTCCAGAATAGAATTGACAAATATCTTCCCATCCCCAATATTGCCCGTCTTTGCCTCTTTTTCAATACACTGGACGATTTTCTCGACGTCCTTATCCGCAACCACCATTTCCATCTGTACTTTCTTTATAAAGTCTGTCTTATAGCTTCTGCCGCGCCACTGTTCGGTAATGCCCTTTTGAGTGCCATGTCCCTTTACCCCAGTCACTGTCATCCCAGGATACCCAATATCTGACAGGGCATCCTTTACCATAGCAAACCTATCTTCTCTCACAATTGCAATAATCTTTTTCATAACTTTACCCTCCAAAAAAATTATTAGTGATAATCCTTACAACTACTCTATATCTCCATCATCCAGACGATACGGGGCATTAATCCCAGGACGGGAAACCAATTTACCCGTATAGGTAATCGTGCTCCCCAACCTTATATTCATAACCGCTTCGAATCTCCTCCAATCAAATAAGATCTCTACCTCCGCATTCTTGCCTCCCTGGCGATTCACCCCAACACGATTCCAGTCCACACGCCCCATCCCCTTATAAGCAACAACCCCTTGCCATCGCACATATTTGCCCTTATACTTTTTCCACAATTCATTTTTCTCTGAACGCGATAGTCCACTCTCCTTTCCAAATTGTTTATCCATCTCTTCGAAAGAGACACCAATAAAATCTCTGGATATTGCTTCTGTAACAGGCTTTGGAGATTCCGCTGCCGCCATTTTCCCTTTATCCGGAGTAACGCCCTGTACGGCTTGCTTTACACCGGAAACCGTATCTGGCACAGGCGGATTATTTGATACGACCAGCTCCTTTTGACTGCTTACCGGAGGAATAACTTCAGCATCCGTAAACAACCTCCAAAACGTGTCCTTATAATTAAGAATTATCTCTGAGTCGTAGTGAAACACAACGTCATTACAGATACTTCTATTCCGATACGCCATCCAGTTATACACGCCGGTCACCAGCACCTTGTCATCCAGTATAATAAAATCCTGTACCGGTCTGCCACACAATTGTGTCTTCAATGTTCTTACACCAATTCCTCTGTCAATCAGCGTCTCTGCAAGCAAACCCTTTGCGCCGTTACTCTCCCGCTCTATCATTATGATGCGCACCTGAACGCCCCTCCTCCTTGCATCATCCAGATACTCAGCAATCTCAAGGGCTGCAAAATCATGAATACATATATCCACACGATGCCGCGCATATTCTATGCCTTCCCTCAACCGCTCTTCGATAGTTCCTTCTGGAATATAATAAGTACTGTTTGCTGCGCATAGAGGGCTAAAAATATACCCAAAAAAGACAAGAAATAATAATTTTTTCATGCCTCCGTGTTTTCCTTACATGCCAGAAATGACTTGGGTAAATTTTCCAGAATATCCGTAGCAATCATAGAAATTTCACCCCTCTCCTGCGCCGCAATATCGCCTGCCAGACCATGTAAATAGACACCCAATTGTGCGGCCTCAAACGGGGCGTATTGCTGTCCCAAAAAGGCGGCAATCATGCCTGTCAGCACGTCTCCAGCGCCGGCAGTAGCCATTCCCGGATTGCCTGTCTCGTTAATATAAAACTTCTCCTCGTTCATAACGATGGTTCTGTGCCCTTTCAACACCAGGGTTACATTTTCCCTGCCTTTAACAAACATCCCGGAAATCTCCTGGCGTTTTGATTGAACTTCCTTTGCAGACATTCCCATAAGATGCGCCATTTCGCCGGGGTGAGGAGTTAGTACAATCTGTTTTTTTATCTGATCCAATACCTTTGGATTATCAGCCAGGGCATTGATACCGTCGGCGTCCAGCACAATAGGGCAGTCCAGGGACTGCAATAACCACAGAATCAATCTCCTCGTCTCCAGATACTGTGATAATCCAGGACCTATAGCGACCACGTCAAACCGCTGCGAAAAATCAAGGATGTCCTGACGTCCCAGTTCCGACAGGGTTTTTACGTGCGTTTCAGGCAGTGGATGAGTCATCACGCAGGTTAATTTGGAAGCAACGATCCCATGCAAACTCTCCGGAATGCCCAGCGTGACAATCCCGGCGCCTGCACGCAAGGCAGCAGTGCTGCACATGCACGCCGCTCCGGTCATACCGCTGGAGCCTGCAAGAACAAACACACGCCCGTAGTCACCCTTGTGGGTATCGGGTTTTCGGGAGAAAATCCTCGGTATGTCTTTTACTTCATACATAAAATTACCTTTATTTTCTTGTTCGATTAATCAAAGAGGCGACATAGGCTGCGCCGAATCCATTGTCAATATTTACTACAGAAACACCGGCAGCACAACTGTTCAACATGGACAGGAGTGGCGCTACTCCAAAAAAACTGGCGCCGTAACCAATACTGGTTGGCACACCTATAACAGGGCAGTCAACCAGCCCCCCAACAACGCTTGCCAGCGCCCCTTCCATTCCGGCCACTACAATGATTACGTTTGCCTTGAGTAATTCCCCGTGACTCTTCATCAGCCGGTGGATTCCTGCCACGCCCACGTCGTACAGCACCTTTACATTATTGCCCATAATCTCCGCTGTTACCCTTGCTTCCTCTGCTACAGGAATATCAGAAGTGCCTGCCGTTATAATCAGGACAAGCCCCCTGTGGGGTTTTCTCTTTGTCTTCCGTATCGTGATTGTCCGTGCCTGTTCATGGTAAACGGCCTCCGGAAACTTTTGTGAAACGGCCTTATAAACTTCCGCACTTGCACGGGTGGCAAGCATGTCGTTTCCACCTGCTACAATATGCTCCACAATCTTCACCACCTGTTCAGTGGTCTTACCCATGCAGAAAATAACCTCTGGAAAACCGCAACGAATCTTGCGATGACTGTCCACCTTGGCAAAACCGATGTCTTTGTAAGGCAGTTCCTTGATCTTCCCAAGGACGTCATTTATTGACGCTTCCCCGGACTTATAATCTTCCAGTAATTTCTTTATAACATCAATGTCCATATTGATTTCAAATGCGTAGAAAATTTATGGGTATACGCTGCCGGTAGGGACAATTCATGAATTGCTCCCACGTGTATAATATATGATATATTCAACGCTGGTTCAATCTTGCGGATTGAACCAGCAAAACTAGCACACACCCCTTGCCCCTCTCAAGAGGGGAATTTAAGAAGTCCCATCTCGGGAGGGGATTGAGGGGTGGGTAAGATTTTTACGTGACGTGTGACGTGTGACGTTTCTCACGTCACACGTCACACGTCACTTTATTCACTTTGGTTGCGGCTAACAGAGCTATGGAATAGCTTCGACGTCCAGCAGCGAAATATCACCTTTTAAATACTGCTTATATGCCAGACCTGCCACCATTGCGGCATTATCCGTACATAATCTGGGAGACGGACAATATGCGGAAATTCCAATCTCTTTCGATGTTTCTTCCAGCCTTTGACGCAACCTCGAGTTTGCCGCAACACCTCCACCTAATGCAATCCCGCGAACGTTATACATCTTTGATGCCATGACGGTTTTATCTATGAGGACGTCAATCACCGCCTCCTGAAAACTCGCAGCAATGTCAGCGACTTCCTGTTCTGACGGAGTCTTTGATCCGGACGTTCTTGCATCCTGCCCCCGATAGTAATATAAAACTGCCGTCTTCAGCCCGCTAAAACTAAAATCAAGCGAATCCTTCTCTAAATAAGCCCTTGGGAATATCACTGCACGCCGATTCCCGCACCTCGCAAGCTTATCAATAACCGGCCCCCCTGGATAACCCAGACCTAATATTTTTGAAACTTTATCAAATGCCTCACCTGCCGCATCATCAATTGTCCAGCCTAATGGAACGTGTTTCGTCTCACTCTCAGATAAAAAAAGGGTAGTATGTCCCCCCGATACGACAAGGCTAATCGTTGGGTAGCGAATATCTTCATGCTCAAGATTATTTGCATAGATATGGGCATGGAGATGATTAATTGCCAACAACGGTACGTCCAATGCCATGCATAATGTTTTTGCGGCTGTCACACCGATAAGCAAGGCGCCAATGAGACCCGGTGTATTAACAACGGCAATTGCATCAATTTCAGCAAGCTGTACCTTTGCATCACTCAGGGCGCTGTTAATGACACTGACGATAGACTCCAAATGCGCCCGACAGGCAATCTCAGGAACCACACCTCCAAACTGGCGATGTAAAACGTCCTGAGAGAGAATAATGCTCGATAATACTTCCCTCCCGTCTTTTACAACAGCCGCCGAAGTCTCGTCACACGATGTCTCAATACCTAGGATTAACATACCATAAAAAAGGCAGGAATGTCTCCTGCCTTAATTATAAAAATTTAAATTAAACCCATTCCATTTTTATGGAGTGCCTGGACGCTTCGCATAGACCTCTATACCTTTCAGGACATCTACAGCCCTTTCCAGTTGTATATCGATATACTGAGGTTTTTCTTTTACCCCAACGGTTCCTCTAAGCACGGTCTCGGTTCCTTTGGCTTCATTAATCATCGTATCTATATTTGTCATGGATAGGTGTTCGTGCAATGCCTTTGCCTCTGCAAAATTGAGCGAAACCTTTACATGAGGCTCAATTCCTTTTTCATGAATACAAACCCCTGACGGCGTATAATACCGCGCAGTCGTCAATTTCAAGGCGGCTTTCCCGTCTCCTACAGGAATCAGGCTCTGCACAGAACCCTTGCCGAACGTCTTAATGCCTAATAACAAACCCCGTTTGTGGTCTTTAATCGCGCCAGCAACAATTTCCGATGCGCTCGCACTTCCGTTGTTTACGAGCACCACCAGCGGAAAATTGGGATACGTCCCCTGCTTATGCGCCTGATACACATAATTCTGCGTCTTATCTCTTCCTTTGGTAGAAACAATAACCCCCCTTTCCAGAAATTTATCAGCCATATCGACAGCAACGTTCAGTAACCCTCCGGGATTGAATCTCAAGTCCAATATCAAACATCTCATCCCTTTTTTCATCAAATCCTGAATAGCGGCATCCATATCCCTGACGGTATTTTCCTGAAAATTTGTCACCGCAAGGTAACCAATCTTATAATCAGCATCCACGATTCTGGCGCCACGGATGCTCTGTACATGAATCTTTGCGCGTTCAATGGTAATATCCTCCGTGTTAGTATCGCCTTCATGAACTACGGTAAGGGTAATCTTCGTTCCTAACTTCCCGCGAAGCTTTTTCACGGCATCCCTGATAGTCATATTTTCAGTGGATTCACCGTCGATCTTGATAATTCGATCTCCCACCAGTATCCCGGCCTTAAAGGCAGGAGAATCAAGCAGAGGCGTAATCACTGTCAGCAGCCCATCTTTGACAATCACCTCAATTCCCAGTCCTTCAAATTCTCCTTCCGTCTCAATTTTCAGGTCTTCCATATCTTCCGCACTAAAATACTGACTGTACGGATCGAGACCCGAAAGCATGCCGCGGTATGCGTTCACAAGGATCGTATTAATTTTTATTTCATCGACATATTTATCCTGTAATTCCTTAACGACTTTTACAAACTCTTCGTATTCCTCATAAACATCCGATTTGGTTTTATCGGCGCTCTCTTTAACTTCGGACAGAGGTTTTTCGAGAGGGACTTCCTGCCCAAACGAGACTTTAACAAATACAAGGGTTACAAATAATAAAAAAATACTCAGCCTTTTCATTATTTCTTCTTTCGCTCTATGGCCCGTTTTGCCGCCAAAACAATATCTTCTGGCAGAAGGTGATATTCCTTAAAGAGGAGATCAGGTTCTCCCGATTGTCCAAAACGATTATCAATGCCAATCATTTCCAAAGGAACAGGATAATTTCCGGACAATACCGTTGCAACGGCGCTGCCCAGGCCGCCATCCAGCACATGCTGTTCAGCAGTCACCACAGCGTTTACCTGCTTCGCAACCTCTACCAAAATTTCCAGGTCTATGGGTTTTATCGTATGCATGTTAACCACTGTTGCCTCGATTCCTTCTTTCGACAACATATCCGCCGCTGTGAGTGCATTAGCCACCAGCGCCCCGCAGGCGACAATCGCCACGTCATTTCCATTTCTGAGGACACTCGCTTTACCAATCGAGAAAGGATCTTCCTTTTTTGTAATTACCGGTACAGCAGCCCTGCCCAATCGGATATAAACAGGCCCCTTATGGGCTACCGCTGCCAGAATGGACTTCCTTGTTTCCACCGCATCGCACGGTTCAACAACCGTCATGGTAGGAATCGTCTTCATCAGTGAAATGTCTTCGATACACTGGTGTGACGCCCCATCTGGCCCGACTGATACCCCGCTGTGCGTGGCGACGATCTTTACATTTAATCCGCTGTAACAAATCGTATTTCTGATCTGTTCCCAAGCCCGGCCTGTGGCAAAGATGCTGAAGCTGCTGACAAAGGCAATTTTCCCGCATGTCGCCAACCCCGCAGCCGTATTCATCATATTGGCCTCGGCAACCCCCATATTAAAAAATCTTTCGGGGAATTTCTTGCCGAATTTTGCCGTGGTCGTGGATTTTGAAAGGTCGGCGTCCAGCACCACAATATCCTTGTTTTTCTCTCCCAGTTCTACCAGCGCATCGCCATATGCCTGGCGTGTAGCTATCATTTCTGTCATTTTATATTTTCACCATTTTTACCCACCCCTCAATCCCCTCCCAAGAGGGGAATTTTAGAAGTCCCCTCTTGAGAGGGGTAGGGGTGTGTGTTTATTAATTGCCTAACTAAAAAGTTTGAAATTCCTATACAATAAATTTACTTCTTTGCGACCTTAGCGTCTTTGCGCTAAAATATCACTATCTATTTCAATTCTGCCAACGCCCGTTCAGCCTCATCTTTTGAAGGCGCCTTTCCATGCCAGTCAACCTGGTTTTCCATGAAAGAGACACCCTTCCCTTTTATTGTCTTTGCAACAATGACGGTCGGTTTACCCTTTATCTTCTCCGCCTCGTCATAAGCCGATAAAATAGCCTCATAATCATGTCCGTTAATTTCAATCACATGCCAGCCAAAACCCCTCCATTTATCAGGAATCGGGTACGATGACATAATCTCATGAATAAACCCGTCAATTTGCAGTCCATTTTGATCGATGATGGCGCACAGGTTGTCTGCCTTATAATGACTTGCCGCCATCGCCGCTTCCCACACCTGTCCTTCCGCAAGCTCTCCGTCGCCCAACATGACGTACGTCCGGTAATCCTTTTTGTCTAATTTTGCCGCTAAAGCCATTCCCAATCCAACCGAAAGCCCCTGCCCTAACGAGCCGCCGGATATCTCAATACCCGGTGTTATTTTCATCGAGGGGTGTCCCTGCAGGATGCTCCCGAACTGTCTGAGGGTGTCAAGTTTCTCTACACCAAAATAACCATTTTCTGCAAGTACGGCATAGAGCGCCGGGCAGGCATGACCCTTCGACAACACAAATCTATCCCTGTCTGGCCATGCAGGCTGCTGCGGGTTGTGTCTTAATTTATTATAGAAAAGGGCAATAAGCAGGTCTACCGTTGACAAAGAACTGCCGGGATGCCCCGAACCGGCCTTGGCGAGCATCCTGACAACATGTTTTCGAATAACTTTTGCACGTTCTTCTAACGACTTAACATCCAGGCATTGCGATTTTATCATATCTTATAAACACCCAATAAAAACAAACATTCTACGGTTGTAACATACATAATTAATTTTTTATCAGTTGGATCATCACTTAGTAACTTATCTCGTATTTCAGGAAATGAAAAGGAAAGGCGGGAATCTATCAATCGTGTATTGGACAATTATCACATGTTTGAAGCCGCAAAAGGTTTTGTAACAATTCAGATGTAACGACAAGTGGTGGGCAGAGCCGGGATCGAACCGGCGACACCAGGATTTTCAGTCCTGTGCTCTACCAACTGAGCTATCTGCCCTTTTACGTCTTTTTGCAATAACTTATACTTACAAACTTACAGCTAAAACATTATAGAGTTGAGGTATATATATGTCAAGATTTTTATTGCCCCTAACCCGAACGATATGAAGAAACAATGTAGCCCCGTTAGGGGGCGGTCTGTTTGTGGCACAATAAAATCCAAGAGGGTGAATAGCTCCGTAGGAGCGGCCTGTATATATATTGAATAGGTAAACATGTGATTCTGATGGAGCTATTATCTAAGTTTAAAGCAACTTGGATTATTGCTTTAATTCCCTTGACGTCTTCCTCGTCAAGCGTATAATAATCTCTTAATTTATTATTTTGTTATTTTCATATATACTTAATAAAAGTTCAATTTATTTAAAGGAAAAAGGAAATATGAGTCTCTTAAAACTGAGGAAATTTGCTCAAGTAACTCTGCCCGCCGATTTGCGCAAGAAATTCAACCTCGCTGAAGGAGATTTTCTTGAAGCCGAGGCGGTGGAAAATGGAATCCTTCTAAAACCGGTTACTGTGGTGGAGCGAGAAAAAACATGGAATCAGCTTTTTGAATCCATGGAAAACGTTAAGGATCGCAAACCCAAACCAAAGCAAAGCGCTAAAGAACAGGAAGAAGAAATTGCCAAAACGGTGAAAAGTTCTAGAAAACGACATGCCTAATGATAATATGGTAGTTGCATGCGCTCTTAAAGCACAGGCGGACTACATTATTACCAGAGACAATGATCTGCTTTCTCTTGAAAACTATGAGGATATAAAGATTATAACGCCTGAGAAGTTTATAGGAATATTAAGAAAAGGACTTGCCTGAGTTAATAAATAAGTATAAGCGCATCCCCAGTCCTTCACTCTTTACTCCATGCCTCGCCTGAAAAACGCTCCACACGCAATACGCAGAGATCAAAGTTCTCACTCAATTTCCCATTTAAAATCTCTCGTTATTCCATTAGCAGGAATACTCATTTCATTCCAAAAGATTCAATTTGACAGGCGTTATTTCTGATGCTATAGTTCAAAAGTGAGAAAGTTGTACTATTGGAAAATTAGAGGTATACAAAATATTAAATTTTATAACTTAAGGAGTGACACAAATGCCAACCATGAGAATCAGGCCGAAACACCAGATCACGATACCTAAGGAGGTTTCCGAGAAGCTCCATTTACACGTGGGTGATTTGGTTGAAGCAATTGTTGAGAATGGCAATATCGTGCTTATCCCAAAACAATTAACCAACAAACATTCCATACCCTCTCTAAATAAAAACGAGCATAAAATACTCATTGAAGCAAGGGAGAAAATTAAAAAAATTCAAACTGACCTGCTCCACTCAAAAGGCTTAAACGACTACGAAATAAAAGTCGCAGTTAAGGCAAGACTTATTAATGCTGATCAAGCCTGGTGGTGGCATGAAGACTGGCAAAAGGGAGAAAGAGAAGCCGAGGAAAATATAAAGAATGGAAAACTTGCGGGACCATTTGATAATATCGAAGACCTAGTTAAATCTCTCAAATCTTAGACAAATGAAGTTTTTCTATTCCAATGATTTTCTAAAATGTTACAACTTGCTACCTGAAAACATTCAGGATAAAGTAAATAAAAAGCTCGCCTTGTTTTTAACAAATTCCCGACTTCCATCGCTTCGGATCAAGA
Organism: Planctomycetota bacterium; assembly: GCA_016188675.1. Classification (GTDB taxonomy): domain Bacteria; phylum Planctomycetota; class Brocadiia; order Brocadiales; family Brocadiaceae; genus Wunengus. The sequence goes on from JACPHJ010000064.1 coordinate 60,503, forward strand.
AAATGAAAGGTTTTGAGGATATTTGGGAGGGTAGAATTACCAAAAACTACCGATTTACTTTTCAAATCAAAGGAGAGGTGTATATTCTAAGGAAGGTCGGGGCCCACGATGTTTTAAAAAATCCTTGAATAGTGTCTGAACGAAACTATCCAACTGTCATTTCGAGCGGAGCGAGAAATCTTTGTTCCGAACAGAGTGAGGAGTCTTAAGATTTCTCCCGTAGTTTACCCTGAGTAAAAAAGATTCTTCACTTCGTTCAGAATGACAAATGTGAAGGGGTCGAAATGACAAAAGCATGAGTTTTCATTCCGGCCTAAATGGAAAAATTATTGACAAAATATTCCCACCAAAACCTTTCAAAGGGATTATGAGAAGTTACCCCAGTCCCACTCCTCAATCTTTTTGTACAGATTATGATCTGTCAGGTCGTAACGCAGCGGGGTAATGGAAATATAGCCTTCATTGACGGCCGTAAGATCCGTTCCTTCCTCACGATGGATTGATTTATTCGTTCCCATTAACCAGTAATACGCCTTCCCGCCGGGATCGATGCGCTTATCAAAGGTCTCCTTAAAATCATGGGCAAACTGACGGGTTATCTTAATTCCCTTGATTTGATTGGCGGGGCGTGACGGAATATTCACGTTGAGCAGTGACCCTTTGGGTAATTTATGTTTGATGATGCGTTCTATGACGCCTCTTGCCACCTTTGCCGCTTCTCCCACATCGGCATATTGGTCAGTAATCTCGAAGGAAACGGCTATCGAAGGGAATCCCATGATCGCCGCCTCTACGGCGGCAGCCACCGTTCCCGAATACAGGACGTGAATCCCCACGTTGGCCCCCATATTAAGTCCTGAGATGACTACGTCAGGTCCCTTTTTCATAATTTCATGCGCAGCAAGCTTCACGCAATCGGCCGGAGAACCATTCACACCGTAACCAATAAATTCGTTGTTTAAATACACCTCCCTGATCCGCAAGGGATGGCTGAAGGTAATGGAGTGCCCCACGCCGCTCTGCTCAATATCAGGCGCCACAACCGTAATTTGCCCCAGCGTCTGAATCTGATGCTTTAAAGCGGCAATCCCCGGCGCATAGATGCCGTCATCATTAGTCAACAATATCTGCATAATCTTTACCTCTTATCGTCATAAAAACGTTTAATTGTTTGAATATCAAGTCCAACCCAATAAGCCAGCACCACAAACTTATTAATCAGTAATTGCCGTATCACGCCTTTTCTGATGAACCGCCTTGCCGAAGAAATCACGGGCAGCCTTATAAGAATAACCTTTCCCTGGTTCCTTAATCTTTTATAAAAATCATAGTCTTCCATAATTGGCATTTCTTTGTATCCGCAGATCTTTTGGAAAACATCACGCCGCACAAAGATTCCCTGGTCTCCAAAATGGAAGAGTCTGAAGTTAAACCTGGTGATAAATGAGACACCTCCTAGTATAAAATTATCTGCATCAAATGCAATATAAAATGAACCTCCTGCGACCGTATCGTCTTTCATCCTTTTTATCAATTCACGAAAGGCATTGTCTGGCAATTGTGTATCGGCATGCAGAAACAGCAAGACATCTCCTGTGGAAAGCCTTTCGCCTGTATTCATCTGAACCGCACGTCCGCGCTGGCTGTTTATCACACAGGCATATCTCTTTGCAATGGCAACCGTTTTATCGGCGCTTCCGCCATCCACCACATACAACTCATAATCCCCATCCTGTTTCATAACGCTCCGGAGCGTTTTTTCTATATGTGACTCTTCGTTAAGCGTGGGAATGATTACCGATATCTTCATCTAAAACCACAGAGATGTTTTTGACTTTTGACCGTTTTGGGTGTATTAATAGTAAGGGTAAAATGTAACTTTACTTAGCTTGATACATAATTTTGAGGGAAACACACATGTTTGAGCCAGTGGTATATTGTTCGTGCGGAAATCTAAAAGAATACGGAGGCAATTGGGAAATAACATCCCGTGCTTTTAAGGCAGCATTTATGCCTCTTAAAGAGCGCAAATCCACTATTTCAAAAGAAAAATGCCCCATCTGCAAATGTATAGATGCGGGAGAAGTTCTAATATCCCTTAAAAATCTTTAAAAGATTTGAAGGATTAGCAAAGGCATAAGTGATGAGGAAACAAAATACAGATACTCGCGGAGATATCCAAAACGAGGGGTGCCTTTGCCAAACCGGATGATTTCTTCCGCAAGAATTGCGCCAGACTTCCGGATTATCCTTGAACAAACGAATAAAAAAAGTAATAACACAGAGCCACAAAGAACGATGAAGGATGGGATATACCATAAATCTCTATGTCTTTGTGTGAGGAAACAGATTGAGAAGGTACTTGCCGAAAACGGATAGCTCCTGTGATTTTTTGCTACGGAGATTCTCTTTTGCTTGACAAAAGCCTTCTAATGGGTGACCCTCTGGCTTACTTTCTTAATAGTATATTTAAGCAATTTTAATTTCCAACCGTTTCCCAAGGGCAACGGCGATACGGTCGAGCGTTGATAATTTTATGTCTTCTGCATGGTTTTCAATTCTTGAAATGGCAGTTTTCTTTGTTTTCAGTCGATGTGCAAGCTCTTCCTGAGATAAACCCGCCGCTTCACGCGCATGGCGAAGTACCAGTCCAATCTTAAACCGTTCATATCCTTCCTCAAATCCTTCAGCAAATTCTTTGTCTCTTTTTTTCCTTTTCCTTATATATTCTTTTAAATCGCTCATATCTTTTATTGGACATTTACCATCGATAGTTCTGTAAAAAACAACAGTCTTATTCACAAAATTATGTTAACCAACATGTTAACCTTTGTCAATAGTATAAATTTGTGAAAGTGGCGAAGACGGTACATTGAGTGCGTTCAACGGGTCTCCAATTAACCGTGTAGACTTAGAATGTCTATAAGACTTGCCCTAAAGGCGCAGGTACGGATATCCTCGTGTGAAGTATGGGTTGGAGGAGTTGGACGCGAAACGCCGAGCAGTCAAAGCACAAAATATCAAAAAGATACTGACTGAAATCAAAGATATTTAAATAAGATGGAAATAACGAATAGCTACGGGGCGGGCGCGATAGCGACCGTCCCACTTGAGCGTATGGTTAGATGCATATAACGCATCATTTTTTCACTATACCTAGTATTTCGGCCTCAGATCTATCATCTTCTTGCCCATACATGTGTAGGGCTACACCATCTACAGGCGACATAAGTGACGGTTTTACGCATAGTAATGTACGACTTCCAAAAGGTAGCCGAAATAATCTGTGAATTAAGGGCTTTTTAAGCGATTTTATGTGTTTATCAATCAGTGAACCCCCTAGTGTAATAGTCTTTTCGCAGAGGTCGATTATATTGCTAGCTTCAATAGCAGCGACATATAAACGTTCCTCGTAAACGATATCTGACGTTCTCATGATGCAACGGATAGTGCTTATTCTGGAGTTTTTTGACTCCTCCGCATCTGTATCTTGTATTTCTGTAATAATATTTGCTTGATCAATAATTATAAGTTCTGGAATTATTAAACAATCATATGGTTTCAGGCTTAGATCGTACTGAATTTCTCCCTGTCCAGTTGCTTTGTCAATATTTCTCTTGACCTCAGTTCCGTTAGGTTTGCCCATCGGCATGTGATTATCCGGCATTAAGTGATCTGGTAGATAGATATTTATTGTGACGTTTTCTACCGGCTTGCTCTTATTGTTAATTATTGTCATGAGCAAAAAAAACGCATTGATTTTTGTAGTCTCTGTGGTTCCAAATGTCACCATGAGCGGCATTCTGAGCATAAATGGATAAAATTTATCCGGGTAAGACTCTGGATACTTTAGATTCCCTATCTTTCTAACTTCTGTGTATCTAGGTATTTTATCTCCTTTATTTGCTAAGACTGGTTTCGATAGTGTGAGCAGAATTTCATGCTTGTGGAAAATGCCTTGCTTTGCTGCGATATGGTAGGCAGAGATCAAGGTAAGAACAGCAATAACTACACCCACGAATGAAAGCGCATATTCCATATCTATTTTTTCTCATTATTCTGCATCTAACAATAATTATACAGTCTGTATAAATCGGCAAAAACAGACTGCTTCAGTATATATAAGAAGTTACCGCATCCTCTTGTTATGTATTGTAGCTTATTTAGATTCATGTGTTTGTATATTTTTCCCAAAATTGCCCATTCCGGCTTATACAGTCTGTATAAACCGGACTACAACCCATCAATGGGACTTCAGGCACCGCGACCGCCTTTATTTAAAACATGGGTGTATATCATCGTTGTGCTAACGTCTTCGTGCCCAAGAAGTTCCTGGATGGTATGAATATCATAGCCGGACTCAAGCAAATGCGTGGCAAAAGAGTGACGAATGGTGTGGCAACCGGTGTGCTTAGCTCTGCCCGCATTATTTACAACGTCAGACTTTTTCATATTATTACAAAAGTGAAGAAGAATGCAAACATTTTTCCGGTTTTTCTTGGGGAAAAGAACGGGCCGAATCACTCTAGACCAGCTTGCAATCCACGGGTAGTCGTGCCTTGAAGAATTCAAATTAGACCTAATAATTCCCCCTTAGCAAAGGGGGATTCAGGGGGTTGTGTTTTTCTTGAATTTTTACAACCCCCTTGCCCCCTTTTCTAAGGGGGATTTTATGCCTGGTACCACCCGCGAAGCCGTACAAATAAAATGAAAATTCCTATACAATCAAGATAGGAATTGATTGCCTGCTTGTTTTTTGTCGGACGGTACTTGACAATCATTATAATGATGTATATCCTAACCCGAACGCGTCGAAAATGACTGTAGCGCGGGTGGTTCATCCCCCGCCAAATGCCGACCACAAGGGATCGGCGCTACAATTTTTGCTGAAAATGTAAAAATATTTTTTATGAGACACTAATTGCTCCTCAAGTCGTGTTTTCTGCTCAAAGTAACAGTCAAAGAACCCGTCACAATCATCAATGGCGTTCATTGTGTTTCTCCCATTTGCGACTCGTAATCGCATAACCCGTGATCTTGCCGATGAAGGGGATTGAGAGCATACCCGGCAGCATAATACAACGCTTTTTGTCCCGGAAATCCTCAAGACCGATGGTCATGCCTTCATGTCCCATCCGCGGCTGTGCCCGGTATGTGCCCAGCAAGCGATCCCACCACGGCAGGTTAAATCCGAAATTGGAGTTGGTTTCGTGCTCCTCAGTGGAGTGATGCACCCGGTGCATATCAGGCGTTACAACAAACCACCGCAAAATGCGGTCTACACCACGCAATATGCGCACATTGCTATGATTAAACATGGACGTGGCATTCAGCGCCACCTCGAATATGATTACCCCTAATACAGGCGGCCCCAGCACGACAACCCCTGCGGATTTGATAAACATAGAAAGTATGATCTCTATGGGATGAAACCGAATGCCGGTAGTAACGTCAAAGTCTAAATCTGCATGATGCATGCGATGGATTCGCCAGAAGACGGGGACGGCATGAAACATTACATGCTGCAAATAGATGATGAAATCAAGAACAATCACTGACAACACAACAGCAGCCCAATACGGCAACCGGAAGTGATTGAGAACCCCCCATCCGTGCTCCAGGGCAAATACTGCCACACCCACGGCAGCCGTTGGAAAGGCGAAGCGCAGCAAAAAGCTGTTAAGGAACACCACACCCAGATTGTTAATCCAACGGAACACCTTAGAGACTGTGAGTCTACGCCTGGGCGCTGCCAGCTCCCATAACGCCATCACGGCTAAAATGCCGAAAAAGAAGCTGAGGCGTACGGAGACCTCATGTCTTATAACAAACTCACCAACACTCATAGTTTTGGTTGCATTTCTTTAATTAAATGAGACATTTTAAATACTCTAATTTTTTAAACCTTATGCTGTCAACAAAATAATGGGGTAGACAATTCTTAAAAATATAGATAAAATTAGTCTCCGTTTTGGACGCAGAGAAATAACGGATGACGGGTGGCGAGTGGCGAGTGACGGACATTGCGTCACACGTCACCCGTCACTTGTCACTTGTCGCTCGACACTTCTCTGCACCCCAGGTGGTAAAAATGTTAACACAATCATAAAGATCACTGAATGGAGATGAATACATGAAAAAAAACATTGCTGTGCTGGCAGGAGACGGGATCGGGCCGGAAATAATGAAGGAAGGGCTGAAGGTGCTGGATACCGTGGCAAAGAAGTTTGGCCATACTTTTGAATATATAGAGGCGCTGGTCGGCGGGTGCGCTTATGATAAATACGGTCACCCGCTGCCCGACGAAACAAGGAAGATTTGTGATAACGCCGACGCCATTTACTTTGGCGCTGTGGGCGGTCCAAAATGGGAATCCCTGCCTGCGGAACTTACTCCGGAACGCGGCGCTCTGCTGCCATTGAGGGCTATCTACGGCCTGTTTGCAAACCTGCGTCCTGCTGTAATCTTCGGACCGTTGGCCGATGCTGCATCCCTGAAATCGGAACGTTTGAAAGGCGGACTGGACATCCTTATCGTGCGAGAACTGACAGGTGGTGTCTACTTCGGCAATAACAAGGTAAAGTCTATCACCTTGAAAGAAGGCGCTGTCCAGGGAGATTATGCTGTTGATTATATGATTTACTCCGTACCGGAAATTCAGAGGATTGCCAAGGTGGCCTGCGAGGCTGCCATGAAACGCAGCAAGAAATTAACCTCCGTTGACAAGGCCAACGTCCTGGAAAGCTCAAAACTGTGGCGAAAGGTGGTTGTTGATTACGTCCAGAAAAATTATCCTCAGATACAACTCAATCACATGTACGTGGACAATGCAGCCATGCAATTGGCGACAAACCCGAAGCAGTTTGACGTAATCGTCACGGAAAACATGTTCGGCGACATTCTGTCTGACCTGGCATCAGCCATCACCGGTTCTATCGGCATGCTTCCCAGCGCCAGCCTTTCAGAATCAGGGTTTGGGCTTTTTGAACCCATTCACGGCTCTGCACCTGATATTGCAGGGCAGGGCAAGGCAAATCCACTTGCGCAAATCATATCAGGGGCAATGATGCTGAAATACGCCTTCGGACTTGGCAAAGAGTCGAACGCCATCGAACAGGCTATTATGGCCGTGCTGGAGGATGGCTATCGGACAGGCGACATCGCCTCTGCCGCTACGCCAAAGGAAAAAATCCTCTCAACCTCCGGCATGGGAAGCAAGGTGGCTGAGTATGTAAACAAGTAGGGGCAGGTTTGAAACCTGCCCCACAATGATTTGATAAACAAAATTCCAGATTTCATGTCGTTTCACAGGAAATGCGGCGCTTATGTTGAAAAACAGCGGAATTGCCTTAAAACTTATAGTGCTCATCCTTGCCAGCACCATGCTCATCTTCGGGCTTATCTTCGGCTATAATTACACGTTTTCCCGCAAGATTATCGAAAAAAACGTGGAAGAGAACGCTAAAAATCTTACTTTTACCACCGTAAACAAGGTAGAAACGGTGCTGCATTCCATCGAAAAGATTCCGGAAAATATGGCGTATTTTCTCGAAAACTCCACGTTCAGGAAAAATGAATTGCTGAACTTAATCCGCACGGTGGTAAAAAATAACAGCGAGATATACGGCTCCACTATTTCCTTCGAACCTTACGCATTTGATAAAAACGCACTGTACTTCGGTCCGTATTTTTATAAGAGTAATGGGAAAATCCGATTCACCTATCTGGGCGGCGAGTCTTACAGATATTTCTACCTGGACTGGTATCAGATCCCCAAAGAACTCAATCGTGCCGTATGGAGCGAACCGTATTACGATGAAGGCGGCGGTAATATCATCATGTGCACCTATTCCGTACCATTTTATAAAACCATCTCCGGCAAAAAACAATTTATGGGAATAGTGACTGCGGACGTTTCCCTGAATTGGCTGGAGGAGATTGTATCTTCAATCAGGATATCCCGGACAGGTTATGGTTTTCTCATTTCAAGGAAAGGGATGATGGTTACCCATCCGACCAGTAGCTTGATAATGAACGAAACCCTGTTTAGCATAGCCGAGACGCGGAACGACGCCCGTTTGAGAGAAATCGGCAGAGAGATGATTAATGGCAAATCCGGTTTCGTCCCAGTTGAAGATATCGTTTCAGGCAAAAAATGCTGGTTGTATTACGCCCCTTTGCCTTCCAGCGGTTGGTCGCTTGGTGTGCTTTTTCCCCAGGAAGAATTGATGGCAGATATCGTCCACCTGAATCATACGGTGTTTCTGCTTGGAATTATAGGTACTGCATTACTTTTAGGGGTAATTGTTTTTATATCCCGGTCCATTACTCGCCCGTTAAGGATACTGGCAAGGGCAACCACAGACATCGCTAAAGGAAATCTTGATATTGAAATTCCCGCTATCAAATCCCGCGATGAGGTAGGAAGGCTCGGAGAGTCCTTTATCTCTATGAAACGCTCATTGAAGCAATACATAAAAGAATTAACAGACACCACATCGGCCAAGGAAAGGATAGAAAGCGAATTAAAGATCGCACACGACATCCAGATGAGCATTTTGCCGAAAATTTTTCCGCCCTTTCCGAACAGGCCGGAATTCGATATCTATGCAATCATCGAACCGTCAAAAGAAGTGGGCGGAGATTTTTACGACTTTTTTCTGATGGACGACTATCTGTACTATGTCATCGGCGATGTTTCCGGCAAGGGGGTGCCCGCTTCACTGTTTATGGCCGTAACGAAGACGCTCATTAAAGCAAAAACTGACAAAGACATGATGCCGGACGAAATCCTGACAAAGGTCAACAAAGAATTGTGTGTAGGCAACGACTCCAGCATGTTCGTAACCATTTTCTGCGGGAGGCTGAACACGCAAACAGGCGAGGTGTTTTACAGTAACGGCGGCCATAATCTACCATATTTTCTTTACAGTCACGGAAGTGCAGAACTCCTGGAAAATACCGGCGGGATGGCACTGGGAATAATGGAAGATGTTAAGTACCAAACGAAGAAAATTATGCTTCGCACCGGAGACGGAATCTTTCTTTACACTGACGGAGTTACTGAGGCTATGGACAGCAGTGAAAATTTATTCTCTGACCGTCGGTTAAAAGAATTTTTACAGGAAGTATCCGGCTTTTCGCCAAAAAAATTAATCCAGGACACCGTCGGTACTGTTAAGAAATTTGCTTCCGGCGCTCCCCAGGCAGACGATATTACCATCATGGCCTTAAAATACCTGAAGAAATGATTCAAATATCAAGAAAACAATGAACCGTACTACAACAATCCAAATAAAAAACAATCTCAGTGAGCTTGAAAGATTAAGCCAAACCGTAGAAGCATTTGGTGAAGCCAACAACCTTTCACCAAAGATACTATATGCCCTAAACTTATCCCTGGATGAAATTATTACCAATGTTATATACTATGGATACAACGACGCGAACGAACACCAGATAATAATCCGTATATTGCTGAAAGATGAAGAATTGACGGTGGAAGTGGAAGATGACGGTAAACCTTTTAATCCATTGGAAGCTGAAAAACCTGACCTGGAAAAGCCGCTGGAGGAAAGACAAGTGGGTGGACTGGGGATTCATCTCGTCACGAATTTAATGGATACACTGGAATACAAACGGCAGGAAGGCAAAAATCTCCTGGTAATGAAAAAGAAAACAAAAGAATCATAGTATATTTGCATTTTTGGCAATGGAGGACTAACATTTGGAAATTACAGAGAATAAAAGAAACAATATCATCATCCTCGAATTAAAGGGAAATCTGAATGTAATGACAACAAATCTGCTGGAAGAGAAATTCACCGCATTGATAGAACACGGCGAAAGATTATTGGTTGTAGATTTTTCCCGGCTGGATTACATCAGCAGCGCAGGACTGCGCGTGTTTCTTATCGCCGCCAAAAAATTGAAGAATGTCAATGGAAAGATCGCCCTCTCCTCTCTAAAGCCGCAGATCAAAGAGGTCTTTGATATTGCCGGTTTTTCTTCCATTTTTTCCATATTCAATTCTCAGGAGGATGCGGTCCATGGCCTTCAATAATCGTCAATTGTGGTTCGCAATGAGGCGTCTCTCACTGGGTATCTTTCTCATTGTATTACTTTCAGGCATCCTGCTGTTTTCTGATTGGACCCAGCGGAAACCAGACGCTGGACATATTCCCACCATAGCAATAATGCAGCACGCTTCTCAGGCGACATTGGATGAAGGCGTCCAGGGACTAACAGCCGGTCTGGCGGAAAGCGGCTTTATTGAAGAGAAAAGCATCCTCATTAAACGGTACAACGCCGAAGGCGACATAGCTACCGCCAACGCCATTGCCAAAGAAATTACAGGCGGGCAGTTCAATCTTATATTGACTGTCAGCACCTTGTCTTTGCAGGCCGTAGCCAATACCAATAAAGACGGCAAAACACTTCATACGTTTGCCCTTGTCGCCGATCCATTTAGCGCCGGAGTCGGAATCAATCGCAACAATCCTCTCGACCACCCGAGACATCTTGCAGGTATTGGCACGATGCAGCCTGTTGCAGAGGCATTCCGTCTTGCCAGAACACTTTTTACAGATTTGAAAACAGTTGGCGTCGCATGGAATCCGGCAGAATCGAATTCAGAGGCAAACACACTCACAGCACGGGCTATTTGCCAGGAATTGGGAATCAAACTCCTGGAGACCAACGTCGACAATTCCTCCGGCGTCTTCGAAGCCGCAAACTCTCTTGTGGCCAGGGGGGCGCAGGCGCTGTGGGTAGGGGGTGACGTTACCGTCCTCGTGGCAATAGATGCAGTCATTTCAGCGGCAAAAAACGGTAAAATTCCGGTCTTCACGAATCTACCGCCAAACGCACGGCGTGGGGCGCTTTTCGACCTTGGCGCCAATTACCACGAAGTGGGAAGGCTTGCAGGTGTACTTGCCGGAAATATCCTTCACGGCGACGATCCGGCAACAATACCTATCAGGAACATTGTGCCGGAAAAGCTTATCATCAATAAACCGGCCCTTAACGGATTAAAGGATAGCTGGCGCCTGTCCGAAGACGTCCTTAGACGCGCAGACGAAGTAATCGGCCAGACAGAAGGTCGCAACTGACGCCCGTCTGCCTTTGATTATCAGTGCCCCTGATACAAAATTGTGTACCGCCGCCATTGCAAGGGTAATTGAAATTTTCTTGATTTTGTTATTTCAACAAATATAAGGAGATTCATACAAACGTGTGGTACATTATCCGTCGTCTCTCACTGGGCATATTCCTCATAGCGCTAATCTCCGCCGTGCTGCTGGTTCTGGACCGGAATCAGCGTAAACCAAAAAACAGCGAAAATCCCCCTCCGAACTCAAAACAAGACGCTTCTGGAAAACTCACAAAAAAATGGAAGATCGGCCTGATCGAATACAACAACGTGCTGGACGTAGAGGAGTCTGAGAAAGGCGTAATGGCCGGACTGCGTGAGGCCGGTCTTGCAGAAGGCGCCGACTACGTGATCAAGGTTCAAAATGCTCAGGGCGACATGGCGACGGTGAACGGCATGGTGGACGCCGCCGTATCAGAAGGCGCCGACCTCCTGATTACCTTGTCAACTCCAACGCTCCAGGCGGCGCTGCAGCGCGCCCGCAGTATACCTATCGTTTTTACATATATTGCCAATGCCGTCGTTGCCGGGGCAGGGAAAAGCAATGAAGACCACATGCCCAATGTAACCGGTGTGTACATGGAGGGCGCTTATGACGAGATGATGTCCATTATCCGCGAATACTTCCCTTTTGTGCGTGTGGTTGGAACGCTCTTCACCCCTTCAGAAGTGAACACCGTTTTGCACAAGGGCAAAATAACGGATGCGGCACAGAAGGCGGGTATCGGGGTGGTAGCGGTAGCAGCCAACTCAAGCGCAGAGGTCTCTGACGCTGCGCTTGCATTGTGCAACCGGAGGATTGACGCCGTATGCCAGATTCCAGGCAACCTTACGGCTTCATCTTTTCCAGGGATTGCTCAGGCTGCCCGCAAGGCCATGCTGCCAATATTTGCCTTTCAAAGCACACAGGCACAGGCAGGCGCTGCTGTCGTCCTTGCCCGTGATTATTACGACGGAGGAAAAGAGGCAGGCCTTATTGCCGCAAGGGTTATGCGGGGGGAAAATCCCGCAAATATTCCGTTTCAACCCTTCACAAAAACCAACTTAATCATCAACCTTGAAGCGGCAAGGGCTTACGGCCTTAAGATACCACCATCGCTGCTCGAAAAAGCCCAGGAAGTGATTGGCCGATAGTTATAGTATTACACAATTTCCTTTAAAAAGAAATTGAAGTAAATGCAAAAGCGATGTAAGATAAGGTCTTAATTTTTGGCATGCGGAACGATTCATGTTACCGCTAAACGAAACGGGTATCGTGACTGTAACCGTATAACAATAGTTCCATTTTGGTGATTCATGGAGATTACAAGACAGCAATCCGGAGAAGTCCTGGAAATACGCATCACGGGGCGACTGGACGCCTACTGGGCGGATCATTTAACTATGGCGCTGTCCGATGCCATCCGCGAAGGCGCTCATCAAATCAGCCTCAACATGTCGGAAGTTTCGTACATGAGTTCAGCCGGCATCCGGGTACTGCTGCAATTTTACAAACAATTAAAAGGAATTCAGGGATCGTTTGTCGTTTCCAATCCTTCAGAACAGGTAAAAATGGTGCTGGAACTTGCGGGATTCGGGGACCTGCTTATTTCAGAAACAGCGCCGCAGGGAGAACCGTCCGTTAAGCCTTCGGGTGTCAGTCAATTTAACATCGATAACACATCGTTTGAAATTTTCGATTGCGCTCAGAATGCTTCACTAAAATGCCGTATAATTGGCAATTCTGAGTTACTGCCGGGACACAGTTTTAGCGAGGAACATGCTCATACCATGTCTTTCCCCGACACAACGTTTGCTGTGGGTCTGGGCGCACCAGGCAACACATTCGATGACTGCCGCGGCAGGTTTGGAGAATTTCTGTCAGTGGCAGGCGCAGCGGCATATCTGCCAACGGACGGCACAAACGTACCCGACTACCTGGTATCGTCCGGTGCATTTGTACCCAAACTTAAAATCCTTTATTGCCTCGCATGCGAAGGCGCATTTGCAAAGATGGTGCGATTTGAAACAAAAAAAGAGGCTGGCGCAATAACGCTCACAAAAATCGTGGATGCGTGCCTGAATATCGCAAATACAGATACTGCCGGCATTGTCATAGTAGCTGAATCTGCAGGGCTTATGGGAGCAGCTCTGAGACAGTCGCCGGCGTTACACACTTCGGAATCGCCGCTCTTTGAACACCCCGGTATACAGGAATGGCTTTCTTTCACATCGGAACGGGCATACGCCCGAAGCCTGACATTAATAGCAGGGGTGGCTGCCCGTACCGAACGCCACGACTTAGCCTCCATGGTGCGGCCACTGGGGAAAGAACCGCTGCCTGCAGGGCATTTCCACACCGCTGTATTCTCCTATCGGCCAGTAAAAAAGGGCGAGATGGACTTAAAAACGACCGTATCCACCCTGTTCGAATCTGAAGCGCTCCAGGCAGTGCTTCATTTGCTCAACGACGACCGTGAGATTGCAGGCGCAGGGCAGAGTGAATTTGTGCGAGGCGCCTGCTGGATCGGGCCAATCACTGAAGTCACAACGGAAAGGACATAAGACATGACGCTTCTCATCGGCTCACTAACCATCGGCCTTATCCTTTCTTTGCTGGCAATGGGTGTATTCATCAGCTTTCGTATCTTCGATTTTGCTGACATTACTGCCGACGGGTCTATCACACTGGGGGCAGCCGTGTCGGCTGTCCTGCTCGTCAAGGGAATAAACCCGGCGCTGGCGACCACTGCCGGTTTTTGCAGCGGCTTGCTGGCTGGCGCTACGACGGGCGTGCTCCATACGAAATTCAGGATTAATAAACTGCTTTCCGGCATCCTGGTGATGACCGCACTCTACTCGGCAAATCTGCACGTCATGGGCAAAAGCAACGTTCCCTTGTTATCCGAAACCACCCTCTCCACGTACGCCGAATGTATCGGACGGGGGGTGTTCGGCGGCGCTGAGAACATGTCTCTGATGGGGTGGAACGTCGGCGTCCGGGATATTTCGGTACTCATCTTTATGTCCGTAATAATCGGTCTGGCAGGGTGTATTCTGTACCTGTTTTTCCGCACAAATCTGGGAACTGCAATGCGCGCCACAGGTGATAATGATCAAATGATCCGCGCGCTGGGCGTCAACGTTGGAAACATGATTACACTGGGACTCGCCTTTTCAAACGGGCTTATTGCACTATCTGGCGCTCTGCTGGCGCAATACCAAGGTTTTGCAGACGTGCAGATGGGAATCGGCATGGTCGTCTGGGGACTGGCAAGCGTCATTATCGGTGAGTCCCTTGTCGGCACGAGGAATTTGGGCTTAACGATTACCGGCGCGGTTATGGGATCGGTCATCTTTCGTCTTATGGTAGCGATGGCGTTGCGCTGGGGACTGAATCCAAACGACCTGAAACTTATTACAGCCATTTTTGTATTTGCAGCGCTGATTCTCCCTAATTTACTGGGCAAATTGAAAAAAAAGAATGCTTAATTTAAAATTTTGTTAAAAAAAACACCTATGCTTGAAATCCGCTGTATCTCAAAGACATTTAATGCAGGCACTCCAAACGAAGTGCGCGCACTCCAGAAAATAGACCTTACCGTTGACGAGGGGTCGTTCGTTATCGTAATAGGCACCAATGGTTCCGGAAAGTCAGCATTGCAAAATGCCGTTGCCGGCGGCTTTTTTGTTGATTCCGGCGTCATCTCACTGGCAGGCCACGATGTCACACGCTGGCCGGAACATCGTCGGGCCAGGTTTATAGGGCGGGTGTTTCAGAACCCTTTCAGCGGAACGTCCCCTAACATGTCAATCGCCGAAAATCTTGCCCTCGCTGCCATGCGCGGCCAAAAACGCGGGCTTGGGTGGGCGCTTAATAGCAACCTGATGAGCGATCTCCGTGAACGTGTACGCATGTTGAATATGAAACTGGAAGACAGGTTAGACAATATCATAGGAAGCCTGTCAGGCGGGCAGAGACAAGCGCTCACCCTCCTGATGGCCACATGGCTCAAGCCAAAACTCCTCCTGCTCGACGAACACACGGCCGCCCTCGATCCAAAGAGCGCCAACCAGGTCATCCGGCTAAGCGAGGAAATCATCTTGCGGGATAAATTAACTACGCTCATGGTTACCCATTCGATGCATCAGGCCGCCAATCTTGGTGACCGCCTCATCATGATGTACCGCGGCCGAATCATCCATGACTTTCGCGGCGCCGAGAAAAAGCGACTCCGCGTGGATGATTTGCTGGCTCGTTTCGAAGAAGTGCGGCGCAAGGAGCAGCTTGATCCGACGGCAGCCGAGATGCTCAGACGGACGTACATTTGAGTCAATTTTAAAGCGGAAACACCGCACATTTCTGAAAGGGTAAACCAGGTATGATTATAACCGTTGTACTCGTCTCGATAGCAATATTGCTTCTTGGATACATTTTTTACGGCAGATTCCTTGCAAACCATCTGCGGTTGAATGATTCGAACCCGACCCCGGCATGCACGATAAACGACGGGGTTGACTACGTTCCTGCCAAACCGGCTATGTTATTGGGCCAGCACCTGTCCGCAATTTCCGCGGCGGGTCCGATTGTAGGCCCCATTCTCGCCGCGCTCTGGTTCGGGTGGCTGCCTGCATTAATCTGGATAGTCATTGGATCAATCTTTATCGGCGGCGTGCATGACTTTTCAAGCCTCGTCGTTTCCATTCGGCATAAGGCAGCCTCAATCGGCCAGATTGTCAGGCAATATATGTCGCGGACTTCCTATATACTTTTCCTTTCCTTCGTGTGGCTTGCCCTTGTCTACGTCATCATTGCCTTTACTGACATAACCGCACAGACGTTTAAAACCATGTCAGCAGAAGTCGCTTTCGGCCCTGGAGTCGCCGCTTCATCGGCGCTTTACATAATGCTGTCAATTGTCATGGGAGTCCTGCTTTACAGGTTTAATCTGAACCTGAAAATAGCAACCGCCATTTTTGTCCCCCTGATATTATTTATTGTATGGCTCGGACCTCAGATGCCGGCACCCATTTTAAATTTCCTGATGCGTATTACCGTAAAACAGTGGGATGTTATGTTGCTCGTTTACTGTTTTGCTGCGTCGGTAATGCCGATGTGGATATTACTCCAGCCGCGCGGTTATCTGGGAGGCTGGCTGCTGTATTTGACGATCTTTATCGGGTTAATTGGCGCAATATTCGGCGGGTTCGAAGTGCAATATCCCTCCATCAATACCGAAGGGATAAAAAGCATCGTCAACGGCAAACCGTTATTCCCGATACTGTTTATTACCGTTGCCTGCGGCGCCTGTTCCGGGTTTCACGCAATTGTAAACTCCGGCACGACTTCCAAGCAGTTACGGCGGGAGTCCGATGCGAAACTGGTAGGTTATGGCGCAATGCTCCTTGAGGGTCTTCTCGCCGTGCTGGCGCTGGCGACCGTCATGATGCTGCCAGGAAGTGCGGATATTCTTAAAGAGGATCCAAACCTCATATACGCTCACGGTATTGCCAAATACTTAAACCTTGTAGGTATAAATTTCAACATGGCCTTTCCTTTTGCGCTGCTGGCCTTTTCCACATTTGTATATGATACGCTCGACGTATGCACCAGGTTAGCACGCTACATACTGCAGGAGCTTTTGGGATTACAAACGAAAATGGGAGGGATTATAGCAACGGTGATCACCCTCGCCGTGCCGTTAGCATTCCTTACGCTGACGAAAGAAAAAGGATACATGCTGGCATGGCCTATCTTCGGTATAAGCAACCAGCTTCTGGCCAGTCTTGCGCTCCTTGCAATTTCCGTGTGGTTAATAAAAACAGGAAAGAAATCGTACTATGCGGTCATACCCATGATTTTTATGATGACCATGACGCTCTGGTCGCTTATACGCCATGTAGCGGGTTCTCTCTTCTGTATGTTTGACGGATCGCTTATTAAGCCTGATATGATACTATCGGCGATATTCGGCATAATCCTGTTTACCCTCAGCCTGTGGTTAATCTGGGAGGCGGTCAGAGTGCTTGTGCTCAGGCCTAAAGAAAGCAAAGAATCGGCTGAATTTGCCAGTTAACAGCCATTTAGCCATAAGATAGAATATTGGGTTATATGACACAGGAACAAAATATACCGGGAAAACACAAGCTGTCCTCTCTGGGTCGCAAACCCGTGCCCCGCTTCCCAGGATGGTGGGCTGCCCTTGGTCCCGGGGTCGTCTGGATGGCGCTTGCGCAGGGCAGCGGCGAACTGATCTGGTGGCCGTATATCGTCGCGAAATATGGCCTGACCTTTCTGTTTCTTTTGATTCCTGCGTGCCTGCTGCAGTACCCCGTTACGGTAGAGATTGGGCGCTATACCCTCCTTACCGGCGAGAGTATTTTTCACGGTTTTATCCGTCTGAACCGATGGTTCGGCATATTCCTCTGGGTACTGATGACGCTCTCATTTCTGTGGTTTGGCGCATTCGCCTCTGCGGGCGGAACAGCGATGGCAGCGCTGACAAACTTTCCCGCCAGTTGGGGCCAGCGCGGCCAGGCGCTATTCTGGGGTTACGCCTCCATAGCGGTATTCCTTGCCGCCATCCTTTTAAGTAAAGTGGTTTATTCCCTTATTGAACGGTTTATGAAGGCAGTGGCGGTAATCACCGTAGCCGGACTGCTCTGGGCATGCATTCAGCCGGAGGTACTACACTCTGCGCCTGCATTCTTAAAAGGGCTTTTTGGGCCACACGGCCCAATGCCGCGTCCATGGGATAACAACGATGCCAACAAGCTGCTTACAGCAATTACCTTTGCCGGACTGGGAGGTTTCTGGATACTTTTCTATTCCTATTGGATGCGTGACAAGGGAAACGCCATGGCTGACCATATGGGACGTATCACCGGCCCTATTACGGGCAAGCCTGAAACCATTACTAGCGACGGCAACCTGCCGGATGAATCTCCCGAAAGCTCTAAACAATGGAATTCCTGGAGACGTTATCTTGCCGTTGATTCCCTGACGGGCATCTGCGGAAACCTGTTTACTACGCTCATGACCTGTCTGCTGGCTTATGCGTTGCTTTTCCCCAAGGGTCTCCTGCCCGACGAATATGAACTCGCCGTGGTGCAAAGCAGGTTTTTTGAAGTAAGCTGGGGTTCAGGAGGGCGCATTTTGTTTCTTCTCGTGGCTGCTGCATTCCTAATGGATACCTGGCTGGCTACTGCGGATGCCGTCAGCCGGATACAGGCAGATATCGTGTACATCCTTTTTCCCGGAAGCCGCCGTTTCGAACTGCGTCACTGGTATTATTTCTTTCTGGGGGTACTAACCATAGTCACCTCTTTTACCATGCTTCTTAATGCGCCGGGCACACTCATTCTAACCAGTGCGGTTATAGGCTTTGTCGGAACGGTAATCTTCCCAGTTGCCCTTTATCTCCTGAACTACCGGATTCTCGCGCCAAATCTACCGCTTTGGGCGCGTCCCGGAAAGAGAACTCAGTGGCTTCTTGCCGTGTCTTTCCTGGCTTACTTATCACTGGCGGTTGCCTATCTCTGGGTGACATTATCTGCAAAATAAGTCCGTATCACACATATAATTTCCTATACAATCCATAAGGAAAATAGTAAAATAACCCCACTTAAAGCTCCCCTATAAATAGAGGGTACGGGGGGTGTAAAGGAGTTTTTACCCACCCCTAAATCCCCTCCCAAGAGGGAACTTCTCAAATTCCCCATACATTAAATTATTATGCCCGACGGGCGGAAAGCATATAGTCGGGGGTGAAGCCCCATAAGCGCTAACTTGATTGTATAGGAATTTTCATTTTATTCATGCTGGTTTCCAGCATATCTGGTAGCCGCAGGCTTCAGCCTGTGTTCCCGGCCAGGCGAACAAGGCCAGTATGCCCATGCAGGCTGAAGCCGTGCGGCTACACGGAAAGCAGACTAATGTTTGACCTTGCTTTAACTCCGCCATTCATGGCGGAGATATGCAGGTGTATAAAAACTGGCTTTAGCCATGATTTTCCCTCGTTCAGGGCTAAAGCCACTATTAGCTTCGTTCTCTCACCTCAGGCTAAAGCCTGAGGTTAATTCATTTTTGATATTTTTTCCT